>CAXMNG010000032.1:0-26522 GCA_964194585.1 Salibacteraceae bacterium | reverse complement strand
CTGCGCAAGGGTCACAGGTGGTCGGACGGCGCGCCGTTTACCGCTGAAGACGTTAAATACTGGTACGACAGTATTGCGCTTAACAAGGACATAATGGAAAAGGCGAAAGACTATGTTCTGGTAGGTGGCAAGCGGATGGAGGTTGTAGTTATTGATCCGCAAACCGTGCAGTTTAATCTGCCGGCACCGAAGCCGGGGTTGATCGCGCACTTTGCAACCTCTTTCGCACAGGGTTTCCAGCCCAAGCATTTCCTCGGAAAATGGGACCCGAAAATTAACCCGGATGCAGATAAGATGGCGCAGGCGGCCGGGTTCAAAGATGGCCTCGAGGTTCATTCGAACTATTACGGTAACTCGGACTGGACGGATACACCATCGCCACTGCTGAGAAGCCCGGTCAATGTTAAAAAGCTGCCAGCGGATGTTGTGCCGACACTCGAGTCTCACATCACCATCACGGATACCACCGAAGGCCGCCACCTGGTCGCGAACCCGTATTTCCACATGGTCGATACGGCTGGCAACCAGCTGCCGTACATCAGTGAGCAGGACGAGGTTTACATCAACGAGAACGAAGTCCGTATCCTGAAGCTGGTCAACGCCGAAGTGGACTATAAAGAGCAGTCGCTGCAGTTGGCTTCGGCACCGCTGTTGCTGGAAAACCAGGAGAAGGGCGACTATACGATCGATTTGCGGCCGGAAATCACGATATCGACCTTCGCGTTCAATGTGACATCGGAAGATTTGGAAAAACGCAAAGTCTTCGGTGACCTGCGCTTTCGTCAGGCGATGTCGGTCGCGATCGATCGTGAGGAGGTCAATGAAGTTGCCTACTTTGGTATGGGTGAACCGTTACAGTATATCGGCTTCTCGCCCGCACCCGACTTTGTTGATGCGAAATGGTCGCAGCACTTTGCCCAGTTCGATCCGAAAATGGCAAATTCGCTGTTGGATGACATCGGCATGAAGGATACTGACGGCGATGGCTTCCGGGAACTCCCGAATGGTGACAAGATAGTTATAAACCTTCAGTTCTCGATCCAGGGGATTCCCGGACCGGTAGTCGAGCTTGTTGGGCAGCACTGGGCCAATGTGGGCATCCAGACGACGGTCAAGGAAGTAACGCCGGACGAGTTCCGTTCCGCGCAATCGTCGAACAAGCTCGATGTGACCATGTGGCGCAAGGGCCAACCGCTGGCGATCGTGCTCGGTAACAACGAGCTTTGGGTGCCGCCGTATAGCGACTACTTCGGCAGTCGAACAGGGATGCTGTGGGCCGAATGGGTGGATTCAAAGGGTGCAAGCGGCGTCGAGCCGCCGGATTATGCGAAACAGCTGCTTGCGGATATCAACGCGTTCCAGTCGGCGCCGGTGGGCACGCCGGAATCGAACAAGCTCGGTGCACGGATGGTCGCGAACTTGACGGGCAATCTGCTGTTTATCGGCACGGTCAAGGCACCGGCACCGATCTACCATCGCAACGCACTGAAAAACTTCCATTCGTTCACGACTCACTCTTACGAGTACTACCGCTCGTACCCGTACCGGGGCATGCAGTGGTACCTGGACGAATAGTCTCGTTCTGTTGACACAGACTGGCCGCGGGCAACAAGAGTTGCCCGCGGCCAAAACGACCAGAGACTCCCTGTGGGCCGAGTACCCAACAGGGAGCGCGAGTAGGGGGCGCGGGGGGACCAATGCTTCAATTTGCTCGTTTCGCGGGCACACGCGCAATCTTGGCGATCATCACGCTGGTGATCGTTTCGTTCATCGTTTTCACCTTGATGGAACTGGTGCCCGGCGACTGTGCGGAACGCTACCTCGCCTTCAAGAACACTCAGGGGGCCGGGATATCGGTCGCCGATATCGAGGCAGAACGCGTCCGCCTCGGTCTGGACAAACCCTATATTACGCGCTGGGTAACCTGGATTTTTCACGCCTTCCAGGGCGAATTCGGCGATAGCTGTATCCTGCGGGTCAGCATCTCCCAGCTTCTGGGTCAGAAGTTCTGGCTGAGCCTGGTGATTTGCCTGACATCCCTGTTGCTCGCTTACTCGATTGCGATCCCCGTTGGAATCATCTCGGCCACATCGAAAAGTGCCCTGCTGAATAACAGCCTACGTTTCATCAGCTACCTCGGCCTGGCGATACCGAACTTTTTACTGGCGCTGATGATCATGCTGTTTTCAACGATCGTTTTCGGCGACACCCTGACCGGACTGTTTTCCAAAGAGTTTCGCGATGCAGTCTGGTCATATGATCGGGTCATCGATTTTCTGTCTCGCGCCTGGTTGCCTGTATTCATCCTCGGGTGGTCGGCAACAGCCTTTGCGATTCAGACAGTGCGCGCGCTGATGTCCGATGAGGTAGGCAAACTGTATGTCACAGCCGCGTCTGCCCGCGGTGTTTCAGGTCGAGCACTGCTGTGGCGCTATCCTGCTCGGCACGCCCTCGGGCCGATCATCAACTCGTTGGGTTTCGATCTGAATCGTATATTCAATGAGTTGCCGATCGTCGCCTTGATTTTGACCTTGACCGAAGCTGGGTCGCTCTTGATCGAGGCTCTGGCCAGGTCAAATGACCAACAGTTAGCGGGGGCGATCATTTTCATGCTGACCGCCAGTATTGTGGGCATCAATTTTATCACTGATATCATTCTGGCCTTAACCGACCCGCGCATTCGCCGCAGCATCCTGAGTTAAGTAGACATGACAGATACCACTGCAAACGTCGATGTAAACGTGGACCAGAAGCGCAAGGAGGCCTATTTTACCGCCTCTCAAGGTCAATTAATTTGGGCACGGTTCAAAAAGCAGAGAGCTGCCATGGTGGGCGCTCTGGTTCTGATCATATTGATCTCGGCGGGGTTCTTTTCACCGTTCCTGTCGCCTTATTCTCCGACGATCGCGGGCCGGGATGAGGGCTATGTAAACGGCGCCCCTCAAATCCCGAAGTTTTGGGATGAAAATGGATTTTCTCTGCGACCGTTCATTTATTCCTACGAACGAACCCGCTCGATCAAAACCAACTTTCGCTGGGTGACAGACGTCAACAGGGAAAAACGCCGTTATGTGATTCTGTTCCCGCAGGGGGACGAATACAAATTCCTCGGCATGACCTTCACAACCCATTTGTTTGGAGTCGATAAGGGCAAGATCCACCTTTTCGGCACCGATGGGACGGGAAAGGATATCTTTTCCAGAACTCTCCATGCCATCAATACATCTATGGCGGTGGGCACGATCGGGGTCTTCATCGCCTTTATTCTAGCGCTGATGATTGGCGGAATCTCTGGATACTACGGGGGTTGGATTGACTCCGTGTTGCAGATGGCAACCGATGCGGTGCGAACGATCCCGGCGATTCCACTTTTCATGGCCCTTGCGGCGTTCGTTCCGGATACGTGGAGCGCCGAGCAGAGGTTTTTCTTCATCTCGTTAATCCTTGGTTTTATCGGTTGGCCGACCTTGGCCAGGCGGGTTCGAACGCACCTTCTGACCGAGCGAAATCAAGAATATGTGCTGGCGGCACAGTTGTGTGGAGCCTCCGCCGGCCACATCATCCGGCGCCACCTTTTGCCGAGCTTTACCAGCTACATCATCGTCGATCTCATTATTTCCTTCCCGTACATGGTTCTCTCCGAGACGGCCCTCAGCTTTATCGGCCTGGGTTTGAAAGACCCGGTGAACTCACTCGGCGTAATGCTGCAAAGCGTGACCAGCGCGGATGTTCTGCTCAATTACCAATGGTATTTCATACCGGTGCTTTTCTTCATCACCCTTGTGCTGGCCTTCGTTTTTGTGGGTGACGGGCTGCGCGACGCCGCCGATCCTTATGCAGATACGAAAAAATGACGCAACCGTTGATTTCAGTAAAAGACCTGACCGTCCGGTTCAAAACCGACGAAGGTCTGGTGACCGCCGTCGAAGGAGTATCCTTCGACATAGCGCCGGGCGAAGTGCTTGGGTTGGTGGGCGAAAGCGGTTCGGGCAAGTCCGTGACGGCCAAGGCGCTGATGCTTCTGAATCCGGATAACGCCGTCTATGACGCCGAAAGCAGCATCACACTGAATATTGACGGAGAGCAAGTGGATGTGCTTTCACTGACTAACCCGAAGGAACGTATGGTTATCCGCGGCGGTGCAGTTTCCATGATCTTCCAGGAACCCATGGCAAGTTTCGCCCCCGCCATCTCCATTGGCGGCCAGATGGTTGAACAGTTGATGATTCATTCGGGTATCAACAAGGCGCGGGCTACGGAAATTTCCATCGAGATGCTGGCACGTGTGGGAATTCCGGACCCGGCCCAGCGCTTCGGCCAGTATGCGTTCGAATTCTCCGGCGGCATGCGCCAGCGCGCCATGATCGCCATGGCGCTTTCCACCAAACCGAAGCTGCTTATTGCCGATGAACCGACAACCGCGCTCGATGTGACCATCCAGGCCCAGGTCATCGATTTGATGAAGGATTTAGTCAGCGAGTTTCACATGGCGATTCTCTTCATCACCCACGACCTGGGGGTGATCGCCCAGACGGTGGACCGGGTGGCAGTGATGTATCTCGGCAAACTGATCGAGAAAGGTTCCGTGCGGCAGGTGCTCAGAAATCCGGGCCATCCCTATACGCAGGGACTGCTGAACGCTTTGCCGCGCCTCGACGACCTCGACACGCCTTTGACACCGGTGAAGGGCGACATTCCCTCACCGCTCGACCGTCCGTCGGGCTGCGTCTTCAATACACGCTGCCCGGTCTCGCTGGGGGCAGAATGCGAGTCGCGAGTTCCGGTTTACACAACATCGGAAGACGGACATCAGGTCGCGTGCCTTCTGAGGGAGAAAGAAGGAGCACCGGCATGAGCGAGACGATCATCACTGCTGACGATCTGTCGGTTCACTTCCCGCTCGGAGGCAAACTTTTCGGACCGAAGCCGGTGGTGCGCGCGGTTGAAGGTGTCACAGTTCACATCGAAAAGGGCAGCTTCTACGGACTGGTGGGTGAATCGGGGTCCGGGAAAACGACGTTCGGACGCGCCCTGTTACGCGCCGTGCCGATCACCCGTGGCTCGGCAACTTACACGGACAGTGAAGTAACCTATGATCTGACAGCGATCAAGGGCGATGAGTTGAAAGAGTATCGCAAGCGCGCACAGCTGATCTTTCAGGACCCTTACGCCGCCCTCAGCCCGCGCATGACGGTGCGCGACATCATCGCCGAGCCGCTGGAAGTGATGGGGCTGACGAAGACGCGTGCAGAGACCGACGATCGCGTGCGTGAAATCGCCGCGAAATGCCGGGTCAATCTCGAGCATCTGCGGCGTTTCCCCCACGCCTTTTCCGGCGGCCAGCGGCAACGCATCTCCATCGCGCGGGCGCTGGTTTCACGCCCGCACTTCATCGTGGCCGATGAAAGCGTTGCAGCCCTTGACGTGTCGATCCAGGCCGATGTGCTGAATCTTCTGAAGTCGATCCAGCAGGAAATGGGCCTGACGTTCCTCTTTATCAGCCACGATCTGAGCGTCGTGGCGCATACCTGCGACCATGTGGCGGTCATGTATCTGGGGCGGCTGGTGGAGACGGCGCCGACCCGCGAGCTGTTCGCGGGCCCCCGGCACCCCTATACCAAGGCATTGCTGTCGGCGATCCCGTCGCTGGATCCCGATGACCGGGGAAATGTTCAAAAGCTGGAAGGTGAGATACCCTCGCCCATCAACCCGCCGCCGGGCTGCAAGTTCCAGACCCGCTGCCCCTACGCCATCGACATTTGCCGCAAGGAAGAGCCGAAACTCGATAATTTGGGATTTGAGCATGATGTCGCTTGCCACCGCTGGCAGGAGCTCGCGGATGGGCCGGAAGCGTTGGTGGCCGATCCCGCCTAGGGTCTTTTCGGCCTTGATCGAACCGCTCCGTCGATATTTTGCCGCCGCGCCTCTCGCGGATGAGCTGAACCTTTAGAGTCGGTAAATAGCACTTTTATTTCGACAGCCACTCAGCGTAGAATCCTGGCGCCGCTCCGGTTACCGACACTATTGAAGAGGGCCAGCGATGAGCGCACCCATGAACGTCCTGTTTATCACGGCGGACCAATGGCGCGGGGATTGCCTCTCATCGCTGGGTCATCCGTGCCTGCAGACCCCAAATCTCGATCGTCTCGCTGCTGACGGGGTGCTGTTCGAGCAGCACTTCGCCCAGGCGACGCCCTGCGGTCCCAGCCGTGCGAGCCTCTACACGGGGATGTATCTGCAGAACCACCGCGCGGTGAACAACGGCACGCCCCTGGATGCCCGCCACACCAACGTCGCTCTGGAGGCCCGCAAGGCCGGCTACGACCCGGCTCTGTTCGGCTACACGGACGTGAGCGCTGACCCGCGGCAGCACACACCCGACGACCCGGCGTTGCGAACGTACAGCGGCGTGCTGGCGGGGATGACACCGATGGTGCACACTGACGACCACGCTCTGCCGTGGCTCGCCGATCTGAAGGCCAAGGGGTATGAGGTGCCCGAAGGGTTCTTGGGGGTGTACAAGCCCAAGGATATTGGCGCGGAAGCCAGCGAACGTGGTCTCACCTTCGCACCTGCGCAGTACACCGTGGAGGACAACTACACCGCCTTTCTCACCAACGAGCTCATCAAGTACCTCTCGGTGCGCGTGGACAAACCGTGGTTCGTGCATCTGTCTTACCTTGCCCCACACCCGCCGTTCGTCGCACCGGAACCGTACCACGCCATGTACGACCCGGGTGATGTGCCCGAACCGGTGCGCGCAGCCACGGTGGAAGAGGAAGCTGCGCAGCATCCCTATCTGGACTTCTACCTCCACAACCAGAAAGGCTGGGGCATCCGCTACGATCACGTTTCGAAGAACAATCTCCGGCTGGACGACAGAGACGTGCTACAGGCGCGCGCGACGTATTTCGGGATGATGAGCGAAGTGGATTTCCATATCGGCCGCCTGCTGGCGTTTCTCGACGAGACGGGCGCCTATGACAATACCATGGTGGTATTCACCTCTGACCATGGCGAGCAACTTGGCGATCACTGGCAGTTTGCCAAGTACGCCTACTTCGACCAGACTTTTCACATCCCGCTCATTGTTCGCGACCCCAGGGCAGCAGCGCGCCACGCCCGGGGCCAGCGGGTAAACGCGTTCACCGAAAGCGTGGACGTCATGCCAACCATCCTCGATTGCCTGCAAGTCCCCATACCGAGCCAGTGTGATGGCGAAGCGCTGGCGCCCTTCTGCGCTGGTGAGACACCCGCCGGTTGGCGCACAGAGGCGCACTGTGAGTTCGACTTCCGTCGCTTCATTGACGCCAACGGCAACAGCGTCCAGGGACTCAAGCCGGATCAGTGCGCGGTGAACGTGATCCGCGGCGAACGTTACAAGTACATTCACTTCACGGCACTGCCACCACTGTTGTTCGATCTGGTAGAGGATCCGGGCGAATTCAGGAACCTCGTCGAGGATCCCGCTTACCAGCCCATACTGCTCGAATACGCCCAGAAGATGCTGAGCTGGCGAATGAACCACGATGAGCGCGTGCTCGCGAATACCATTCTCACACCCAACGGCGTGGTCGAACGCAAAACGCCCCGCCGGTAATCGGAGTAATCGGGGACATTCCTCAATACCTAAGTGCCTGATTTTCGTACACGAGGCCCCGAATTCTGTAGACTTTGCTCTAACCCCAAGGCCGTTGCCGTTTTCAGTATCCAGGTTTTGCCACCATAGGGTCGCGATCGCTTGATGCTCAAGCGCAATGCGGCTTCCTCGTCAGTGCTCTGAGGTTCGTTAGTCCAGGCAACCCAATCACCCGGACGTTCAACTGGAGTCTCCAGACTAATCGACAACTCCCCTTTGACGATTTCATGCAAGCTTGACCACGGCCATTGCTCGGCCCGTTCGATGAGATTTGCGCGTAAGGGATTACGTTCCGCATAGCGCATCACGGTTAGTAGGTGAACATCCTGTTCAATAGGGAAAGCCTTGAACCGCCCTTGCCAGATGCGCCCATCGGTACCTCGACGTTTGTGGTGGCGGCGCACATGACTGGTCAGAAGCCAATGCATCCAACTACCGAGGTCACCATCCTGGTACGGCCACAGTACAAAATGAAAGTGGTTTGGCATCAGACACCAGGCAGGAATCCGCATTGGGATGCGCACGCACGCCTGGCGCATGAGCGACACGAATGAGTGGAAGTCACGAGAATCGTGGAAGACGCAGGCCCGGGCGTTGCCACGATTGATGACGTGGTAACATAGACCGCCCACTGAAGCTCTCATCGTCCTTGGCATGACCCAAAGCCTACCTCAGTGCGGTGCCGAGTTGGATGCTTCGATCCGCGTGCGGCGCCAGCATTGGCGATTAACCTACAACAGAAAAGCTCCCGGGGAATGCCCCGCTGGCTAACTTCGCGCTCTCAACCAACTTTCAATGGCTTACCTATTGAGGAATGTCCCCAATTGCATGTGTATACTGTGCCCGGAATTCTGTCGAAGGGGTAATGGGTGATTCAACTTTTGGTCGATGGGCGCATTGCGCTATTCCTTCTAATATTGTTTGCGCTGATGCTTTCTTTGACTCTCCACGAGTTCGGCCACGCGCTCGCAGCTAAGCTCTATGGTGATGACACCGCACAAAGGGCGGGGCGTCTGACACTGAACCCGATCCCTCATATTGACCCCGCGGGCTTGTTGATGGTGGTACTTCTAGGTTTTGGATTTGCGAAACCGGTGCCAACGGATCCTCGCAATTTCAAATCGCGATCGGGTGTTCTGGTCGTATCGGCCGCCGGTCCGGCAATGAATCTGATCCTCGCCGTAGCAACCGTCAATCTCTACTTGTTGGGGAGGAGATGGGGATTTGAGCCATTGGCTCAACCCGGCCCTCAATTCTTCTTTGTTTACCTCGCACAAATCAATCTGCTATTGATGGTGTTCAATCTGATTCCACTGGGGGCGCTCGACGGGCACTATATCCTGCCCTACTTTCTGCCCGGCCCTCTTGCACTCCGATACCGATACTACAACGCACGCTACGGCAACTACGCGCTTCTGGGCCTTGTCGTTTTGAGCATCATGGGACTGCCGATTTTCGACTACGTATTCTCCGTGAGCCAACGCCTGCTACCTCTCATCGTCTTCATATGAGATAATTTTCCAGCCGCCATTACAGAAAAGAAGATGGGAGGTATGTCGATGTCCAAGGGGTTCAAGGATTATCTCGCCGAGGCAGACGCCGTGGTAGAGACATGCTCGGTTCAGGACGCGCTGCGCTTACACGCCCGCGACGAGTGGGTTTTCGTTGATGTCCGGGACGGTAACGAGTTGCAGAAAGAGGGGAAAATTCCAGGTGCGGTGCACGCCTCACGCGGATTTCTGGAGTTTCGAATCGATCCCACATCTCCCATGCACGATCAGGCGCTGGCGCCCGGCGCGGACAAGCGGTTCGTCTTCTACTGCGGCACCGGGGGACGCTCCGCTCTGGCCGCGCTGCGTGCGGTCGAAATGGGCATCGGGGAAGTGGTCAGTATGGCTGGTGGATTCAACGCCTGGAAAGCGGCGAGCGGGCCGATCGAAAAGTGACCCGGGGCTGCGAGAATGCCTACCGATCTGGCCCGCCGGCAGACACGGAAGTCACTCAATTGCGATGTCGTTCGTAACTCCGCCTCCATGCCTGTAAGGCCGTTTCCTGCTTGGCAAGCTCCGCCTGCCCGAGCCGCTGCCGGCGCAAATCCAGGCGGCGCGCCTTGCGCTCGAGCGCGAACTTGTAGGCGATGAAGTACTTGTTGACATTGGCTACGTAGTCAACAGTCTCCCGACCGATCGACTCAGATGCCATATGCTCTACGTTGTTGAACCACCTGTTGGGGTCGTATCCACGTTTCGCGGCTTTCTTACGCAATCTCTGAATCCTTGTCGGTCCGGCGTTGTAGGCAGCCCAGGAAAAATCGACCCGATCCTCGGGGGCGATGGCCGGATCGCTGAAGTAAGTCTTACGTACGAAACTCAGGTATTTGACCCCGGCGTGGATGTTATTTTCAACCGACTTGATGTTTTTTATGCTGATCGGCTTCTGCGCGGCCGTGCTGGGTAGCAACTGCATGATGCCGACCGCCCCCGCGTGGCTGACCTTGTTTTGGTCGAGCCCCGATTCCTGATAGGCCTGGGCGGCCACGGCGATCCAGTCCCAAGTGTAGCGTTCGCCATACCGCTTCATATGCGCCACGACCTCGTCGAGCTTCGCGAGCTCATTAGGGTCGAGTGGATTTCTCACCCAGCGACGACTTTTGTAGTAGTTGTTGAAAGCGATGTTTCCTTCCAGAGTACCTTTCTTGACTTTTTTGACATAGGAATTCACGCTCGCCGCGAACTCTGGGATGTTTTTGCGCACCGCCCATGCGATATTCCCGCCACCGCTGACGACGACATCAGATTTCAGAACCATTTCTGGAAAAACGGATGTCCACACTTTCGCGATGTGTGCATCAGCCACCGTCAAATCCACCACCCCGGAATTGATGAGCTCGAGGATGTCCGCGTGATCGAAGTCCGGTTCGGCTTCGATGATCTCTATCGGGTCCCTCCCCTCGCTGACGAAACGCTCGTTCAACGCTTTGAGATGCTCGACATAGCTGCTGCCCGCCAGGATATAAAGGCTGCGGCCGGCAAGATCATCGACGGAGTCAATCACCGGTCCGTCGCGATGGGTGACGACGATCTCATCAACCTCGGGTAGATAGGGATCGGCGAAATCGACGATCTGCGCGCGCTCGTCGGTGACAGTGAAGTTGGCGGCGGCAATGTCTCCACGTCCATCGGCCAGCGCGGGCAGAATATCCTCGAAACGCATGGGGATGAAGACCAAAACGTGACGCTCCGAGGCCTTCTTTGTTCCCCGATTAATGAATTTCTCGTAGCCCTTGAGAATGTCGTATTCGAATCCTCGGTAACGTCCCTTTTCATCGATAAAAAAATTCGTCTTATTGTAGACCGTCAAAACGTAGATGGCTCGACTGTCGGGGTTGATAAGCGGCTCTCCAAAGTACGGTGTCGAGATGCGCTCATCCAGAGCCTTGAGTTCCTCGTCGCTAAGCTGCCCGGCTGCCATGCCAGAGGCCAGCAAAAGCATTGCCGTGACGAACGGACCGATCAGTCTGGCGACAGTGTGCGAGATGGATAGATGCGTTAGCACTTTTCGGCAAGAAGTTCCGTTGGGTGGGGACGACACTACGGGTGGATCTGATCCCGTCTACACTTTCGCAGTGGTTCGCCTGAGCCTTTCCGCGAGGATGCGCATCACGTGCAATGAAAAGTGTGGCGTTTCCTTCACCATTTGCAAAAAACGTTCCTCACCCACCGGCGCAATGCGGCACTCGGTACGTGTCAGCGCGCTGGCGCTTCTCGGCTTTGAATCGATAAGTGCCATCTCTCCCAACAGATCGCCCGGTCCGAGGGTCTCGACGAGCACGCCGTTGGCGAAGATGTCCACTTCTCCGCGGAGAATGACGTACATGACCTCCCCTGGAGTCTCCTCGTCAAAAATGACCGTACCATCCTCGACATCCTTCGCGTCTTCAGCATCTTTGAATAGATTCAGTAGATCCACCGTATCTCTCCCGAATGCAGTACCTTCGGTTAGTCCGCGTAGCCAGGCAGCTCACGGTCAAGTGTCCGCTTCATGGCCTCGAAAAAAAGCAGAGTTCGCTCTCCACCCGGGTGTCGGTCGTTCTCGAGTGGTACCTGGACCCGCGCGATAACATCATCTGCCAGCGGCGCGAGAGGCTTGCCGGTGCTCATCGCCAGCACCTGCGCCCGACATACCCGCTCGAGAAAGTAGAGCTTCTTGTAGGCTTGTGCGACAGTGTCTCCGACCACCAGCACGCCATGGTTTTTCATGAACGTGACCGGCTTGTCGCCTATCAGGCGCGCGAGCCGTTCGCCTTCTTCGAGGCTGTCGGCGGTGCCGGTGTAAGTGTCATCGTAGGCGACACAGCCGTGAAAGAAGGCCGCGGTCTGACTCGCCGGCACCAAGCGGTTGTCCTTCAGCATGTTGAGCGCCAGCGCCCAGGTCTGGTGAGTATGAAGGACGACTCGCGCCCCGGTGATGCGGTGGATCGGCGCATGAATACACTGTGCCGACAGCTCGACGGTACCGTCGCCCTCGAGAGTATTTCCAGCTTCGTCGAAGACCACCATGTCGCTCGCCCGCGCCTCCGACCAGTGCAGGCCGAACGGCAGAATCAGAAACCGGTCGTCATGGCCCGGGACCGTCACCGTGAAGTGATTGTCAATGCCCTCGTCGAGCTCGTGGAGAACGGCGAGTCGATGGGCAGCGGCCAGATCGATTTTCGCCTGGGTGACCGGATCGGCCGCCCGGGAGGACGAGAGCGCGTGGACGGACATGTCAGGCCTCCGAACGAGTGTGCTGTCGGCCGATTATAGCCTGCCGGCGTACGCAGCGGCTCCGGGAGATTGCCTTGTCCCGGAAATATTTCGTGATCTCGTCGCTCGCTGACTCTATTCTTGCCCCGTCCTTCGCGAGGCGAGCGCCATGGCAACCGAGGTCATCCTCACCGGCACCGGCTACCCGCGCCCTCACCCTGATCGGGCGGGTCCCGGCGCTATGGTGCGCTGCGGGAACTGCATCCTGCAGTTCGATGCGGGCCGCGGCACGGTGATGCGGCTCGCCGCCCTGGGTGTGAGCTGCCGGCAGCTGACCGCGCTGTTCGTCACGCACCATCATTCGGACCACCTGGTGGCGCTCCCCGACGTCGCTCTGACGCGCTGGATTGCGCGGGATGCGAACCGTGACGACGCGCCACTCGTCGTCGTTGCACCCGAAGGTCCGTCGGCCCGCTTCGCCGAACGCATGCTGGAACCCTGGGCCGACGATATTGCGGTGCGGGCCGCGCAGACGGGACGCAGCACCGTGCCTCGGGTGCAGTGCATTCCCTTCGGGGTCACTGCCGAGCCCGTTGAAGTCTGGCACGACGGCCCCGTCCGGGTATCGGCCTGCGCGGTGCATCACGAGCCCGTGAAGCCGGCCGCTGCCTACCGCGTGGATACCCCCGATGGCGGCATCGTCATCAGCGGCGACACGCGGGCGTGCACCGAGATTTCGACGCTCGCCGCGGGGGCCGAGGTGGTAGTGCACGAAGTCATTCGATCCAGAGCCGTGCAGGGCTCTTTCGCCAGCACCGTCGCCGACTACCATGCCGACAGCGTCGCGCTGGGTGAGTTGATGAGCACAACGGACGTGCCGGTGTTGATGCTCACCCATATCATTCCGGCGCCCGCATCGGCCGCCGATGAGCAAGCGCTGGTGGACGAAATCCGTGAGGGGGGCTATCGCGGAAGAGTCATTGTCGGCAAGGACCTCGCTCGCTATCGCTTGGGCAGTGCGCGGTCCGGATGAACCTCACGTCAAAATTCCAGGATACGCGCTGCGATCGAATGGATCGGTTGCAGCCGGCCCGTCAATGGCTGGCGAGAAAATCCAGAAGCAGATCTGCGAACTCCCTTCTCGACCGCCTGTCCGTGATGACATGAGCCGAATCGCTCATCATCCAGGCGCGGGCGCCCCGAATTCCCTCCTCCACCGGCACACTCAACCGCGGGGCGGTGAGCAAATCGCGTCCAGCGTGCACGACGAGAGAGGGTGCGCTGATCTGAGCCAGGCGGTCGACAGTATCGTGATTCAAAGCCGCATCGGTGAGACGACTGTGGGCTTCGAATTTATCCCGTAGTTCCGACCAGCCGCCTGCAGGGCCCAACAAACGATCGTGGTAGCGCGCGTAGAATTCGGCGTCGTACGACGCCAGGACTATTTCCTGCTGGAATGCGTAAAAGCCCATATCCTCGTGCATTCGTCGCCACAGCTCGAGCTGGGCGCGAAAATACGCATCCGCCCGCGCCCAGGTTCCGGACATCGCCAGACTACGAACGCGCTCCGGGCAACCGATGGCGAGCTCCTGGCCCAGACAGGAACCGATACCGGCGATCCCCAACATATGGGCGCGATCGACTCCCAGGTGCTCGAGCAACACCGCCACGTCGCCTGCGTACAATGCCGTGGTCGCCGGGACATCGGCGTCGTCGGTCGATTCACCCAAGCCCCGGTGATCGAAGATAATGACGGAGTACTGGTCCGTCAGACCGGACGGAAGGTGCCGCGCGTTTCCGTGGCAGAACGTGCCCCATCCTCCGGAGCACACGACCGGATCGCCGTCGCCATGTATCTCGTAGTACATGACATGTCCGTTGATTTCAGCTCGGGGCATGGATGAAGATTCACTTTTTTGACGCTGCCTTTCAAGAGCAGGTCCGGGAAAACTTCAACAATGAGTGAGTACATCAATCATGGCTGACAAACCAGACGACGAGCGCTGGGGCGAACGCACCCGGGCCGTTCACGCCGGTGAGGGTGTCGACCCCAACACCCGTGCTTCCTCCCCCAACATCGTGATGTCGACGACCTTCGCACGGGACGTCGTGGGTGGCTTCTCGGCATTGAATCGCTCCGAAGGCGATGCCTTCAGCTACGCGCGGGTTTCGAATCCCACCGTCGGTCAACTGGCGGACAAGATCGCCGCGCTGGAGCACGCCGAGGCAGCGCTCTGCTTCGCCTCGGGGATGGCCGCCTCCCATGCCCTGGTGGCCGGGCGTTTGAGTCACGGCGATCATCTCGTCATCTCGGACACGAACTACGTGGGAACGGCGGAGCTGGTTCGGGACAGCCTGCCGCGCTGGGGAATCGACGTCTCGCCGGTGGATACTTCCGATTTCGGCTTGGTGGAGGCCGCCATCACGTCGAAAACGAAGATGCTCTGGATCGAAACTCCGGCGAATCCCATCATGCGACTGAGCGACATCCACGCGCTGGCGGGGCTCGCCCACGGCCGCGGTGTCGACGATGTGGTGGTCGACTCCACATTTGCGTCACCCATCGCCACCCGGCCCCTGGAGCTGGGGGCGGATTTTGTCGTGCACTCGCTGACCAAGTACATCGGCGGTCACGGCGACGCCATGGGCGGCGCGGTCCTCGGGCCCAGATCGGATCTGGACGCCCTCAACCTGGAAGCGATGGTGCACTACGGTGGTGTGCTATCGCCCTTCAACGCTTGGCTGATCCTGCGCGGGGCGGCCACTTTTCCGCTGCGCATGAAGGCTCACGAGGAAAACGCACTGGAGGTGGCCCGCTTCCTGGAGGCACACCCGGCCGTGACCCGGGTTTTCTATCCCGGACTGCCCTCCCATCCCCAGCACGATCTGGCCCGGCGCCAGATGCGCAACTTCTCGGGCATGCTGACTTTCCAGACTCGCAAGGACGGAAAAAAAGTTGCCGAGCGCATGATCGACACGCTGGGGGTTATTCACTATGCCGTGTCCCTCGGCCATCACCGATCCCTGATCTACTGGATTCCCACCGAAATGCTCATGCAGTCGACCTTCCGGTTGGCGCCGGCTGCCGAAGCCCGCTACCGGGATTATGCCGGTGACGGCGTTTTCCGGCTCTCCGTGGGCATCGAGGATGCGGACGACCTGTGCACGGATCTCGATCAGGCGCTGGCTTAGCGGGCTTCGACTCGGCAAACGGGAAATGCGCCCGCCGCCGGGCCGGGTGACGTGCGGCACACGCGGAATTGGGTCACATCGCACCCCATCCGGGCTCAAAAACTCCCAATTTCGGCCGATAGTATAAGGATCGCCCCGCTTTGCCAGCGGGATCCGGCTAACTCGAAATTCGGTGGAGCCATGAAAATTCTGCTCATCGACGACTGCGAAATCACGCTGGAATCCATGCACATCTTCCTCGAGCAGGAGATCCCCGGCGTGGAGGTCACCGAGTATCCCAGCCTGAGCCTGGGCAAGCCCCCGCCAGACTTCAACTGGGCAGCCTACGACGTGCTGCTCCTGGACTACGACCTGGGGAACGGCCAGACGGGCACCGACTGGCTGAGAGAGTCCGTCAACCGACCGGGGTTCCCACGCACGATTCTCATTACCGGGGTAGGCGATTCCTACGTGGTGGCAGATGCCATCAAGCTGGGCGCCGCAGGCTATCTCAACAAGGCAGACCTGAACCCGGAGCGCCTGGCGGAGGTCGTCTACGAAGTCCTGGCCCACTCCACCGGCGAGTCCTCCGAGATATCACCGGTCAGCCCGCTGGAAGCCGAAGCCATGACCCATGGATTCGAACGCGAGCGGGCCTCGAAGGGCGACCCGGGAAGACCGAGTTACCGCTTTGGAGGCGTCATCGGCCGAGGAATCGCCTGCACCGTGTACGTCGGGGAGCGTGTGCAGGACGGACTGACGGTGGCGATCAAGATTCTGGACCGCTCCATGGCCCATGACCCGGAGCATCTGCAGCGGTTTATCCGCGAAGGCATGCTCGTATCCGAGGTCGACAACCCCCACGTGGTGAAAATCCATGAACAGGGATTCACCAACAAATACGGGTTCATCGCCATGGAGTTTTTCGGGCGCGGCAATCTCAAGCAGCGCATCGAGCAGGGCATTTCCAAGGAAGATGTCATCAATTATCTGCGCTATATCGCCTCCGGGCTCGGGGCCGTCCACGACGTCGGTATCGTGCATCGTGATCTGAAGCCGTCCAATATCATGTTCCGGGAAGACGACAGCATTGCCCTGGCGGACTTCGGGATTTCAAAGCGAATGAGCGTGGGCTCCGATCTGACCTGTGCCGGGACCGTCATCGGGACGCCCCACTATCTGAGCCCGGAACAGGCACAAGGGGTGCAAGCCGACCAGAAATCGGATCTCTACAGCCTGGGCGTGATTTTCTACGAGATGCTGACGGGGCGGAAGCCCTATCACGGCGACACCGTCAGTGCCCTGATCTTCCAGCACCTGCACGCGCCGATCCCGGTTCTCCCCATGGAGTCCTCCGACATGCAGCCGCTACTCGCAAAGCTGATGGCCAAGGACCCCAAGGATCGCTTCAAGAGCACTTCGGAACTATTGAGCGTGCTCACGAAAATGTGCGACGCGGCCTGACCAGGGCCAGCTGGACTACCTACCTGCGCACCGCCCCCTCCCCCCGGCCGCTCCGGGGCACCATGCGGGCTTGTCAGCCCATCTTCGTGAAACGATCCGGCGCGATCTTGTAGATTACCCGCACCTCTTCGGCCTGGCGGTAGGGATATTCGTCCAGCCCCAGGTACTTGTAAGCCAGCTGGTCGATATGCTCGTCGGCGCCATCCTCGGTAATCTCGACGACCTCGCCGCGAATCTCCAGATAGCGATAAGGATCGTCCGGATCGCACAGGGATAGCGACACCCTCGGGTCGCGGCGCATGTTGCGGTCCTTGCGACGCCCCTTGGCGGAGTTGACGCGCACGTGGACGCCGTCGAAATCGCACCACACGGGAGTCACCTGGGGACGACCGTCGGGCATCAGGGTGGCCAGGTGGGCCAGGGATTTCTTGTCCAGTATGTCACGGTGGGATTCCGGTATCGGTTGTGCCATCGTCACGCTTCCTCCTACGCTAAAAATTCTCGTAAATATCGAGGGTAACTGTTTGATATCGCCCGAATTTATGTAAGCATTCGGACAGGGAGCCAGATGCCTGGGCAACCCGGTGGGGAGACGGCCTGCTCACGGTTGAATCAGGCCGATTTCGAGTCAGTCGAGGAAATTCGTGTGCGAAAGATTGCATTCATTTGCCTGCTAAGCGTCGTAACCGGCCACATTCATGCCCAGACAGAGCGCTATGTTACCGATTCTCTACGCCTGGAGACACGCCAGGGGCCGAGCACCAATCACCGCATCACCCACATGCTGAGCAGTGGCGCCCGGGTAACGGTTCTCGAGGAAGACACGGAGACCGGATACTCCCGTGTCGCCCTGAACGACGGATCGGAGGTCTGGATCCTGACCCGCTTTCTGATGGGTGAACCGGCGGCGAGAGCGCAGCTGGCGGAGGCGCAGGAGAATTTCACCAGGGAGCGCGAAAAGGCAAGGGATCTGGCGAGCCAGCTGGAGATCATGGGTCAGACGGCGAGCGAGATCGAGCAGAACCGAAGTGCGCTGGCGACGGACAAAAAACTGCTGCAAACCGAGCTCGCCCAGATCAAGCAGGCGGCGGCCGACACCCTGGCTATCAAGGAGCGTAACCAGAGCCTGAACAAACAGCTCGAGGCGGCCTCCATGAATCTGGATGCCGCCACGCAACGAAATCGCGCGCTGAAGGAGCGTTCGGAACGAAACTGGTTCATTGCCGGGGCCGGAGTATTGCTGGGCGGAATTATCATCGGCTTGGTGATACCCAAAATACGCTGGAAGCGCCGGCGTGGTTGGGGAGAGCTGTGATTCGTCGCGCGCAGAAGAAAGCGGCGGAAGTCGTACAGTAAGAAGAATCATGGAACACTCTCTGCAGGTACAGCTGGCGCACGAATTGCTCGAACACATCGATGCCGGCACCACCTGCCTCGCGGACAGTGTTGCCACGAATCCCACCGCCAACTACACGGATCCCGATCGGTTGGGTCGCGAGATGCAGATTCTGTTTCGCCGTTATCCACTGATGATGGGGCTCGGCTGCCGGATTCCAAAACCCGGAGACTATTTAACCGACGACGTTTGCGGCGTCCCGATTCTGATGGTGCGTGACCACGACGGTGATGTGCGCGCCTTCCTGAACGTGTGCCGCCACCGTGGGGCACACGTTGCCCGGGAATGCGGTCACGTGAAACGAAATTTCGTCTGCCCGTATCACGGTTGGAGCTACGACAGCAGAGGGAAACTGGTGGGCATTCCGGACGACCGGAACTTCGACGGAGTCGATCGTGACACCCACGGCCTCGTCGCACTTCCCGCGCGCGAGCGTTTCGGCTGTATATGGGTTCAACCCGAAGCAGGTACGAGCTTCGATATCGGGAAGGAACTCAACGGGCTCGGTCCTGAGCTCGCGAGCTACGAGTTCGACAACTATCATCACTACACGACGCGCATTCTGCACCGCCGAATGAACTGGAAGATGCTCATCGATACCTTCCTCGAGTCCTATCACTTCGCCACGCTGCATTCGGACACCGTGGCACCGATCTTCCTGCACAACGTGTGTTTGTTTCACCCCTTCGGCTTCAACATGCGCGAGACGCTTCCCAGGCGCAGTATCAGCGAAATGCGCGAGCTACCGGAAAGCGAATGGGATCTCGTGAAGCACACGGCGATCGTGTACATCCTGTTTCCAAATTCGGTCATCATCATGCAGCGCGATCATGTCGAAGTCTGGCGCGTCTTTCCCGTAGACCGCAGGGTGGACGAGTGCGTGGCTTTTCTCGATTTCTACATTCCCGAGCCGGCCACCAGCGAAAGCGCGATTGAGCACTGGCGGCGCAATCTCGACCTCACGCTGCGTACCGTGGAGGAAGAAGATTTCCCTATCGGCGAGGGCATCCAGCGAGGTTTCCTGTCGGGCGCGCAAGACCACGTTACCTACGGTCGCAACGAGCCGGCCCTGCAGCACTGGCAGAAATCCGTGTCCGCCGCCCTGGCCGAACCCTCCCGGATGTGACCCTCAGCCTGGAATCGGCCCCATCGACCACCCCTGCCCCGGGGCACCTTAGGATTCATTGCCAGAGCCGTCTACACTTAAGGCGTTCTTGTTTTCTTCGTCCGCCGCCGAAGAGCGTAATGGCGAGTCCAGGGAGACCAACAGATGAGCGACTTCCCGCTGTCCGCCAGCGATTGCCAGGTCCTGTTCGCCGGCCTGCCCGCGGGCATCGTCCTGTGCGACGCACGAGACCAGGTGATCTGGGCGAACGAGAGCTTTTGCGAGCTGCTGGAAACGGACTGTGAGGGCCTGATAGGGTCTCCCCTGTCGGCAGTCCTCGGCCGGGATCCCGACCCGGTCCGGACCCATGTGGACCGCTATGTGATCACCTCCGATTCCGGTCAATCCCGCTGGCTGGAATGCGCCCTCTCCCACATCGATGCCACCAACGGGGCGGTGGGGTCGCTGCGTATTTTCACCGACGTGTCCGCCTTCGAGAGCCGTAGTAAGGGGCGCGTGGCCACCGCCGCCGGCCGTGATCCCTCCAGGCTCGACATGAAAAGCGGCATTTTGAACCGCCAGGCAATCATCCAGGAGCTCAGCTCTCAAGTGTCCCGCAGCCGCCGCTACGGAAACGACCTGACTCTGGTGCAGATCCGGTTCGGTCCCGAGAGCGAGACCGAGGCCTCCGAGGAATGGAACGACACCGCGCGTCGGCGCATCGCCGAGTGTCTCAGGGAAGCGCTACGCTGGGCCGACTTCGTCGGCGCCTTGTCTGCGGCGGAAGTACTCGTCATCCTGCCGGAATGCGGTATCGACTCGGCCCACGGAGTCATCAAGAAGGTTCAGTCGGCCCTGGCCGATGATTCGCGTTCGCAGGGGGACGAAAATATACGTGCCCTGTTCGCCGCGACCACCTGGGATATAGGCGATGATCCCCACGGCATGCTCCAGGAATTGCACAGGGAGCTGCAGGCCCCCGAAGACTGATCCCGGTGCTCGAAGATCAGGTACCGGGCGGCGGTACGACCGCCGTTATTCGGCCAGCACCAACGTATCCCCGGGGGCCCAGCTCACCCACAGCCGCTCGCAGTCTTTGAAGGACGCCTTGGTGCGGGTCTCGTTCTGCACCGTTGCAGTCAGTTGTGCGCCCGATTCAGTGGTGAAGAACATATTTCTTTCGCTGCCATGATAGGCGACCTGGCGCCGGCGGGAACGGGGTCGGGGACCAGCCTATTCCGGGCCGAGGGCAACCAGCAACTCCGGGACCGATTGAAAGCGCTCCATGGGGTTCTTCGCCATCAGCCCGTCCAGTACAAACTGCATGGATGCGTGCTCTTCAGGAAGTTTCGGCAGCGGATCTTCCGTGTGCGCACGCAACAGGGCCGGGAGCCGCGTCTGAGGATAAGGGCGTTCACCGGTCAGCAGCTCGAACAAAATCACCCCGAGGCTGTAAAGGTCGCTGCACGTGGTGGCGGGCTCACCATCGATCTGCTCTGGACTGATGTAAAAGGGTGTACCCATGACAAAGCCGACGACGGTAATGGCGGTGCTGGCACCGAGGGATTTCGAAATTCCGAAATCCGCGATGGCCAGAGTGTTGTCCTTGCGAATGAGAATATTGGCTGGCTTGATGTCCCGGTGCACGATACCCACCTCGTGGGCGGCTCCCAGCCCCTTGGCGATCCCGCGAAAATACTCGAGCGCCCTGCCTTCGGGGATACCCGCATCGATGCGCTTTCTGAGGTCGCCGCCCGGGAAATACTCCATCGCGATATAGGCACTGTCGTCGGTAACACCACCGGCGTAGATCTTCACGACGTTCGGGTGGCGAAGCTTGGAGAGCATTCGTTGCTCACGCATGAACCGCTTGAGAACTTTCTTATCGTCCTGCACGTCGGTGGATATGACCTTGAGGACCGTGAGTCGGTTGTTTTTCTCGCGTTCGGCCAGTAGCACGAGGGACGATGCACTGCTGGAAAGAATTCGTAGCAGCTGGTAGCCGGGGATGGCGACGTTGAACGGTATGGTTTGAAGCGGTTCGCCGATTTCCTGCAGATTCGGCTCGTCGCCATCGGTCCCGAAAACACCCGCCAGCGCAGTCTCGACTATCGGTCCCGAGCCTTCGTCGTCGTAAAGTTCCAGATCCAATGCCGGCAGCTCGGCTTCGATGACGGCGTCGAGATCCTCCATCTCCACCATATCGTCATCGTCGAGGTCGTCGTTGCCATTCGGGCCGATCCAAGCGCGGTTCTCGACAATGGCTTGGACGGCGCTGGCGAGGAGCCGCGGAGACAGGTCGTGCTTATCGATGTAGTACCTCGCACCAAGCTTGCGTGCAATGGCGGAGGATTCTTCGGATACCCGGTCGGTGAGCACGATGACCGGTGGGAGCTTCCCGTCGCGACTGAACTCTTTCAGCCAATTGAGGCCACCCTCACCGGCAACCCCGAAATGAGAATCCAGAAACACGAAGTCGTAGCGGGACCAGTCAAAATCGGCGTCGGGCTTGCCCTTGGCGACCGGGTCGTACCAATCTACTTCCGCCTGGGGCCAGTTACGCCGCGCGCAATAGCTGATGAGATCCTGTACGTCTTTGGCGTCGTCGATAACGAGTAAACGGTCTACCATTACCTGGAATTGCTCGCGGCCCCACGGCCCATGCTAGAGCTTAGCCCCCTTTCCGGTCCCTGACATAGGATAGACCAGTGGCGCCACCCGGCAGCCCGATCTACGACTGGTTTTCCGCACAGTTATCTAACAGACCTCGAACAATCCCGCCGCCCCCATCCCGCCACCGACGCACATGGTCACGACGACGCGCCGCGCGCCGCGGCGCCGGCCTTCCAGGAGCGCGTGGCCCGCCAGGCGCGCGCCGCTCATCCCGTATGGATGGCCGATGGCAATGGCACCACCATCCACGTTCAACCGTTCCATGGGTATTCCCAGCCGGTCCCGGCAGTAGACGACTTGCACGGCGAATGCTTCATTGAGCTCCCAGAGATCGATGTCGTCTACCCCCAGCCCATGGCGTTCCAACAGCCGCGGTACGGCAAATACGGGGCCGATACCCATCTCGTCGGGTTCACAGCCAGCCACCGCGAACCCCTGGAAGACGCCCAACGGCTCGAGCCCGCGCCGCTCGGCAAGCGCGCCATTCATGACCACGCAAGCCGACGCGCCATCGGAGAGTTGACTGGCATTGCCGGCGGTGACGGCTTCATCCTCTCCACGAACCGGAGCCAAGCCGGCGAGACCTTCGGCGGTGGTGCCGGGACGGTTACCCTCGTCGCGGGAAAGGGTCACAGCTTGCTCGCCCGTCTCTCCACCCTCGCCGTCCTTGACCAGCTTGGTCGTCGCGAGTGGCACGATCTCCTCATCGAAGCGTCCGGAACTTTGAGCCGCAGCTGTGCGCTGCTCGCTGATCAGCGCGTACTCGTCCTGGACATCGCGGCTGATGCCATAGCGCCGCGCGACGATGTCGGCGGTCTCGATCATAGGCATCCACATCTCGGGCTTGTGATGCATGAGCCACTCTTCGGTGAAGTGGTGCTGATTGAGATTGCCCTGCACGAGGCTGATGGATTCGACCCCACCGGCAACCGCTATCGGGACGCCGTCGAGCATGACCCGCTGGGACGCCCACGCGATCGCCTGAAGTCCGGAGCTGCAAAGCCGGTTGATGGTGGTCGCCGCAACCGTCACCGGTAGACCGGCTCGGATGGTGGATAGCCTGGCGATATTTTTACCCGTGGCCCCCTCCGGCATCCCGCAGCCGAGAATGACGTCCTCGACTTCGCCGGGTTCGATACCGGCCCGCGCCACGGCATGCGCAATAGCGTGTCCGGCCATGACGGCGCCGTGAGTGTTGTTGAAGGCACCCCGGAACGCTTTGCCGATGGGTGTGCGCGCCGTGGATACGATGACCGCTTGCGGTATCGTCATATGAGTCGCTCCTGCCAGCCGTGATCATTCAACGATGGAGCATAAGCCGGGAAACGGGCGACGGCCATCGATTGACGCCCGGGCGGGAAGGCGATGATAGAATCCGGACAAGAAATGATCGAGAAATATCCCGAAGGATACAAGCCGTGAATTTTTCATTCTCTGAGAAGCAACTAACGCTCCAGACGTGTCTAGCCGCATTCATGGACGAGCACGTGTATCCGGCGGAAGACCTTTACCATGAGCAGCTGGAAGATGGCGAATCGCGCTGGCGGCTGCCGGCGGTGATGGAAGAGCTGAAAGTCCGGGCACGCGCCGCGGATCTATGGAATTTGTTTCTTCCGGACTCCGATCTCGGTGCCGGCTTGAGCAATCTCGACTATGCCCCGCTCGCCGAGATCATGGGTCGTTCGACCATCGGACCCGAGGTGTTCAACTGCTCGGCACCGGATACGGGAAACATGGAGGTGTTGGCGCGCTTCGGTAGCCCCGAGCACAAGGACCGCTGGTTGAAACCGTTGCTGGCCGGCGAAATCCGCTCGGGCTTCGCCATGACGGAGCCCGCGGTGGCTTCCTCCGACGCCACCAATATTCAGGGCTCCATACGCCGGGACGGCGATGACTACGTCATCGACGCCCGTAAGTGGTGGACATCGGGAGCCGGCGATCCGCGCTGTGAACTGCTCATATTCATGGGCAAGACCGACCCACAGGCCGCACCCCACAAACAGCAATCCATGATTCTGGTGCCCATGAACACGCCCGGAGTACGCGTGTTGCGCCATTTGACCGTGTTCGGCTACGACGACGCGCCCCACGGCCACATGGAGATCGATTTCGACAATGTCCGTGTGCCGGCCGGAAATCTACTATTGGGCGAAGGGCGGGGATTCGAGATCGCCCAGGCGCGCCTGGGGCCGGGGCGTATACACCACTGCATGCGACTGATCGGTATGGCCGAGCGATCCCTCGACGCCATGTGCCAGCGTGCCGGGAGCCGGGTCGCTTTCGGCAAACCGCTGTCGGAGCAGGGTGGTGTGATGGATGCCATCGCCGATTCGCGCATCGCCATCGAGCAAGCGCGCATGCTGGTCCTGAAGACCGCTTACGACATCGACACCGATGGTGCCAGGGCAGCGCGCGCCCACATCGCCATGATCAAGGTTGTCGTCCCGAACATGGCACTGGCGGTCATCGACCGCGCCATCCAGGTCCATGGAGCGGCAGGGATCTGCAACGACTTCGGCCTCGCCAGAGCCTGGGCCCGGGCGCGTAGCCTGCGCCTGGCCGATGGGCCCGACGAGGTGCACCGCCGAACCGTCGCCCGCGAGGAGCTGAAAAAGGAGCCCGGGCGGGGGTGGCGGCAGACGCGCGAACCCAGCGCCTGAAGTGTAGCGGCTCAGGCCCCATAGGGGTCGAAAGGCTGTGTATGGACTCCTCCTCATTTGCAAGCACTCCGACTTTTTGGCGGTAAGGTTCGACTGCTAACGTATATCCGGTCTCTAACGCTGCATCATCTTACGATGCTGGACCCTGATGGGCTATTCGCGCGCCAACTCCCGATTGCTTTTTCGTACTTCTCGCACTTAGCCTTTCTCGGGTTCTGCCGGCTCTGCAACGGTGAAGTTAAAGTAGATTCGAGGAAATGACTCCGCGGAATTATTTCCTCGAATCTACTTTAACTTCGCGTTGCCCGGGAAACCAACGTCCGACATCGACTGATCTGGGTCCGGCAAATGCACATGACGCTGCTAAAGACGTAGCGCGTGATTCCAATCGCTCACAGTCCGCCTCGCAACCGAATCGCTTGCTTGAATGCCTCAGGCACGCCCGGAGTCTGCGTCCGGGGCTGGAGTCATCCACGGATACCGCGTTTGCACGACTGAGGGACGATCCGCGAAGGCGGCGTACAGACGCTCCAGGTTGCGTCGGCCGCGCCACTCCAAGCCGTTGCGGGTTTCGGAGAAGTCGATGTGGACGATAAACATGATGTCCATGAGGGAAAACGAACCCGGCGCGAATCCCTCTGGGCTCGCCTGCTTATCAAGCCAATCGAGGATGCTGTTGACTCGCGTGTGTTCGCGTTTGAGGAAAGGGACCGTTTCGTCGGTCAGCTTGTCGAGCGTTCCCAGGCAGTGGATATGCTCCAGACTCACTGACAGTGTCTGCAGGGTCGCGAGCAGATTGGCATCGCGCCATTTGTGATGTGGACGGACAAGCGTTGGCAACAGCGGTGGATCCGCTTCAAGTACCGACGGGTACTTGTCCAGCACGTAGGTGACCATGATCTGCGAGTCGAACATTGTCACGTCCCCGTCGAACATGACGGGTGTGGTGAGGTTTGGATTTAGCGGCGCGACATCCTCAACCGGCAAGAACCCGCGATTCTTCACATGTTCAGTGACTTCGACGCCCTTTTCCGCAAGGTAGATGCGCACCTTTCGTGCGGGGGGAGAGCCGTATGCGAAGTGGAAATCCATTGCTGTGCTGCCGGTTTGTAGATAGTAGTTCCAAACGCCCAAATCGGACACTGGTGCCGGTACTTGGCACTCGGAGGGGGACTGAGACAACTGATTTCCGAGCCTGGCCCTTTCGGGACCAATTTCAAGGGCCGAAAGCTCAACCAAGCCGCCGATGCCGGCCTGATTGCTTGGGATAGTATCGCTATCTGCACCACCGTCTCATGGGCCAAGCCATGCTGTGAGCCTCGATCTTTCGCGGATCAGCCCATCTTGATTGAAGTGGTGAACACAAAAAGTCGCCCATGTATCTTCGAACGCCATCTCCATATCACCCGTCACCGAGGTCGTGCCTAGTCCAATTTCCGCATAGGTAAACTGGAAGCCGCCACTAGGACGTACCAGCGCAATGTGGAACGGTTGGCTATTAAACTCGTTGATTATCGGTTTGCCGCTGCTCCTCATGATGCCCGGTAAATCAACCTTTGCGGTTCTGAGCTCCAAGTCCGCTTCGAGACCAATCGGCAGGAACAATGTCTCGCAAAATTCCGAGCATGTGGACCCGAATACCGAGAAAAGATTGCTCAGTGGTTCGCAT
>CAXMNG010000031.1:0-4024 GCA_964194585.1 Salibacteraceae bacterium | reverse complement strand
CGGGTCTTGTCTGCGCTGGACTGTGTGCCGGCTGAAGGACTGAACGTCTTCGTGGGCGCCAATGGCAGTGGTAAAACCAGTATTCTGGAAGCTATTCACCTGCTCGGCAGCGGCCGCTCGTTTCGCACCCATCGTCTGGCGGAGCTGATTACCCGGGGGCAGTCCTGGCTGCGGGCCCGCGGTGACCTCCGTAGCGAGAGCGGTGCGGTGGAATCCGTTGGCGTGGAAAAAGGCCCCGAGGGGCTGCGCATCCGGGTGGCCGGGGAGGAGATCCGCAGCGCCTCGGAGCTGGCACGGCGGCTACCCCTGGTGGTCATCACGCCGGATAGTCAGCGTTTACTCACCGACGGCGCCGTATTACGCCGTCAACTCATGGATTGGGCACTGTTCCACGTGGAACCTACCTATTTGAGCGTGCTGCAGCGCTACCGGCGGGCCCTGCGCCAGCGGAATGCGGCCCTGCGGGAAGGGGCAGCGCCCGGTGCCCTGGTGCCCTGGAATCGGGAGGTGACGGAGGCCGGGGAAGGGCTGCATCGGCAACGGGACCGATTTCTGGAGGGTATTCTGCCGGTCTACGCGGAAACCCTGGAAAGCCTGCTGTCCATGGTGGTGGATATCCGGTATCAACCCGGGTGGGACACGGCGAGAGGGTTGGCGGACGCCTTGCAGGAAGCGACCGCCACCGACAGGGTGCGGGGCTTCACAGGAATCGGACCCCACCGGGCGGATCTGCGCTTTTCCATCCATGGCGCCCCGGTCCACCAGGTGCTGTCCCGGGGTGAGGGTAAGCTGTTCGTGGTGGGTTTGGTGCTTGCCCAGGGCAGATTCCTCCAGGACCTGCAGGGACGGCGGCCCATCGTGCTGGTAGATGACCTGGCATCGGAGCTGGACGAGGACAGTCGGGAGCGTTTTTTCGGTGAGCTGCGTGCCCTGGGCTCGCAAACCTTCGTGACGACGGTGTCCCGGGACCTGGTGAAAACGGCGGATTGGGACGGGTTACGAGTGTTCCACGTGGAACGCGCTAAGCCACTGGAAATGTTATAATTCCAAGGTTATGCAGCGAGGAGATTTTGAGTGGCGGTAAGTACTTACGATTCAACCAACATCAAGGTTCTCAAGGGCCTGGACGCCGTGCGGAAGCGGCCGGGCATGTTCATCGGAGACACCGACGACGGCACCGGATTGCACCACATGGTGTTCGAGACCGTCGACAATGCCATCGACGAAGCCCTCGCGGGGCACTGCAGCGAAATCGACGTCATCATCCACGAGCATGAGTCGGTCAGTATCATCGATAACGGCCGTGGTATCCCCGTGGACATGCATGAAGACGAGGGCCGCCCGGCCGCCGAGGTCATCATGACCGTGCTCCACGCCGGCGGTAAATTCGACGACAACTCCTACAAGGTGTCAGGTGGCCTGCACGGGGTCGGCGTGTCGGTGGTCAATGCGCTCTCCGAGCGCCTGGTGATGACTATCCACCGGGACGGCAAGACCTATCGCCAGGAGTACCAGCACGGCGAGCCGCAGACAGCCCTGGAAGTCGTCGCAGAGACCGACCGAACAGGTACTGATATCCTGTTCAAGCCCAGCGCGCGCACCTTCACCAATATCGAGTTTCACTACGATATCCTCGCCAAGCGTCTGCGGGAGCTGTCTTTCCTCAACTCCGGCGTGCGCATCCGGTTGCTGGATGAGCGCAGCGGGAAGAAGGATATCTTTCAGTACGAGGGCGGTATCAAGGCGTTCGTGAGGCACCTCAACAAGAACAAGACCCCGATACACAACAGCGTTCTTTACTTCTCCACCGAGAAGGATGCCGTGGGCATCGAGGTCGCCATGCAGTGGAACGACTCTTATCAGGAGAACATTTTCTGCTTTACCAACAATATTCCCCAACGCGATGGTGGCACCCATCTGTCCGGTTTCCGCGCCGCCCTGACGCGCATGCTCAATCAGTACATGGAGCGCAGCGGCGCCAGCCAGAAGGCCAAGGTGGAGCCCACCGGCGACGACGCGCGCGAGGGTCTGACGGCGGTTCTGTCGGTGAAGATTCCGGACCCGAAGTTTTCGTCCCAGACCAAGGACAAGCTGGTGTCCTCGGAGATCAAGGGGATCGTGGACTCGGTGGTGTCGGCGAAGATTCAGGCATTTCTGCTGGAAACGCCCGGCGAGGCCCGCGCCATCACTTCCAAGATCATCGATGCGGCCCGCGCTCGCGAGGCGGCGCGCAAAGCCCGGGAGATGACCCGTCGCAAGACCGCCCTCGACGTGGCGGGCCTACCCGGCAAGCTCGCCGACTGCCAGGAAAAAGATCCCGCGCATTCGGAGCTGTTCCTGGTGGAGGGAGACTCCGCCGGCGGCTCCGCCAAGCAGGGCCGGGATCGGCGCTTTCAGGCGATCCTGCCGTTGAAAGGTAAGATTCTGAACGTGGAGCGGGCGCGCTTCGACAAGATGCTGGCCTCGGTGGAGGTGGGTACCCTGATTACCGCGCTGGGCTGCGGCATCGGCAAGGAAGAGTACGATCCGAACAAGCTGCGCTATCACCGAATCATTATCATGACCGACGCAGATGTGGACGGTTCCCATATCCGCACTCTGTTGATGACCTTTTTGTATCGCCAGATGCCGGAGCTGGTGGAGCGCGGCCACGTCTACATTGCCCAGCCGCCCCTGTACAAGCTCAAGAAAGGCAAGCGCGAACAGTACGTGCGCGACGACTCGGAGCTCGACGCCCTGCTCATGGAAATCGCCCTGGATGGCGCGGCCATCAAGCCGGGCAGCAAGAAGAAAGTCATCACCGGTGGCCGTCTGGAGAATGCGGCCAAGGATTATGTGACCTTGCTCGGTATCTACAAGCGGCTGGCGCGGCGCATCCTGCCCGATGTGTTGGATGTGCTGAAGATGATGCCGCTGCTGGGAACCGAGACCATGGCGTCCGGCCAAGCCACCCGGAAATGGTTCGACACCCTGCAGACGCGTCTCGCCGCCGGAGCCAACGGTCATGGCGACTACGATATCCGTTTGGAGGAACGCGGAGAAGACGATTTTCGGGCACGCTTGCGCGCGGTGGTCCACGGTGTCGAGTCGGAGCGGGATCTGGGCAGTGAGTTCTTCCGATCTGCGGAGTACCGTAACCTGGTGACCCTGAGTGCAAGCCTCTACGAGCCCCTGGACAACGGGGCCAAGGTCGAGCGCGGGGAAAAATCCCAACCGGTATCCACGCTGTCCGAAGCTCTCGACTGGCTACTGGTCGAGGCCAAGCGTGGTCTCAATATCCAGCGATACAAAGGACTGGGGGAAATGAACCCGGATCAGCTCTGGGAAACCACCATGGACCCCAGTGTGCGCCTGCTGCGCCAAGTCCGCATCGAGGATGCGGTGGCCGCCGACGAGATATTCACCACCCTGATGGGCGATCAGGTGGAGCCGCGCCGCGAGTTCATCGAGCGTAACGCCCTGTCCGTAGCCAACCTGGACGCTTGACCCGCAGAGGGAATCCGGGTCACCCATTGCGCCTGCCGGCACAGGCCCAGATGACTATCTGATCAATTCCCGCCGCCCGCAGCGTGCGGGCAAGTTCCCGGGTGGTAGCGCCGGTGGTGAGCACATCGTCGACAATGGCGACGCGCCGGTAACCGGCCAGAGGGCGTCGCACACGGAACGCGCCTGCCACATTGCGCCGGCGATCCTCCCGCGAGTCCAGACCGGATTGGGGTTGGGTGGCACGGGTGCGCACGCAGGCCCGCATCAGTAAGGGCCGCCCAAGGCGCCGTGATACCGGTCGGGCCAGTTCCTGGGCCTGGTTGAAGCCCCGCGAGCGAAGCCGATCCCGGTGCAGTGGCACCGGTACAATGGCGTCCGGGGCAGACGCGCCGGATTCGGCAATGCTCTCGGCAACAGCCTCGGCGAGCAGCGTACCGAGGGTCAGCGCTGCGGACAGATTGGCCTCGAACTTCATCCAGTGGATGAGGGTGCTGATGGGCGCTGAATAGGGGAAGGCCACTACACGGTTTCCTGGTTG
>CAXMNG010000030.1:0-46409 GCA_964194585.1 Salibacteraceae bacterium | reverse complement strand
CGGCGCCTAGCTGGCCCGCCAGGTTACCAATTTGTGTGTCGTCTCCCGTCACACCAACAAAGGTCTTATGAAAATAGCCCACGTATTGCTTGAGGATGCTGATGGTATCGCGATTCGGATCCACTGAGATAAAGATGAATTAGATATCTTCAGCACCGGCTGTTTGCTTGGCAATTTCGTCACGTGCGCGGGCCAGTCCGCCAGGGTTGTCGGACAAATGTCCGGGCAATGGGTGAAGCCGAAAAAGAGAAAGGACCATTTGCTCTTCAAGCGTGAAAGATCAAATACCCGATTCTGATGATCGGTGAGCGCAAAGGCTGTCAGCGGCTTCGCATCAGGAAACAAAGTCATCACCCGATCGGGCAACAACATGGCCCGGGAATCGTTTCCCCGATATGTTGCGGTGAGCCACATTCCAGCAAGCATCGCGGCCGGCGCAACGGCTGTTATCATGATGCTGAATTTGAGAGATGACTTTTTCATGACTACTCGATAACGATAGCTACAGAAAAAAGGATAGGAAAGGATAGGAATTTCCTTCCGCATGCCATGCTGTCTCCGCAGGATTCAGGCCGCGACGTACCCGCCTTCGACGTCGTGACCACCTCTGACGCCAAACAGCAGCGCGCCTTCGACCTGCTCGAGAACAACCACACGTAGGCGGAGCGGCGCACCCGAATTCGCCTATCTCCTTGAACGCACGTGGCTTATCGCCCATCGGGCGAAGGAACTTCAGACGCGCGTGGTATCCGCCATGCCACCAGGCCGGCAATCAGATAACCGACGTTTAGGACACCAATCACCCGCACCCAACCGGGCATCCCCAGCAGGAACAAACCAATCGGAAAAAAGGACGCAAAGAACAACACTATTAGCGTAATGCCATGCCCATGGAGCGAGGCGATTACGGCTATGATCGCAAGCATCGCCATTAACAGCGCTACGGCAAAAGCCATACCAGACAACGGAAGCGCCGGGGTGGGTATCCACATTGCGACGGCCCACGACGCACATGCTCCAACCCCGGATACTACGCCGGTGACTTTACCAACAAGTTGTACTATCTCCCTCATACCGTTAATCCAGGGCACCTAATGATTGAGATCAGCGGTTAACATAAGTGGCAACGTTTTGCGCGTGCAAAAAGGATGACGCTTATGAGAGTCCGCTGCATCGATTGGTTAGGCGCCGCAGTCGCTAGGTTGGTCTTCAACTCCGTCTCCCGGTGATGTTAAAACGCTCATTCCAGCTTACTAATTAAGCGATAGACAGCAATTAGAATTCCGAACCCAATATACAGCCCAAACAAAGTAACAAGCATTAGTATCGTCATCTCGAAACTTATTATTTTGTTTACCGATAGAAAAATAATTATGCCGGCGACACCAGTAAACGAGGCGGCGATACCAGCGACGATTTTTAACGTTCCTCTTTTTGGCATAAGTATGCGGTCTCTGGCGATGACACTCATCGGTTTGGCTGAGGGGCGCGGCGTAGTTTGCCGCGTCCCTCAGCCAAACCGATTTTTTGTATCCGACCCTCCACGGATTGTTGTTTCAAAAACATCGTTCCGGCTGAGCACGCAGATCTGCGGGGTGGAAACACCGGCGTTCTCCAGTTGCTCTTCAAAATCTTCCAGGTCATCTGGATTATCGCTGATAAAATCATGCCTTAGGATGGTGTCGTAAATTACCTTGCCATCTCTCGGTATCTGTGATTGAGTATCCAGATGGAGCGAGACATCACCTTGGAAGCAGCCATTGTAGAGAAGTATGCAGCCATTGCGTCGGTGCTCGACGAGCGCGCACGTCGTGTGTGGGCGGCCACAGAATCTCGCGCGATTGGCTACGGCGGTGACGCGCTGGTGTCGGCGGCGACGGGGCTGGCGCGGGAGACGATTCGCAACGGCCGCCGAGAGATTGAGCACGGCGTCGAGGTGACGGGGCGAGTGCGTCGAGCCGGCGCGGGGCGACCGGGCATCGAGAAGACTCAGCCGGGCATCAAGGAGGCGCTGGAGCAGTTGGTTCACCCGCTGACTCGTGGCGATCCGACGTCGCCATTACGCTGGACGTGCAAGAGTAGAGCGAAGCTTGCGGGGGCGCTGTCGAAGAGCGGTTGGACGATAAGCTCCACGACGGTAGGGCGTTTGCTCCACGAGCTCGGCTACCGCCTGCAGTCGCTGCGCAAGAGCCGCGAGGGTGCATCGCACCCCGATCGCGATGCGCAGTTTGAGCACATCAACGCCACGGCCAAGAGCTTCCTGCGGCGAAAGCAGCCAGTCATTTCCGTTGACACGAAGAAGAAGGAGCTGGTCGGGGAGTTCAACAACGGTGGCCGGGAGTGGCAGCCAGGGGCGACGCCGGAGAAGACCCTCGTGCACGACTTCCCCTCGGACGCCATCGGCAAGGTCATCCCCTACGGCGGCTACGACATGGCGCGTAACGAGGCGTGGGTCAGCGTCGGGCGCGACCACGACACGCCCGCGGTCGCGGTTTCGTCAATCCGGCAGTGGTGGAACATGATGGGCAAGCGCGCTCATCCCAATGCCAAGCAATTGCTCATCACCGCCAATGCAGGAGGGAGCAACGGCTATCGCTCACCCGCATGGAAGCTCGAGTTGCAGAAGTTCTCCGACGAGACGAAGCTGCGCATCCGCGTCAGTCACTTTCCGCCCGGAACAAGGAAGTGGAACAAGATTGAGCATCGCCTGTTCTGTCACATCACCGGGAACTGGTGCGACAAGCCTCTGACGACGTTTGAGACGATCGTTGACCTCATCGGACACACCCGAACGGCCGCGGGGCTTCGTGTCAAGGGCAAGCTGAACAAGAGAAAGTACCGCCCCGGAGTTGTGGTCACAAAAGCGCAGATGAGTGCCCTCGCGTTGACTACCGATACCTTCCGCGGCGAATGGAACTATGAACTGCGACCTCGGCCAACGGCCAAGTTGGCAAGGTAATATCGATCAACGTCCTAAGAGCCGGACAAAGCGCGCGTGTTCCCGATGATCAATTCCAACTCGCCGCAGCAGTAGCGATCTCACCAACACCCTGCCGCCGGTGCACATCGTAACGGCGGGTATCGAGAAAATCGTCCCCACCCGGGAGGACGTGAGCACGCTGCTGCGGGTACTCGCGCGCAGCGCCACCGGTCAGGAGATGTCCGTTTACACCACCTTTTCCACCGGACCGCGCAGGAAAGACGATCTGGACGGGCCCTCGGAGTTGCACGTGGTGTTGCTCGATAACGGGCGGTCGCAGATGCTCGGCAACGAGTTCCACGAGATGCTGCGCTGCATCCGTTGCGGCGCGTGCATGAACCATTGTCCCGTTTACCAGGCGATCGGCGGCCACGCCTGTGGCTGGGTTTACGTGGGGCCCATGGGATCGGTGCTGACGCCGCTGATGGTGGGGCTCGACCAGGCCGGCGATCTGCCCAACGCCTGCACCCTCAACGGCCGCTGCCAGGAAGTCTGCCCCATGGGCATCGGGCTGCCGGGAATGCTGCGGGAGCTGCGCCGCCGGCAGTACCAGAGCCGCCAGAGCTCGAGGGTGTCGCGCGCGGCGTTGGCCGCCTGGTCTTTTCTCGCCCGCCGCCCGCGACTCTATCGCCGCGTCATGGGCGCGGCCGTCGCCAACCTCGCCTGGCTCGCGCGGGGCCGCGGCCGTTTCCGGCACATGCTGCTCGCCGGCGGCTGGACCTCGGTGCGGGATCTGCCCGCCCCGCAAGGTTCCAGCTTTCAGAACCAGTGGCGCAAGCGCCGCCAGGGCGGTCGGTCATGAGCGGTGCCCGGGAGCAAGTGCTCGCTAACATCCGCGCGGCGCTGAACCGCGCAGGCCCACTGCCGGACAGCGTTGCCAGAAGCCTGCAGGGGCGCCTTACCCGGCCGCGAGCCAATCTCAAGCCGGCCATCGGCGCCGACGCCATCGCGCATTTCATCGAAAAGCTGGAGTCGGTATCCGGCAGGGTCACCCGGGTCGCGCGTATCGACCAGGTGGCGGATGTCGTCGCGCGGATTCTGCAGCGCTTCGATCTGGGGGACAGCCTGGTGGTGGCGCCGGACCCGACCCTCGAAGGGATCCCCTGGTCGAACCGTCTCAGCGTCGAGCGCCGCGCCGCCGCCGGCGGCGATCGCTTGAGCGTCACCGGCGCCTACGCGGCGGTCGCCGAGACCGGCAGCCTGGTGCTCCTGTCGAGCCCGGAAAGCCCGACGACGCTGAACTTCCTGCCCGAGGATCACGTGATTGTAGTGCGCGAATCACAGATCGTGTCGCACATCGAAGATGTGTGGGTGCGCATGCGCAGCGACAAACGCGCCATGCCGCGCACCGTCAACTTCATCACCGGACCGTCGAAGACCGCCGACGTGGAGCAAACCATCCAGGAAGGCGCCCACGGCCCGCGAAGGTTGCACGTGATTTTGCTGGCAGACTGAAGGGGCTAGGCCTGCCCTATACCCACAATTAATGCTGAACAAACGCTTGCGCACAGCCTACAGTGCTCGGCGTGCAGGTACAGCATCAGATCAAGCGTACCCTGAGCGAGCCACAGGGGCTGCAACGCCTGCGCGTGCTGATGCACGGCGCCGACGACGAGCACCGCACGGCACTGGCCGAACGGGTGTGCGCGCAGTTCGGCTTCGTCGATGCGCGCGCTCGTGTGCAGCGCAGCAGCTGTCTCAAAGCGCTGCGCGAGCTCGAGCGTGCAGGGCATATCGTGCTGCCCGCCGCGCGCACGCACCCCGGAGTGACGCGCCCGCATGGGCTCGGGGCGCCGGTGGCAGCGGCGCACGAGGTGCCCGGCGAGCTCGGCCAAGTGCGCGACTTGGAGCTTGTGGTGGTCGAGGACGCGCATCACCGGCGGCTGTGGAACGAGCTGATGGCGCGCGAGCACCCGCGCGGCGCAGCGCCGCTGGTGGGCTGTCAGCTGCGCTATCTGATCGGCGCGGCGCATGGTTGGCTCGGGGGCTTGGGCTTTGGCGCGGCGGCGTTGAGGCTCGCTGAGCGTGAGCGCTGGATCGGTTGGGACGATGAGCAGCGCCGTGTGTCAACGGTCATCCAAAATTCCCCAGTTGTGGTCATTGAAAATTCCCCACCTGGTGGTTAATTGACCGCCGCGGGCTCCTCGGTTCGGACCAGCCCGGCCTTGAGCTTGTCCTTGAGCCGATAGGAGTTTCCGCGGATGTTGATGGTAATCGAGTGGTGCAGGACCCGATCGAGGATCGCCGTGGCGATGACCCGATCGCCAAACACCTCGCCCCAGGAGCCGAAGCTCTGGTTGGAGGTGAGGATCACCGGGCCTCTCTCGTAGCGTCGGCTGATGAGTTGGAAGAACAGATTGGCCCCGGCCTGGTCGATGGGCAGATAGCCGATCTCATCGACGACAAGTAAGCGCGGCACGGTGAAGGTTTTGAGCTTGTCCTCGAGCTTTCCCTCGGAGAGCGCCTTGGTGAGGGTGGCGATCATGTTGGCAGCGGTAGTAAACAACACCCGGTAGCCGTGTTCGATGGCCTTCAGCCCCAATGCGACCGACAGATGGGTCTTGCCGACCCCCGGAGGACCCAGGATCACGACGTTCTCGCCGTGCTCGATGAAGTGACAGTTGGCCAGGTTCTGCACCTGCTTCTTGTCCAGCGAGGGCTGATACGTAAAGTCGAAGGCGTCCAGGCTCTTGACGAACGGGAAGCGGGCCAGGTTGGTGCGCATGGTGATGTTCTTGGTCGTCTTCGACGCGATCTCTTCGGTGAAGAGCTGGTCGAGGAAATCGGCATAGGACAGCTCCTTGTCGGCAGCTTCCTGGAGCAATGCCTCGATCCGCTCCTGGCTCTTGATCAGGCGCAGCTTAGCCATCTGTTCGTGCAGGCGTTCCAGTTGCACGCCATTCATGGCTGCATCTCCACGACGCCATCGGCCAAAGCGTCATACAAGGCCAAGTCGCGGATCTCCACATCGAGCTGGCGCGGATCGGCACCGGTCTCCGGGCGGTTGGCATAGCGGGTGCGGGCATTGCGCGCCACCGCGCCCGGGCCGTGTTCGGGCTTGATCACGAGTTCATGATGACCGATGCACAGGCAATGCTCGGCCACCGGGTGCTCACGATGGGTGATCCGCACCATGCCCTCGCGGGCCTGCACCGCGACGGCCTTGCCAATCAGTCCGAAGGGCACCGAATAGCGGTTGGTGCGAAAGCTCACCAGCCAGTCCCGGGCGACGATGCGGCTGACCTTCGCATCGGTCAGAAAGCTCGGTTGGCGGTGCGTGGGCAGCAGATGCGGGCGTTCCCGGTCGAAGCGCTTCAGCGGCACCTCGTGGGTGGTGCCGTGCACCCGGGTATCGGCAATGGTGGCGTTCCACTCGTCGAGCTGCTCGGTGAAGTCGACGATATCGACAAATGCGCGCCCCGGTAGGAAGTTGCGCTTGACGTACTTGACCCCGGACTCCACCTTGCCTTTGGTCTGGGCGCGATACGCCCGGCACACGAGCGGCTCGAAGCCCCAGTGCTCGGCAAACGCCTTGAATGTCGGGTTCCAAACCACCCGTCCGCGGCCGTTGGGGTAGCACACGGTACGCGGGCGGTCATAGAGGTGCTCCGCGGTTAGCCCGCCGAAGTGGGCAAAGGCGCGTTCGTGGGCTTCGAGAAACTGGTTCAGCCGCTCATCCGGATACGCCCAGTAAAAGCCCCGGCGGGAAAAGCCCAACGTGAGCACGAAGATCCGCAGGATACTGGGACCGCTCCCGAACGCCACCCGGACCTGGCCCCAGTCCACCTGGCTTTGGTGTCCCGGCGCGGTCTCGAAGCGCGTCTGCGTCAGCGCGTCACTGCCGGCAAGCTCGCGCAGTGGCGCGACGAAGCGCTTGACCGTCTCGTAACTGCCTTGGTAACCGCGCTGGGCCTTGAGCTCCTGATACAGAATCCGTGCCGAGTAACGCACCTCCGGGGCGCGCCGGCGCAGCCACTCGGCCTGGGGCGCCAGCAACGTCTCCGCCTGGGCGCGCCGTTGATACCCGCGCCACGCGTCGTCACGCAGACAACGCCGCACGGTCTTGCGGTCCAGCTCCATCAGCCTCGCAATCGCCGATATCGACTGACCCTCCTCAAAATGCTGCCGGCGGATCTCCGCCCAGCGCTCTTCTCCAACCATCTCAGCCTCCACGGCCTTCCACTGATGGCTGAGCATGGTCCCTTCCTTCACGTCATGATGCGACATCTCCATCCCTCCGGTTCGTAGTGAGGGTGGGGAAAATTGAATGACCCTAACTGGGGATTATTGCGTCACCGCTGACACCGTGCCCACCTGCATCGGGTGGTGGGCTTGAGTCGGTTTCTCATTCGCCCCACGGTGCACTGTCACAACCTCGCCTCGCACCTGCTGGGGCGCGCGTTGCGCGCGCTGGGTGGGGATTTCGAGGCCCGTTTCGGGTACCGTCCGTGGCTGGTGGAGAGCTTCGTCGAGACACCCCACCATTCGGGGGCCTGCTTCCGGGCGGCGAACTGGGTGTGCGTGGGCGAGACCCGCGGGCGCGGGCGTCAGGACCGTGAGCGCGCTGCGCGCGAGACGCGCAAAGCCATCTATGTCTATGCGCTGGAGTCCGACTGGCGTGAGCGCCTGGGGGTCGGCGCCGCGCCGCCGGACGCGTACGCACCGTTGGCTCCCGGCGAAGGGCTCGACAGCGAGAGCTGGGCAGCGCATGAGTTCGGCGCCGCGCCGCTCGGCGACCAACGACTGAGTAAACGATTGGTGGACAGTGCACGACGCCAGGCCGAGGAGCCGATGCGCGCCTTCACCGGCGTGGCCAAAAACGACTGGGCGGCGGTCAAGGGCTACTACCGCCTCATCGACCAGCCGCTCGTCTCCGCGGTCACGCCTGAGAACATCCTCCACCCCCACCGCGAGCGCACCATCCGTCGCATGCAGGCGCAGGACACGGTGCTGTGCATTCAAGACGGCACCGATCTGAAGTACTTGACGCGCCCACAGTGCACCGGGCTGGGGGTGATTGGCACCAACCAGACCGGCGCCCAGAGCCGCGGCCTGCACCTGCATTCCACCCTGGCCGTGAGCGCCGAGGGACTGCCGCTGGGGGTGTTGCGCGCGCAGTGCGTGGCGCCCGAGCCGAGAACGAAGGCCGGTGCAGCGCCGGCGCTCGAGGACAAGAAGACCTTCCGTTGGATCGAGGGGCTGCGCGATTGCGTGGCGGTGGCGCGCGAGATGAGCGACACGCGCGTGATCAGCGTGATGGACCGCGAGGCCGACTTCTTCGACCTGTTTGTCGAGCAGCGCCGCGACCCGAGCGTGGAGTTGCTGGTGCGCGCCAAGCATAACCGGCGCATGAGCAAGGAGCACACGCTGTTCGAGATGGTGCGCGACAGCCCCGTGCGCGGGCGCCTCGCCATCGCCGTGGGGCGCCAGAGCGCGCGCCCGAAGAGCTCCAAGAAGAAGGTGCGCGCCGCGCGCGCACCCTGCTCATCGGCACTTTCCTGGTCTTTTTCCTGCCGATTGCGGCCGCCTGGCGCTCAACGTGTTTGCCCCCGACTGGCGTCCCTTCGGCACGGTCAACCATGGCACCCTGGTGCAGCCGGTACGCGCGGTCACCGCCGCCAGCCTGCAGCATCCTGATGGAACAGAGATGGCTGCCGATTATCTGTCCGGGCGCTGGACACTGGTGCACCTGCCGGACGGCGTCTGCGGGGGCAGCTGTGTTGAAGCGCTCGCGCGCAGCCGCCAGGTTCAGCAGGCCCTCGGCGACGACATGCACCGCGTGCAACTCCTTGTCGTACTGGCGAGGCCGGTGGACGCACAATCGGCGCAGTTACCGCCGGGGGTTAGCTTCGCGGTGGCAAACAGCGACTGGCTGGCGAGCTTCTCCTTTGCCGACTCCACCCCGGAGCGGGCCCCGGGCATCTACCTTGTCGACCCCCAGGGCTATCTGATGATGTGTTATCCGCAGGATGTGGATCGGCGCGGCCTGCTGGCGGATCTCGAGCGTCTGCTGAAGATATCTCAGATCGGCTGACGGTCGTCCCGGTCCGCTGCTGGAACTACCGGGCACGCGTCGCGTCGGTGTATCATGTGCGCTGCTCGCCGGGAGTTGATTGCGCCGCGGGCCATCGATAGGGAACTGGGGGAGGCCTAGCGCCGCTGATGTGGAATCGCGCCATTGCTCCCGCGCACTCGTGGCGCGAGTATCTCGAGTTGTGCAAGCCGCGGGTGGTGGTGCTGCTGGTGTTCACCGCCGCTGTCGGCATGTTTCTCGCCTCTCCCGGCTGGGTACCATGGCAGGTGTTGATTTTCGGCGGTCTCGGCATCGGCCTCGGCGCTGCCTCGGGCGCGGCCATCAACCATATCGTCGATCAGCGTGCCGACTCCCTGATGGTACGCACCCGCCGCCGACCGCTCCCCAGCGGTCGCATGGACCCAGCGTCGGCGCTGATATTTGCCGCCATTCTGTGCGCGCTGTCCATGCTGCTGCTGGTAACGCTGGTGAACACCTTGACCGCGCTGTTGACCCTCGCCGCCATGGTCGGCTACTCGGTGGTGTACACAATTTTTCTCAAGCGCGCCACGCCCCAGAACATCGTCATCGGCGGTGCCGCGGGCGCCATGCCGCCGGTGCTGGGATGGACCGCCGTCACGGGCACCCTGGACTCACAGTCGCTGCTGTTGTTTCTGATTATCTTCGTGTGGACGCCGCCGCATTTCTGGGCGCTGGCTATTCACCGCTGCGACGATTATGCGCGCGCCAACGTCCCCATGCTGCCAGTGACCCACGGTATCGAGCACACGAGGCTGCAGATTCTTCTGTATACGGTGTTGCTGGTCCTGGTGAGCCTGTTGCCCTACGCAACCCACATGAGTGGTCCGCTGTATCTGGTGGCGGCCCTGGTTCTCGGCGGCGTGTTCCTGTACTACGCCATCAGCCTTTTCCGCGGACGCGACGATGGCCTGCCCCTGCGTACCTTCGTCTATTCCATCTACTACCTGATGGGATTGTTCAGTGCTCTGCTTCTGGACCACTATCTGCTGATCTGGTGAGAGCTTCGCAGGTTGGGCATCGCTTCGCTCCGCCCAACACGCCAGGTAAAAAAAAGCCCCGCCTGACCCAGGCGGGGCTTTCTTTTCAATTGCTTACTCCGCGAGCGCCGTTTTCAACTTGTTCATAGCGCTCTTTTCGATCTGCCGAACACGCTCGGCAGAAATTCCGTAGGTATCTGCCAGATCCTGCAGCGTCACCTTGTCCTCGTTGAGCCAGCGTTTCTGCACGATGTCGCAGCTGCGCGCATCGAGACCCTCCAGAGCCTCGTGCAGGCGTTGCCCGCTGTGCGCTTCCCAATCCTCTTCCTCGACCTGGGCGGCCGGTTCGAAGCGCAGGTCCTGGAGATAGCCCGCCGGCGCGAAGCGAGCGCCGTCCTCGTCGTCACCGGCCTGTGCATCGAAGGCTGCGTCGTAGGCGCTCAGTCGTTTCTCCATTTCGAGAACCACCTCGGGGCTGACCCCGAGGTCATCGGCGACGGCGTCGACTTCGGCACGATTGAGCCAGCCCAGGCGTTTCTTGGCGCCGCGCAGATTGAAAAACAGCTTGCGCTGGGCCTTGGTGGTGGCGACTTTCACAATGCGCCAGTTGCGCAGAATGTACTCGTGGATCTCGGCCCGTACCCAGTGCACGGCGAAGGACACCAGGCGCACGCCCACGGTCGGGTCGAAGCGTTTCACGGCCTTCATGAGGCCGATATTGCCTTCCTGGATGAGATCCGCCTCCTGCAGACCATAACCGGAGTAACCGCGCGCGACACGCACTACGAAGCGCAGATGCGAGGTCACCAGCTGCCAGGCGGCGTCCAGATCCTGGGTGGCCTGGTAGCGTTCGGCGAGCTCCTTCTCCTCGGCAGCACTCAGCATGGGCACGCTGTTGACCGCCTGACGATAGGCCGCCAGGTTCCCGGTGGGTAGGGCCAGCTTGAGTTCCAGTGCTTTGCTCATTACATCCCCTCGAATCAGAATAAAGCTAGTTTAGCAGTCACAACATTAGAGTGCTAGCCACCTCGGAAGTTCAACCATTTTAGACGCTTAGGAGAACCTTCCCCGCTCCTCCGGCGCCAAATCCGGGTCCCTCAGGAGGGCTCGATGGCGGGCAGGTGGCGGCCCACGGACAGCCACGAACCGAGCAGCCCGAGCATGGCCCCACCAGCCACCAGAACCACGCCCGCCCAGGCGGCCAGGCCCTGAAGTCGATAGTCGCCGGAATAAAGTACCGTCAGACGCTGGACTGGCTCACCCAACAGCATGAAGCAGACCCAGACCAGCAGCCAGGCGATGACCCCCCCCAGCGCGCCATACAGCAGCCCGCTGTAGAGGAACGGCCGGCGGATGAAGGCGTCGGTAGCGCCGAACAGCTTGGCGATTTCGATCTCCTGGCGTCGGTTCTCGACCCCCAGCCGCATGGTGTTACCCACCACCAGTAACACGCCACCGGCGAGCAGCACCGCCAGCACCAGCACACCCCGCTCGACGATACGAAGAATGGCGTACAGGCGCTTGAGCCACGCCAGATCGAACTGGGCAAAGTCCACCTCCGGGAGCGTACCCAGACCCCCGAGCAGCTTGTCCATAGCCACCCCGTCTCCGGCATCCACCGCCGGTTCGACGACGATCACCGCCGGCAGCGGGTTGTCGCTGGAAAAGGCATCCATGACATCGGCAAAGCCGGACAGTTGGCGAAACTCCTCGAGTGCCTGGGCGCGAGTGATGACCCGCGCACTGGCCACCTCCGGCCAGTCGCGAACATTGTCGGCAATGGCCTCGGCCTTATCGTCAGAGATCTTCAGCTGCAGAAACAGCGAGATCTCGTTGCTGCCGTCCCAGCCACGGGTCGCATCCCTGACGTTGTCGAGGAGCACGTACAGACCCGCTGGTAACGCCAGGGCCATTCCGATGACCGCGGCGGTCAGATAGCTCGCCAACGGCGCCCGCGACAGCAGCCCGAGGGTGTAGAAAAAAGTTTGCAGATGGCGTGTGAACCACGGCCGAAGCCAGCGGCTGCCGGTGGGAGACAAGGCGAACTTCGTCGGTTCCGGCGGGCTTGCCATCAGCTCACTGCCCCGGCGCCGCGCACGAAGGAGCCTTCCCTGAGGGTGAGAATGTCGTAGCCCATGTCGGCGATGAGGGAGATGTCGTGGGTGGCGATGAGCACCGTCACGCCCACGTGGTTAAAGCTCTCGAACAGCCTCATGATTTCCCGGCTGAGCTCCGGGTCCAGGTTTCCCGTCGGCTCGTCGGCAAGCAGTATGCGCGGCCGGTGCACGACGGCGCGGGCGATCCCCACCCGTTGCTGCTCACCCCCGGACAGCGTTATGGGAAAGGCCCGGCTTCGGCCGAGCAGTCCTACCTTGTCCAGCGCCGCTCGCACCCGCCGTCCCACCTCCACGTGGGAATGTCCGGCGATCACCAGGGGCAGGGCCACGTTGTCGAACACCGTCCGATCCATGAGCAGCCGGTGGTTCTGAAAGACCACGCCGATATTGCGCCGAAAGTATGGAATGCGCCGGCGGCTCAAGCGGCTCAGATTGTGCCCGCCCACCAATACCTGACCGCGGGTGCAGCGTTCGAGCAGGGTCGTGAGCCGCAGCAGGGTGCTCTTTCCGGCACCCGAGTGGCCGGTGAGAAAGGCCATGGCACCGCTCTCGATGCGCAGGTTGACGTTTCGCAGCGCCTCGTAACCATTCGGGTAGCGCTTGGTGACATCATGAAATTCGATCATGCTTTCCGGTATCCGCCTCTGGAGCGACCGCCGTCAACCGGTGCCGTGTGCCGCCGTCATCGCTCGAGGAGCGCGTCCACGAACTCATCCGCGCGAAAAACCCGCAAGTCCTCGGCGCCTTCTCCCACGCCCATGAAGCGGATGGGAATGCCGAGTTCCTCGGCGATGGCGAAAACGATCCCGCCCTTGGCCGTGCCGTCCAGCTTGGTCAGGGTAATGCCACTGACGTTCACCGCCGCATGGAACTGGCGCGCCTGGGCGAGGGCGTTCTGACCCATGCCCGCGTCGATCACCAGCATGGTTTCGTGAGGTGCCGCTGGGTCCAGCTTGGCGAGCACGCGCACGACCTTTTTCAACTCCTCCATGAGTCCTTCCTGGGTGTGCAGTCGCCCTGCGGTATCGGCGATGAGCACATCGACGCCCCGCGCGCGGGCCGATTGCAGGGCATCGAAGACCACCGAAGCGGCGTCTGCGCCCGGGTGCTGGGCCACCACCGGCACGTGGTTGCGTTCTCCCCAGGCTTGCAGTTGCTCGACGGCGGCAGCACGAAAGGTGTCGCCGGCCGCCAGCATCACCGAGTGCCCCTGGCTGCGAAAGCGTCTGGCCAGCTTGCCGATGGTGGTGGTCTTGCCGGTGCCGTTGACGCCCACCATCAGCACCACGAAGGGTTGGCTCAGCTTGTCGGGGATCTCCAGCGGCTTCGCTACCGGCTCCAGCACCGAAAGCATATCGTCGTGTAGTGCCGAGAACAGCGATTCCGGTTCCTTTATCTCGCGTCTTGCCACCCGTTCTTTCAAACCGGCAATGATGCGCTCGCTGGCTTTCACGCCTACATCGCTCATGAGCAAACTGGCTTCGACTTCCTCCACCAGTTCCTCGTCGATAGGGGCGTTGTTGTCGAACAGCTGGGAGATGTTTCCCAGCAGAGCGCCGCGGGTACGCCTGAGCGCGCCGGACAAGCGTCCGAGAAAACCCGGTTTGTCACCTACGGCGGCGGGATCGTCGCTTGTCGTTCTGGATTTTCGCGATGGCCACATGGAAAGACGCACTGACGGGCTGCGGCGACCTGTTCGGGTTCTCTGAAATCATTGTCTCTGGCCCGCCGCCCGGGCCGCGCGCTATCCTATCACGATTGCGCAATCCGAGGCGTCAGGGCCAATTTTCAGCGTGACCGGCAAAGTACGTATCATCTCCGGGCAATGGCGCCGCCGCCTGCTGCGTGTGCCCGACGTCGATGGCCTGCGACCGACCCCGGGCCGGGTTCGCGAGACGCTGTTCAACTGGCTCGCCGGCTCGATCGAAGGTGCCCGTTGCCTGGACCTGTACGCCGGAAGCGGCGCCCTCGGCTTCGAGGCCGCATCACGAGGCGCCGCCGAGGTGGTACTGGTGGAGAAAGACCAGCGGGCCGTCGCGTGCATGCGAGAACAGGCCTCCGTGTTGGGCGCCAATCAAATCCACGTCGTGCAGGCAGACGTTCGTCGTTGGCTGCAAGGTGAGGCCAGCCGTTTCGATATCGTATTTCTCGATCCACCCTACGGCATCAACGAACTGGGCGAGCGATGTGCCCAGCTCGAACGGGACTCCTGGCTGGTCCCGGGCGCCCTGGTGTATCTGGAGACACGGGCAACCCAGGCGTCCCTCGAACTGCCCGACGGGTGGCAGTTCTTGCATCGACAGAAAGCCGGCCAAGTAAGGTATCATCTTGCCGCTGTGCAAAATGCGACCTGACGACGCAGGAATCACCGCCGATACAGGCGCTGTGAGGGGCCATGGACACCATCGCTATTTATCCTGGAACATTCGACCCCATTACCAACGGACACGCAGATCTGGTAAGCCGCGCCCTGCGGCACTTCGACCGTGTGATCATCGCCATTGCCAGCAGCAAGGGAAAGGCCACCTGCTTTACTCTGGATGAGCGGGTGTCACTGGCGCGTACGGCGCTGGCGGATCTCGACAATATCGACGTGCTGGGCTTCGACGGCTTACTGGTCAAGTTTGCGCAGGAGCAGGGGGCAGGTGTGATCCTGCGCGGACTGCGCGCTGTCTCGGATTTCGAGTACGAGTTTCAGCTCGCCAGCATGAATCGCAAGCTCGCTCCCGACGTCGAGACCATGTTTCTGACCCCGGATGAGGGCTACAGCTTCATATCATCGAGTCTGGTACGCGAGATTGCGGCGTTGGGCGGCGACGTCCGGTCCTTCGTGCATCCAGAGGTGCAGAAGGCGCTGAAGGAGCGGCTTCGCTAGTCTTGCGGGGGGATCAACCAGATGGCGCTGATGATCACCGACATCTGCATCAACTGCGACGTCTGCGAGCCCGAATGCCCGAACGGCGCTATTTCCCAGGGTGAGGAAATCTACGAGATCGACCCCGCGTTATGTACCGAATGTGTTGGCCACTTCGACATCCCTCAGTGCATCGAAGTATGTCCGGTGGACTGCATTCCCATCAACCCCGAGCATGTGGAGAATCGCGAGCAACTCCAGGCCAAGTACGTGCGATTGACGAGCGCCGACCCCGACCAGTGAACTGATTTTTGACGATCAGGTCCGTGCCGCTGTTGAGGACCCCAGCGCCTTCCAGTCGTATGGATAATCCATCTGGCGGGCGATTTTCACGCGTACCCCTTCGCCCTCGAGATGGCCGACGACATAAAGCCCCGCATCGATGGATGAGGTGACGCCCCGTGCCGTAATGATATTTCCATCCTCCACCACCCGCTCACGCACAACTTCCCTGCAATACGGTTCGAGCTCTACGTACGCATTCGGATGTGTCGTTGCACGCCTACCCGTCAGGAATCCTGCGGCTCCCATCAACAACGCACCAGTGCAAACCGAAACTTTCAGGGACGCCGATTCTCCGGACTGCAACCATTCGGTAAAATCACCGTCATGCTGTAACTTCCGGGTACCGAGCCCCCCGGGAACCACGAGAATGTCAAAACCCTCAAGGGATCCCGCGGTCCATGTCGAAGCAATTCGCAATCCGTGATCATCTGACACGTCCTCGGACAGCGCACAGATTTCCCACGACAGCGTAGGAATAAATCCCATCGACTTCAGACGCGTGATACAGTCATAGATACCGACCAAATCCAACATCGTCATCCCGTCGAATACAACGAATGCAACCTTCACACTTATTGCTCCGGCTCATCCCCATGCGGACAAGTGGCGCCTTCAAACCTTTTACTACCGCTCACAGTCTCGGGAAACCGCTAGATCTTGACTTCACTAACCTGGATCGTGGGCTGAACGTCTGTGTAGTTGGGCATGTCTGCGATGATCGCATCCGCGTTAGGGCCGAATGCGGCCTGAAACGCTTCCACAGAGTCAAACAGTAAGTGTCCCATGGCTGCATAAGTCGCGCTCGAACCAGGTTCGGCGCCGCCGAGACCCTGTTCCACCGCGACACCTTTAAGGGCCGAGCCAAGCAGTCCCTGAACCATTGGAATATGACTTTCGCAATAGTAGTCCATGTCAAAGCTACTACCCTCACTGTTCGGATATAGCACGCTAACCTTAATCACTATTTCTTCCTCTTCTGTTTCTCTCACCGGGCTTTCGATGAAGTCGCATGTGAAATGCACTCCTCGAAATAGGAGGAAATGTCAGTATCGCTGAGTTCCTGGAAATCTAGAAGCAGAACATAGCCTTGCTTTATGGGAGAATGGTCGAAATACCTCAAAGGAGCCGCCTTACCCTGCCTGAACAGGTCGGCACATCGTGATTTTGGCAGCTTGAAGGCAAGCCCCTTCGGGGTGAGAGAAACGCAGATACGCCGCTCCACGTAGAGAGCAGCGCCGCTGAAGAAGTGCTTGCAGACCAAGCCTTGGCACCCGTCGATAGCGGAGACCAATTCCCGTAACTGATCTAAATATGGTTGGGCCATGAAGATGGACAAATGACGCCTGACGACAAAGCTCAGCTGCAGTGCCTTGTCAGGTGGCAGCTCATTTTCCGAAAATACTCGGTGCCGCCGTTGCGAAGAAAATCGTCGCTAAATGATGCGGGTGCTTGAACTTTCCTCGGTACGCGGCACCCAATAATACACTTAATGGCATGATTTCGACCTCGATCTGCTCCGACAATTCCAAGTTCGGTTCCGATATCCGTCTGGCATTTTTCCCCAAGAAGCAGTGAATCTGGTTCGTGTGATTGTGAGGGCTTGCGCTTATAGATCCGATTTCCGCCAATTCCTCTACAACATATCCAGTTTCTTCGCGGAGTTCTCGTCGGACAGCTTCTCCTGCACTGCTATCGCGGTTATCGACAGCTCCACCAGGTAGTTCCAGGATCGTGTCCCGTACTCCGTGACGATATTGTCGAATGACAATAGCTTCGTTATCCGACGTAAGTGCCAGTACATTTACCCAGGCCGGGTACTCGAGCACGTAGTAAGGTGCCACAATCACACCTTCGGGCGTTCGACACTCGTCGGCACGCAATGTGAGCCAGTCGTCCTTTACGATGTAACTCGAACTGACGATTTCCCAACTACGCACGGCCACCTCCGAATCTGCTTTACGTTGCCTGCCGCCTGATGACCAATTTCAGTCGCGGACAAGCCTCGAAGTGGAACCAAGTTACTTCTTCACCTTGGTGCTGTCTCTGCCTTCCTCAAACTGCGGCAGGTCATCACTCAACACCGTCCAGTTGGCGCCTGAACCCACAAATATGTGGGCGTTCGGTTCCACTGGCACGTCTGTATCTACGCTGCCCAGTGCGATCTCTACGACTTCTTCCGATGCTCTCGGGCTGGAAAACATCAGGCTGGAGCCACAGTGACTACAGAACGTCCGGGTTGTACCGTTCTCTGCCGTATATTCTTTGAGAGCGTCTTCGCCCTCAACCCAACGAAATTCGGAGCGGGACACACCCGCAAACGTGGCGTACGCGGCGCCATGAAACTTCCGGCACATGGAGCAGTGGCAATGAGCCACTTGCGGCAAGAACTCCCCGATCTCGAATTTCACCACACCGCACAAACAACTACCGCGATAAGGGTCGGTCATCGCAACTCCTCCCTGGGACTTCTCGGTCCCTCCTCGAGGCATGGTAGATCGTTTGGAAAATCGAGCCACGGAACTCGATGGGATGCCCAAATGTGAGTAGACGGTCTCGCTTGTGGATCCGTGTCCAGACAGCCCAGACGCAGGATTACCTCGGGCTCATCGGTCCACTCGGCCATAAGGTGGGAGCCACATTCAGTACAAAAGTGTCGGAGCTTCCCGGGCGTTGATTCGAAATGGCCGAGAAATTCCTCACCTCGACTCCATTTGAAGTAAGCTCGCTGCGTCCGAGCGGTCGTGGCGAATGCCGCGCTGTGAGCTTTTCGGCAAGTTCGACAATTGCAGTGGAAAATTGGTCCCGAGAGCCCTTGAGTCTCGTATGCGACCGCCCCACAAAGACAGCTCCCGTAAAGCATTTGAAATTCCTCTGGGCGCCTGACGCTATCGATGCGCGCCGGGAACGCCGTGCAGCGAGTTGGCCGTCAGTTGCAATGCCTTGTCAGGCAAACTGACACTTCAAACCTGGAATCAAGCGGCAACTCCACCCTGCCTTCTCCGCCTAGATCGGTGGCCGATTCTTGCGGTAAGAGTTCTTTACCGCGATCTTCCCGTCGCGAAACGTAAAAATATCGCACCCGGTGACTTCTATCCGTTTCCCGTCAGCTTGTGTCCCCGAGAAAATCCACTCGGATACTCCTCGGTTGCCACTCACGAAATGATGGGCGTCGGCCCATTTAGCGTCTGGTAAACTTTCCCACGCTTTGGAAAATCCCGCTCGAACGGCGTCTACGCCCTCGTAACGGCTGCCCCACACCTGATCCCCTGCTGAGGTCTCAAAGACACAGTCGTCGGTCATAAAAGACATGAGGTCGTCGACGTCATGGCGATTCCAGGCATTTGCAAACGCCTGCAAAAACTCAGCGGTAACTTCAGGAGACTGCTTTGTCATAATCTGCCACCTCTCAATCACATAAGGGGAAATCCTCACTCGCCATCTAACGACCAAGCTCAGCCGCGGACGAACCGGGTAGCGGTTTGGCCGTCAATGGTTATTCTAAGAAGGCATCTGCACTAACTCTGACACTTCAAGTGAACCACCAATATCAAGAAATGGGCAAGCTTTTGCCATCTCCAGTGCCGCCTCTATAGATTCAGCTTCAATTATCGTGTAACCGGACATTGTCGTTGTGCTTCCAGTGGAGACAGTACCATCAGAATCCAGCGTGCTCGTATTCTTGAATGGATTCATTGGACTAACTACTGAATCACCCAATGAAGCTAACCATTCTTTATACTTCGCAAAATGTTGCTTACCTTCCTCCGGGCTAGATGGTTTATCGCCGCCTAGGTAAACAATAATGTATTGAGCCATTTGAACTTCACCTTTGTTGAATATCAGCTTTTGTTGCGCTTAAAAACATGCCCCGCTTGGTTCACCGCTGACAGCGCGGGCAGTAGTGGGTCGATCGCTGTCCGATTATGCGGCTGCGAATGCGTGAGCCACACCGGTCGCAGGCTTCGCCCTGTCGGCCGTATACACGCAGCCTCTGGGAAAAGTATCCGGGGTTGCCGTCGCTGTCGACGAAATCGCGAAGCGTGGTACCACCCGCCGCGATAGCGGCCGTCAGCACATCCCTGACCGCCTCCACGAGGCGCTGATAGCGATCAAGGGAGATACGGCCCGCAGGCCGACCGGGATGAATCCCGGCGAGAAAAAGTGCTTCGCTGGCGTAGATGTTGCCGACACCGGCGACTACCTGGCCGTTCATCAGAAACGACTTTATCGCTACCCGCCGGCGTTGCGAGAGTCGGTGCAGCCACTCGCCGTTGAAGCCATCCTCGAGCGGCTCCGGGCCCAGATTCCTCAAAAGCGGGTGTTCGAGGGGGTCATCCCTGGTCCAAAGGGCGGCGCCGAAGCGTCGTGGATCGCGGAAACGCAGGCAGCGGCCGTCGCCCATGACTACGTCCAGGTGATCGTGCTTCTCCGGAGGCAGTTCCCGGGACACGATGCGCAAGCTTCCGGACATGCCGAGATGCAGAATCAGGTGACCGACCGGTGATTCGAGTAACACGTACTTGGCGCGCCGCGACACTCCGCAGATAAGCTGGCCTGGCAGTTCTCTGGCAAGGGCCGGCGGAACCGGCCAGCGCAGGCGCGGCTCGCGTACATCCACGGACGTGACTCGCAGGCCACACAGCAATGGCGCGATCCCACGACAAGTGGTTTCTACTTCCGGCAACTCGGGCATATTTCACTCCCGGGCCGGGGCATCGATCAGAGCAATCCGTGTTCGGTTGTCCGTCGGCGCCTCGCCAGCATATCGATGATGAAAACCGTGGCTATTCCCGCCACGCACAGCACGCCCGCCAGAGTCTCGCCGCCGCCCATGTCCGCGGGCCAGATCGGTGTGCTGTAGACCAACTGTTGCTTGCCACGAATGATGTCGTAGCTGCGTGCCTGAAAGGGCCACAGCAGCCACAGGGACCCCACCAGCATGCCGACGATGGTCGTGAGTGTGATCCGGTAGTGGTGTCTCAGCAACCACACCAGCAGGCGCGAGAACAGCATCAGGCCGCTGATCGCACCCAGGGCAAAGGGGAGGATCACGGCGAAATCGAAGTGCCCGATGGCGTCGAACACATGCTCATACTTGCGCAACAGTAGCAGAATGAAGGACCCGGAAATGCCTGGAAGAATCATGGCGCAGATGGCGAGTGCGCCGCTCAGAAAAATGAACCAGGAGTCAGAGGGTGTCTCGAACGGAACGACGTTAACGATAACGAGACCGAGCAGCGTGCCCACCAGCAGGAAGGTCAGATCCCGCCAGCGCAGCGGTCCAAGCCCGCGCAACAGGACACCAACGGAGCCTAGAACGAGCCCAAAAAACAGTGCGTAAATTTGCTCGGGCTGCTCGCGCACCATTTGTGGCAGCGACACTACGCGGGTGAAGAAAAGAATCGCGCCGAGTATGCCGGCCCCAAGGGGGATCAAAAAAAGGATATCGACGTGCTCGGTGGCTTCACGGAAGCGTCTCGCCGCAATCAGGCGGAGCCACGTCGTGTCGAATGCGCGAATGGCTTCCAGAAGACGTTGGTAAATACCCAGGATCAGCGCCATGGTGCCGCCGCTGACGCCGGGCACCACGTCGGCGGCACCCATGCACAATCCCCTGGCGAATACGCCGAGGCTCGCTTTCATGGGCGGCAACCAACCATTTTGCGCCGCGTGCCGTCAGCCGCCGACATCACTTGTGGTAGGGCTCGCTCAGCTCGTGGACGGCGTCCACCAGAACCGCGAGACTCGCCGGATCCACGAAAGGTTGAATGCCGTGACCGAGATTGAATACATGACCAGGACCGTCGCCGTAGCTTGCCAGTACTCCCGCGACGTCCTCGCGAATGCGCTCGGGTGCCGCATACAATGTACACGGATCGAGATTGCCCTGAATTGCCACTCTGTCGCCGACGCGGCGGCGTGCATCACCGATATCCACCGTCCAGTCGATACCGACCGCGTCGCAGCCGTTGTCCGCCATCTGCTCGAGCCAGGCTCCACTACCCTTGGTGAACAGCACCACAGGCACCTGACCGCCATCCACCGAACGCTCGAGGCCGGCGACGATGCGCGTCATGTAGTGCAGTGAAAAGTCCTCATAGTCCCTGGCACCCAATAATCCTCCCCAGGTGTCGAAGATCATGACAGCTTGCGCGCCAGCACGAATCTGTGCGTTGAGGTAGGCGCACACATTGTCCGCGAGCTGCTCCAGCAGGTGATGCATGAGCTTGGGGTCGGCGAACATCATGCCCTTGGCGAAACGGTAATGCGACGAGCTTCCACCTTCGATCATGTAGGTCGCCAGGGTCCACGGGCTACCGGCGAATCCTATCAGAGGCACGGCACCGTCCAGCTCCCGGCGTACCATGCGAACGGCATCCATTACGTAGCGGAGCTCCACTTCCGGATCCGGTTTCTTGAGACGGCCGACATCCGCGGCGCTTCGCACCGGCGCTGGAAAGCTCGGCCCCTCACCGTCGGTGAACCTGAGCTCCATGCCCATGGCCGCAGGCACCGTCAGAATGTCGGAGAACAGGATCGCGGCATCCAGGGGAAAGCGTGCGAGCGGCTGCAAGGTCACCTCGCAGGCCAGTTCCGGCGTTGAGCAGAGCGTGAGAAAGCTGCCCGCGCGTTGGCGCACCTGGCGGTATTCGGGCAGATAGCGGCCAGCCTGGCGCATGATCCATACGGGTGTGCGATCCACCGGTTGACGCAGAAGCGCGCGCAATAGTCGGTCGTTCCTCAGCTTCACCATGACACTTCGTTTGTCGTCATACGCCCAGGTAGTCGACCATGCCCAAGGCAGCCTCGCGGCCCTCGTAAACTGCCGTTACCACGAGATCCGAACCGCGCACCATGTCACCGCCGGCGAATACTTTAGGATTGCTGGTCTGAAATTTGTAGCGGCCCTCTTCTGTTGCCACCACCAATCCGCCTACATCGAGCACGATGCCGTGGTCGTCGAACCAGGGGCTGGGGCTCGCCCTGAATCCGAATGCGATGATGACACGATCCGCGGGCAGCACGTCGTCGGTGTCGGACACCGGCTCCGGCTGCCGCCGGCCACGGGCGTCCGGCTCGCCGAGCGTGGTTGTTATCACCTTCACGCCCTCCGCGTGACGGTTGCCGACGATCTCCAGAGGCTGCCGATTCCATAGAAAGCGAACGCCCTCCTCTTTGGCGTTTTCCACCTCGCGCATGGAGCCGGGCATGTTGGCTTGATCACGGCGGTAGGCGCAGGTGACGCTCGTCGCGCCCTGCCGCGTCGCGGTGCGCACGCAATCCATGGCGGTATCGCCGCCTCCCAGCACAACTACCCGCAGACCGTTCATGTCTGCCGGTTGCTCGTCGCCGCCGTCGATCTCCATGTGATGGTACGCGTTGGCGATCAGATATGGCAGCGCCTGGATCACGCCGGGTAAGGTCTCACCGGGAAAACCTCCACGCATGGCGGTGTAAGCGCCCATGCCGAGAAACACGCCGTCGTACTCGTCGAGCAGGGCCTGAAAGGGAATATCGTGGCCAATCTCGGTATCGAGGCGAAACTCGACACCCATCTCTTCCTGGACTCGTCGCCGCTGCAGGACAATGTCCTTCTCGAGCTTGAAGGGTGGAATCCCGAAGGTCAGCAGGCCGCCGATTTCCGGATACAGGTCATAGACCACGGGCTTGACGCCGTTTCGCACCAGCACGTCGGCACAGGCAAGGCCCGCCGGTCCGGCGCCGACGATGGCCGCCCGCTTGCCGGTGTCCACCACGTGGGAAAGATCCGGCCGCCAGCCCTGTTTGAAGGCTTCGTCGGTGATGTACTTCTCCACCGCGCCGATGGTGACGGCGCCGAAGCCGTCATTCAGCGTGCACGCACCTTCGCACAATCGATCCTGCGGGCAGATACGGCCGCAGATTTCGGGCAGAGAGTTCGTCTGATGACACAAATCCGCGGCCAGCAGCAGATTGCCTTCGGACACCAGCTTGAGCCAGTTCGGAATGTAGTTGTGTACCGGGCACTTCCATTCGCAGTAGGGATTGCCGCAGTCGATGCAGCGCTCGGACTGGGACGCCGCGCTCTGCTCGTCGTACTGGCCGTAGATCTCCTTGTAATTGCGTATCCGCACTTCCACGCTGAGCTTTTTCGGGTCCTGGCGTGGTACGTCGACGAATTGAAATAGGTTCGGCATGGCTGAGTGCTGTACACCCGGCTGCTCAGGCAGCTTCGCGCAGGGTATCGAGCAGGCTGGTAAGTTCCGTCGCCTTGGGTTTTACCAGCCAGAACTTGCGCACCATCTCGTCGAAATCGTCGAGGATACTCAGGCCCCAATCGCTCTCGGTCTCGGCGACGAATTCCTCGAGCAGCGTCACGAGATAGTTTGCATGGGCCTCCATGAGCTCCGTATGAATCCGATGTATGTCGATGAGCTCGTGATTGTAGAGATCGAAAAAATTGCGCTCCATATCCAATACGAATGCGCACCCGCCGGTCATGCCGGCGCCGAAATTGACCCCGGCGTGGCCAAGGACCGCAACGGCCCCGCCGGTCATGTACTCGCAGGCATGATCACCTACGCCTTCGATCACCGCCACGGCGCCGGAGTTGCGCACCGCGAATCGCTCGCCACCGATACCAGCGGCGTGAAATCGGCCACCCGTAGCACCATAGAGACAAGTATTACCGACGATGACGGTTTTTTGAGAACGAAAACGGCTCGTGCGCGGTGGACGGATTACGAGCTTCCCGCCGGCCATGCCCTTACCGACGTAATCGTTGGCGTCGCCCTCCAGGTACATGTGCAATCCGCCGGCGTTCCAGACGCCGAAGCTTTGTCCCGCGGTACCCGCGAAGCGCATGACCAGCGGATGCTCGGCCATGCCGTTGTCGCCGTGCCTGCGCGCGATCTCGCCGGATACCCGCGCGCCGATGGAGCGGTGATAGTTTCGAATCTCGTAGTGAAACTCACCGCCGCTTCCGGCCTCGATGGCGGGCATGGAATCTTTCACCATGCGCTCCGCAAGCTTGCCCTTGTCGAAGGGTTCATTTCTAGGTGTATTGCAGAATTGCGGCGCTTCGGCTGGCACGCCAGCGTCGGAAATCAGCGGCGCAAGGTCCAGATTTCCCTGGCGCGCTGTGTCGCCGGGGATCACGGTGAGAAAATCACCGCGCCCGATCACCGCTTCGAGCGTGGTGACCCCGAGCTTTGCCAACCATTCGCGCACATCCTCGGCAACGAAACGGAAGTAGTTCTCCACCTTGTGTACGCCATTGGGCTTGAAATGCTTCATACGCAGCACGTTGTTCTGCGTCGCAACGCCGGTGGCGCAGTTGTTCAAGTGGCAGATACGCAGATATTTGCAACCCATGGCGATCAGGGGCGCGGTACCGAAACCGAAGGATTCGGCACCGAGCATGGCCGCCTTTATGACGTCGAGTCCGGTCTTGAGGCCGCCATCGGTCTGCAGGCGCACCTTGTGGCGCAGGTCATTGGCGCGCAATGTCTGATGGGTTTCACTCAAGCCCAGCTCCCAGGGGCTGCCGGCGTATTTCACCGAGGTCAACGAGCTCGCGCCGGTGCCGCCGTCATAACCGGAGATGGTGATCAGATCCGCGTAGCACTTCGCGACCCCGGCGGCGATGGTGCCAATCCCGGCTTCGGCTACCAGCTTTACCGACACCAGCGCCTGGGGGTTAACCTGCTTCAGATCGAAGATGAGCTGCGCCAGATCCTCGATGGAGTAAATGTCGTGGTGGGGCGGCGGCGAAATGAGCGCCACCCCGGGGCGTGAATAGCGCAACCGGGCGATCATTTCGTTGACCTTGTGGCCGGGTAGCTGGCCGCCCTCGCCGGGTTTCGCTCCCTGGGCTATCTTGATTTGCAGCACTTCCGCGTTGACGAGATAGTTCGGTGTTACGCCGAAGCGCCCGGATGCGACCTGCTTGATCTTGGACATCCTGTCGGTGCCGTAACGGGCCGGGTCCTCGCCGCCCTCGCCGGAATTCGAGCGTCCACCGAGGCTGTTCATGGCCATCGCCAGAGTTTCGTGAGCTTCGGGCGAGAGCGCGCCCAGTGACATCCCGGCGCTGTCGAAACGTTTGACGATGGCCTCCACCGACTCCACCTCCTCGATGGGTATCGGCTGGGTGTCGTGCGTCACCTCGAGCAGATCGCGAAGCGTCATCACCGGACGTTTGTCCACGATATCGGCGAACTCCCGGTATTTTTCGAAGTCATCGTTGTTGACGGCCTCTTGCAAGGTTGCGATGACATCCGGGTTGAATGCGTGGTACTCGCCACCGTGCACGTACTTCAGCAGTCCGCCGGGGCTCTTCGCCCGGCGTGGGTTCCAGGCGTCCCAGGCGAGGCGCCGCCGGTCTTCGTCCAGGTCGGCGAAGCGCATGCCCTGCACGCGGCTGACGGTGCCGGTAAAACAAAGGTCCACTACTTCCCGGTGCAGGCCGACGATCTCGAACAGCTGTGCGCCGCGGTAGCTGGTGATAGTCGAGATCCCCATCTTCGAGGTGATCTTGTAGAGACCCTTGTTGATCCCGCGCCGGTAATTGATACCCACGAGGGTGCCGTCGCCAGCGGGGATCTCGCCGCTGCGGATCATGTCGTTGAGCACCTCGAAAGCGAGGTACGGATAAATGGCCGTTGCGCCATAGCCGATGAGCGCCGCGAAATGATGGGGATCCCGTGCCGTCCCCGTTTCCACCACCAGATTGGCATTGCAGCGTATGCCCTCCCGAATCAGCCGGTGATGCACGGCGCCGGTTGCCAGGAGCGCGTGCACCGGCAGCTTGTCTCTCGTGATGTCCCGATCAGAGAGCACCAGGATGAGCTTGCGTTCGCTCACCGCGGCAACCGCGCGGTCGCAAATATCGACGATTGCATCACGCAGCTCGACTTCCGCGGGATAGGCAAGCTCGATGCGTTCGTGGCGAAAGGCCGGCTCCCGCATGTCCAGAAGCTCCCGAAACTTGCCTTCGGAAAGAACCGGTGAGCTCGCCACCAGGCGCGTGACGAAACCTTCGCGCTCCTCGAACGGGTTGCTCTCGCCGGCGATGGACACTTCCAGCGACATCACGATCTGCTCGCGCAGGGGGTCGATGGGTGGATTGGTGACCTGGGCGAACTGCTGGCGGAAACTGTCATAAAGCGACCGCGTGTGTCTCGACAGAACCGGCAGTGGCGTATCGTCGCCCATGGAGCCCACCGCCTCCTGGCCCGCTTCGCCGAGCACGCGCAGCACATGCTCGCGCTCTTCCAGCGACACTTGATAAAGCTTCTCGTACACCGCCAGCCGGGATTTATCCAGGGGCGTATTGGTGAGCGGCTCGTTCTCGAGCTTTGCTTTGAGTTGCTTCTTTCGTGCCCTGATCCATTTTCGATACGGCTGTCTGGCCTTGAGGCGGGCATCGATATCCCCGGGCAGCAACAGCTCACCGGTTGCGGTGTCGGCGGCCAACATCTGGCCGGGCTTCAATCGCCCTTTTACCTCCACATCCGCGGGGTCGTAGTCGTACACGCCGATCTCGCTCGCGAGGGTGATGTGGCGGTCATTGGTGATCACGTAACGCGCCGGGCGCAGTCCATTGCGATCCATGACGCAGGCGGCATAGCGGCCGTCGGTGAGCACGATGCCGGCGGGACCGTCCCAGGGCTCCATGTGCATGCGGTGATACTCGTAGAAGGCCTTCAGGTCCGCATCCATGGTGTCGACGTTCTGCCAGGCGGGTGGGATCAGCAATCGCATGGCGCGGAAAATATCCATGCCGCCCGCCAGCAACACTTCGAGCATGTTGTCGAGAGTGCAGGAGTCGGAGCCACTGGCGGATACCAGTGGGCGCACGTCTTCCATGTTCGGGATCAGAGGGGTTTCGAATTTGAAGCTGCGCGCCACCGCCCAGTTGCGATTGCCCTGGATGGTGTTTATCTCGCCGTTGTGAGCGAGAAAGCGAAACGGCTGTGCCAATCGCCACTCCGGCCAGGTGTTGGTGGAGAAGCGCTGGTGAAATACCGCCAGCGACGTGCTCATGTCATCGTCGCGAAGATCTTCATAGAACACCGGTAACTTGTCCGGCATTACCAGACCCTTGTAGGCGACCACGCGGGAAGACAGGCTCGGTACGTAAAAGGCCTGATCCTCCTTCTCCAGTGCTTTTTCCGCTCGTCGCCGCGCGATGTACAGATGGCGTTCGAAGGACTCGTCGCCCATGGCCGCCGGTGCATTGACGAACACCTGCTCGACGTGGGGAACGGATCGCAGTGCCACTGTGCCGCAGGCCGACGCATCCGTGGGCACACTGCGCCAGCCGCACACTTCGAGACCCTCATGGGTGAGCTCCTTGTCGAGCTGCGCCCGCGCGCGATCCGCGCGTGTCGTGTCCTGACTGAGAAACACCATGCCGACGGCGTAGAGTGGAGCGAGCTGAAACTTGCTTTCGGCGGCGACACGGGCGAAAAAGGCGTGGGGCTTCTTCAGCAGCAATCCGCAGCCGTCGCCGGTTTTACCGTCGGCGGCGATGGCGCCCCGGTGGGTGAGGCGCTCCAACGCCTGGGTCGCCGTACGCACCAACCAGTGGCTCGGCTCATCGTCCATCTGGGCGATCAGTCCGAAGCCGCAGCCGTCCTTTTCGAATTCGGGAGAATACAATCCCCCGGTTGGTTTCGTCGGCCTGTCCATAACTGCCCCTTCCCCCTGACCAACACCGAGCTCGCAGGTCGCCCGTGCCTGCGCGCGCTGCACAACCCTCTCCAGCCGCCCCAGGAGGGCGTTGCTACCGAGGGGGTAGAGCCAATCGGGGGCGCGGGGTTGGCCGGATGCGGGGGTATCCTTCCCCCTGCCGGCCATTGTGCCGGTTACGCGTCCCCGCGCGGGCACCGATGTCGGGCGTGAATGCTGCGGACGAAAGAGTACACAGTATAACTGCGGCAGCCGCGGCTGTCACGATGCAGGCCCCGGCAGGGTGCCAGTTGCCGCCCCGTTTCCCGGTATCGGGAAGCTCGATCAACGGGCGCTCTCGATGACGCTCGCCACCGAGCGTGGCCAGGGTGAGCCGGCGCGAAGTCGCTCCGGCAACGTTTCGATAGCGGCCCGGGCCGAGCTGTTATCCGGGTACATGCCGTAAACCACCACGTACCAGGGCTCGTTCTCATGGGTGGTGACGAACCACGCTCCCTTGGAGCCCAGCGCGTGGTGGTCGAGAAACTTGCCCACCGCCGAGGCGTCCCGCGTCCCCACCACTTGAATCACGTAGTGAGATGGGTCCTGCTTACGCAGCCAGTCCAGATCGTGAGCGGCTTGTGTCTCGGCCGAGGGTGCGACGTTGCTGGCTAGGCGCACCGTGGGCTCGATACTTCTCACGGGCGCCTCGCGTTTCGCGGGCGCCGGCGATGTTACGGCAACCGCCGGCGTCGCCGAAATGCCGCTCTCATCGAGGATGAATACCTTGGCGTCGCGGCCCGCGCTCAGCCTGACGATCATCGGCGTTCCCGAGTCCGCCTTCTCTGCCGGCGCTGTGGGCGTGACGGTCTCGGCTTTTTCCGCTGTTTGCTTGTCGTCATCGGCGGATTCCGGACCGGTGACCGGTACTTTCGGGTCGCCAGTCCCCATGCCGCCCTGGACTTCGCCGGTAGTCCCCGCATCCCCGGCGGCCAAAGGTTCGATTCCTGCCTCGGGCCGCAGGGATACGGCGGCGCCTCCAGCAATAGCCAGCGCCACCGCCACGGTGATCATCGTCCGTGTGGTCTTCGCAGGCAGTCTGATGCCAAAGCGGCCCCGAGACATGTCGGTGTTGGCCAGCAGGGTGTGCAGTGCCGGCGGATGAATCGCCCCGGGCAAGCCGCCGGAGTCCTGGTGAATATCGCCGACCACGGAGGCGCTGAACGGACTGTCACCGACGAGGCCCGCGTAACTCAGCCGGGTATGGAGATAGTCGCCGGTCTGCTGTAAATCGAAGGGCTGTAGAACGACCACATGCACATGCCTGGAGTCATTGGTGGAGAAACCGAGGCGCCCCGGCTCGGTGGTCAGCAGCAGACGCAGCTCGATGCGGCCGCGTTCTTCCGCCAGCCCGAGCAGAAACTCCGTGCAGATCTGGGGCAGGCAGTGTGCGTCGTCAACCACAACCATGGCGACATCACCGTCGGCATGCACCTTTGCCAGGTGCGCGCGTAGCAACGCCTCGTCGCTCTGGGCGTCATCGCCGCGCGCTTTCAAGCCTAAACTTCGCAACAGTTCATCCACCAGCGAGTCGATCGTCATCTCCTCACGGGCATCGATGCGGCCGCACTTCCAGCGCTTGTCAGCAGTGAGGAGAAACTGGTTCAGGAAGGTGGACTTACCTGCCCCTTCGACGCCGCTGATAATCAGCAGCAGATCACCGTACTCCACCAGATTTCGCAGCACATCGACTTGCTTGACGAGTATCGGCGTGGAAAAGTAAAAATCATCGGTCTCGTCGACGGGAAACGGATTGTTACGAATGCCGTAAACCGCCAGAGTATCCTCCAACGCGAATGAGGGCTTCTCTTTCGTTTTCACGCAATCTCAGGTCAAAGTGGACGCGCTGAATATCCGCTCGTGCTCGGCGATGGCGAAACGGTCCGTCATGCCGGCAATGTAGTCGGCGATGGCGCGAGCGCGGCCTGCCGCGCCGTCCGCTTCTTCGAGATCCGCCATGTGATCCCGCGCTGGTCGGGGCAAGAGACGGGCGTCGTCGGAAAAAACGTCGAACAACGCCTCGACAATTCGAGCGGCCTTCAATGTCATTCGGTGCACACGGTAGTGTCGGTAAAGGTTGGCGCGCAGAAAGCGTTTGAGCTCCAAGTGCCGGTTGCTCGCGTTTTCGCTGAGGAGGATCAACGGTGCGCCGGCTTCACGGACATCATCGATACTTCCGGGAGCGCGCTGATCGATGGCATTTTGACTCGTTTCGATCAAATCGAGTACTTGTCGATTGATCATACGGCGGATCACCTCGTGAATGACGCGCCGTTCGGCCAGATCAGGCCAGAGCTCGGTCACTTCTGCGAAGGGTTCCCGAAAACTTTCCACGCTCTGTAAATCGTCGAGACTGATGAGCTCGGCACGCAGTCCGTCATCCACATCGTGATGATTGTAGGCGATCTCGTCGGCGATGTTCGCCACCTGAGCCTCCAGACCAGGCTGCTCACCGTTCAAGAACCGCTCTCCGAGCGGGCCCAGCATGGCCGCATTGGCGCGGGAGCAATGTTTCAGAATTCCTTCACGTGTCTCGAAACTCAGATTCAGGCCGGTAAAGGCAGCATATTTTTCTTCCAACATATCCACGACACGCACCGACTGGAGATTGTGTTCGAAGCCGCCATATTCATGCATGCGTTTGTTGAGCGAATCCTGCCCGGCGTGACCAAAAGGGGTGTGACCGAGGTCGTGGGCGAGCGCAATGGCCTCACTCAAATCCTCGTTCAGACCAAGCGCGCGGGCGATTGTGCGTGCGATCTGTGCGACCTCGATGGAGTGGGTGAGGCGGGTGCGGAACATGTCGCCTTCGTGATTGACGAAAACTTGCGTCTTGTACTCGAGCCGCCGAAATGCCGCCGAATGTATGACGCGATCCCGATCGCGCTGGAAGACCCCGCGCATGATCGCTTCCGGCTCTTCATGAATGCGTCCACGACTGCTGTCGTCGGACGCAGCGTAGGCTTTCAACTCGTACATGGTGTCTTGCCGCCGGGCAAGTGTAGCGCTATTGCGTGTTGGAAGCACCTGACGGTGCTTCTTACGCGGCGACCCGGCACTCTTCGAGCGTTTCCCTGAGGGCGCGGGGGTCGAAGTCACCGTCCAGCTCCGCCTTGCCAATGGCGTTCAGCAGTACCAATCGCAACTTACCGCCTTTGATTTTCTTGTCCACGGCCATCAATTCGAGCATGCGATCGGTACTCAGCTCCGCCGGTGCCCGAATCGGCAGGCTCGCGCTCTCCACGAGCTTTCCCACACGCCTGACATCATCGGCATCGATTCGCCCGAGGCGTGCGGAGAGATCGGCCGCCAGGCATAATCCTGCCGCTACGGCTTCGCCGTGCAGCCAGGTGCCGAAGCCGAGTCCCGCTTCGATGGCGTGACCGAAGGTATGGCCCAGGTTAAGAAGGGCGCGTACACCGCTTTCAGTTTCGTCCGCGCTCACCATGTCGGCCTTTATCTGGCATGAGCGATAAATCACCGTCGTGAGGCAGTCGCGATCCCGCGCCAGCAGCTCCGCCATGTGCGCCTCCTGCCAGGCAAAGAAATTCGCATCCCACAGCAATCCGTACTTGATGATCTCGCCGAGGCCTGCGCGAAACTCGCGATCTGGAAGGGTGGACAGCGTTTCGGTGTCTGCAATTACGCAGGCCGGCTGATGAAAGGCGCCGATCATGTTCTTGCCGCGAGGGTGGTTTACCCCGGTCTTGCCGCCAACTGAAGAATCCACCTGGGCAAGCAAGGTCGTGGGAACCTGAACATGGGCGACCCCGCGCTGGTAACAGGCGGCCGCGAACCCTGTCATATCACCGACCACACCACCGCCGAGCGCAACCAGTGTGCAATCACGTGCGAATCGCGCCTCCACGAGGGCATCCAGGATCTTCGCAAGCTCACCGAGGGTCTTGAACTCTTCTCCGTCCGGCAGAATCATGACTTGAACGTCCCGATCTCCCAGGGCTTTCCTGAGATCCTCGAGATACAGGGGTGCGACCGTCTCGTTGCTGACTACCATCACTTGATTCCCGGCGAGACTTGCGTCGAACAGATCGACGCGGCCGAGTAATCCCGTACCGATGAAGATGGAGTAGCTGCGAGGGCCCAGATCGAGGTTCAGCCTTTTCATAATTGAGAGAGCTTGCGCACGATTTCCTTGACCACGTGTCGCGCTGTGCGTCGATCGGTCTTTACCACCATATCCGCGACCTGCTGATAGAGGGGCTCGCGCTCGGTCGCCAGTGCGATGAGGCTGGCCTTGGGATCATCGGTCTGCAGCAGGGGCCGTTGCTTGTCCCGCGCCGTTCGTTCCAAGAGAAGTTCAATAGGCGCATTCAGATAGATTGCAAATCCCCGCGTGCGCAACCGCGAACGATTTGCATCATCCACAACGACGCCTCCCCCGGTTGCCAGAACGATGCCGTCGCGCTCGGTAAGTTGCTCGATCATGGCCCGTTCGCGCTTGCGAAATCCTTCTTCACCCTCGACATCGAAGATAACGGCGATTGCGACACCGGTTCGCTCCTCTATCTCGCGATCGCAGTCCACGAACTCCATATTAAGGGTTTTGGCGAGTTGGCGCCCCACGGTGGACTTGCCGGCGCCCATGGGGCCCACCAGAAAAATGTTGTTGGGAACCTTCATGTCCATTGCTTTTTACCCTCTACGGGAGCAGCGATGCAAATGGATGAGGAATGAATGGCACAGAAAAGCGAACGGCGGGCCCTGGATTCAGGGTCCGCCGTTCTCTCGAGATACGCTACAGGAACTGAATAGCTGGCAGGAAGGCGCGCGATACTCTGCCCGTGCGTCAAAGCCCCGCCGTGCCCGCGTCCTTCAATATCTTCGGTGTCACGAAAATAAGCAGCTCCCTCTTGTCGTTACGAATCGAGGTGGTCTTGAACAACCAGCTGAGATAGGGAAGGTCGCCGAAGAACGGTACCTTCTCGATGTCCTCGCGCTTCGTCTGCTCGTAGATCCCGCCGAGCACGATCGTGTCGCCGTTGTCCACCAGGACCTGCGTGATTATCGACCGGGTATCCACGCTGGGGATTCCGGAGAACTCCTGACCAACCGTATCCTGGTTGACCGCCAGGTCCATGATGACGCGATCATCGGGTGTGATCTGCGGCGTCACCTTGAGGCTCAAAACAGCCTTTTTGAAAGACGTCGAGGTCGCGCCGCTGGAAGAAGCTTCCTGAAAGGGGATTTCCGTGCCCTGCTCGATGGTCGCCTCTTTCTGGTTGGCGGTTACCACGCGCGGGTTGGAGATCACCTCACCGCGGCCCTCGAATTGCAGCGCCTGAAGCTCGAGCTGGAGGATGAAGTCCGGAATCGACACCACCGCGAATTTGATGGCCGACGCCGGATTGCCGATGGGAAGATCCACCAGCAGATTCTGGTTGCCGGCATTGCTGAGCGAATCGCCCGAGCCGACCGTGTTGCCGAAGCCGGTATCGCCCGCCAGACCGCCGCCAATGTTGGCCGCGGTTCTGCTACTGCCGTTGACGTTCCACGAGTAAGACACACCAAAGCGCACACCGAGGTCACGATTGAAGGAGTCGTCGGCGATAACGATGCGCGATTCGATCAGCACTTGACGCACCGGTATGTCGAGAGTCGCAACCAGTTCGCGAATACTGTTGATAGCTTCCGATGTATCCCGAATCAGAAGAATATTGGTGCGCTCGTCCACGGATACACGGCCGCGGTCGGTCATCAACGAATTCTCTTCCGCCTTGAGCAGCGACGCCAGGGTGCTCGCCTTCGCGTAGTTCACCTGAATGAATTCCGAGCGCAACGGAGCCAGCTCCTCGATTTGCTTCTGTGCCTCGAGCTCGAGCTTCTCGCGGGCGGCGATCTCCTCGGTGGGGGCGATGAGAATGACATTGCCCGTCTGACGCATGGCAAGGCCCTTGGTCTTGAGGATGATATCTAGCGCCTGATCCCAGGGAACGTTTTTGAGACGCAGCGTCAAGCTGCCACTGACGGTGTCACTGGCAACCATATTGAGACCGGTGAAGTCGGCGATCAATTGAAGCACGGCGCGCACTTCGATGTTCTGGAAGTTGAGTGACAACCGTTCGCCGGTATAGGTGAATTTATCCCTCTTGGTCCGCTCCTGCTCAATCTCTGAGAGCTCCTTCACATCCAGAGTGAACAAGTCGTCGGACTGGTAGGCGAGATGATCGAAAGCGCCGCCGGCCTCGATAACCATGCGCACGTTTTCGCCGACCTGTTTGGTATCGACGACCTTGACCGGGGTGGCAAAATCGATGACATCGAGGCGTCTCGACAGGACTTCCGGCAACTCGACACCAATGAACTCGACAATGATGTCGTCGCCTTGTTCGAAGGTATTCACGACGATTGCGGGATCGGACAGTGTCACCATGACCCGTCCTTCACCGCCCTCGCCGCGGCGGAAGTCGATGTTCTCGATGCTGCCTTTGACCCCGGTGGCGCGTTTGGCCGCCGCCAGGCTGGTCGTGCTGCCGAGGCTGTCGAGCGTCAACACTACCTGATTGCCCGATACCTTAATCGCATAAGGTACGAGCTTGATCAGGCTGAGGACCACGCGCGAGCGCCCGCCTGCCTCGACGGCAGTGACGCTACGCGCCATGCCGACGCCGATATCTTCGGTCTTGCGGGGCAGATTCAGCGACACACCGGGGAAATCCAACGCAACTCTGGCCGGCTCGTCTATGGCGAAGCTGAGCGGCTCGTCCACTGGGCCGGACATTTCGAGTACGACTTGCACCCGGTCGCCAGGCAACGTCGAGAAGGTGATCTTGTCGAGCGTCGTGCCGGTCTGCGCATTCGCCACACATGCCCATGTCATTGCGACAATGGTCACCGTCGTACCCTTCAATAAAGTGCGAGCACTGCGCACTGCGCTTTGCAAGTTGGTAACAACCCTCTTGCCGAAGAACGATTCGCTCAATTTCATCATTGCGGGATTCCGTATTCGTTTAGTCGGCCAAAGCCAATTCGGCATGTCGTTCCTCCCAGCCTCCACGGCCGTCGGGAATGATTTCGAGGAGCTCGATCCTGTCCTCGGAAATGCCGGTAATCTTGCCGTTATTTTGTCCAATAAAGTTGCCGACCTGGACGCGGTGGATGATGGTGTCCGGGTCACGCAGGATGGCCCAGAATTGCTCACCCTTCTCCAGCGTTCCCATCATGCGAAGAGCGTCGAGCGGGTAGCTCTCCAGTTCTTCGCGGTTACGGTCGAAATCCGGAGAAATTCCGTTGTCCGAGATAACTGTGTCGCCCCCATCCGGTGGCCTGGGGGGCTCCAGATAAAACGGTTCGAAGGGGTCGACACATTCAATCGCACCATCACAGGGATAGGTGTAGACCACATAGGGCTGAATAGGCGGGAGATCCTCGATACGCGTTCCCGGGCGCGTCTTGATCTCGGCCACATAGCTTCTCAAGTCCGCCATCGAGCCACCGCCGCAGCTGGCCAACGGCACGCACACGACCAGTATGGTCGCGAGTGTGCGAAGAAAGGTACTCCGCCTGCTCAGTACAGAGGAGCTGACAGGGTCCCATGTAGACAATGGCCGCATACAGAGAACCTCCGGCGTTAGCGCCGCTTACCTTTCTTCTTGGAAGTGGCGGCCGCCTCGATCTCTTCTTCTTCGAGGTAGCGATACGTTTTCGCAATCATGTTCATGACGAGCTCGTCCTCGGTCCCAATGGTGCCCGCAGTCTTGGGGGTCATGTTGACGTCGTGTTGAGTGACGATTCGCGGCAACGCGGCAACGGTGCTGATAAAATTGCCGAACTCGTGATAAGTCCCGGTTACGCGAATGGCGATCGGTTGAATAGCATAGAAGTCCGCCACCTGCTCCGCACTCGGTTTGAAGAGCTCGAACTCCAGGCCGGCCGACAGACCAGATTGCGAGATGTCCACCAACAGGCCTTCGATCTCGGTCTTGTTCGGCAGCAGTCTCAGCAGGTTACCGAAGGACTCCTTCATATCCTTCAGCTGCTCGCGAAGCGACTCGAGGTTTGCGGCCTTGCGCTGTTTGATCTCGAAAATTCCCTTCAACTCAGTCTCTTTCGACTGCGCGGTTTCCAGAACCACCAGCTGATCCTTGGTGTCGAACCAATAACCCGCACCCAGAAGCGCGGCACACAGGACCAGGATCACTACGCCTTTCATTGGCCCCGGCCAGTTGCCGATGTTGTTCGGATCGAGATCGAGCTTTGAAAAGTCAGGCATTTCCATGATTATTTACCCACCTGAGCCTTCTGTATTTTCGTCTTGTTTTTTCTTTGTTGCTTGGCTGACATTCAAGTTGAATTTGCTGAGACGTACGGCCCTTTCCTTCTGGAGATTGGCAGTGATCTCCACCAGCGACGGATTCTCGAACCACGTAGATGTACTGAGACTCCGCATTAACGATGAAACACGCGCATTGGATTGGGCGACGCCGTGCAGGTTCAGCCCCCGTCCTTTTTGGGCGACTTTCGTGTAGTACACGCCGTCGGGCAAGGTGGTGACAAGTTCATCGAAGACATGAACAATCTCAGGACGCCCCGCTTGTAAGTCCTGAATAACCTTCGTCCGGGCAATCAACCTATCGCGCTCCTTCTTCAAGTTTTCGATCTCTTTGATCTTCTTGTCGAGCGCAGAAATCTCGGTTTCGATGAAGGTATTGCGCTGGTTCTGATACGCGATCCGGCTCTCGTAATGTAGATGCACGCCGAGCACGACACCGCCCATCATCAGAGCCGCGATCACGGCGGTGACGATGAATTCTTTCTCGCGGCGTTTGCGTAGTTCGTCGCGCCACGGCAATAGATTAATGTGAGGCATTAGATGGCAGTCCTCATCGCCAGTCCGCACGCGATCATCAAGGAGGGTGCGTCATTGGCTATTACGTTCTCTCTGACTTTGGATGAGAGGGACATACTTGAAAAGGGGTTAGCGATGCTGACTTCGCTTCCGGTCTTGGCGGCGATGACTTCCGCCGCGCCGTCTATGGATGCGCAACCGCCGGCCATCACGATGCGATCCACCTGACCAACTTGACTGGAGGAATAGAAAAACTGCAACGCCCGATTCACCTGCTGCGCCATGGACTCCTTGAAAGGTTCCAGCACCTCCGGGCCGTAGTTGTCCGGAAGTCCGCCTTGGCGTTTGGCGAGGCCTGCCTCTTCGTAGCTCAGGCCATAGCGGCGCTGAATTTCCTCGGTAAGCTGCTTGCCGCCGAAAACCTGTTCGCGGGCATAGATGATCTTGAGGTCGCTCAGCACGCTCAACGTCGTCATGGTGGCACCGATGTCCACCAGTGCGATGGTTTCGCCGATTCCCCCCGTGGGAAGATCCTGGGCGATGAGTGAGAAAGCGTTCTCCAGGGCGAAGGCCTCGACGTCGACGATCTTGCAGGTCAGCCCGCCGATCTCGGCCGCTGCCACCCGTACGTCCACGTTCTCGCCCCGGGACGCGGCCAACAACACCTCCACCCGGTCCGGGTCCGACTCCGACGGGCCGATGACCTCGAAGTCCAGATTTACTTCGTCCAGGGAGTAAGGGATGTATTGGTCCGCTTCGAGCTCGATCTGGCTGGCCAGCTCGTCATCGGAGAGGTTGCCGGGCATCGAGATGACCTTGGTAATGACGGCGGAGCCCGGGACCGCTAGAGCCGACATCTTGTTTTTGGTCTGGGTGCGTTTCATGGCCCGGCCGATGGCCTCGCCCACTACCTCTACATCGGTAATGTTTTTTTCCACCACAGCGTTGGCGGGCAGCGGCTCGACGGCATAGGCCTCAATGCGGTACTTGCCCCCGCTGCCGCTGAGCTCGAGAATCTTGACGGCCGTAGAGCTAACGTCCACGCCCATCACCGGGAGTTTTTTACTGGAGAGTAAGTCCACGATTTTCCCTTTGAGAGTCGGCATTTAGGGGCAATTGGTAGCCCTTTACATTAAATGCCAATCTAAAATATAGAACACGGTTTCCAGAAAGTACAAACAGGCTGCAAGTGCTTACAAACAGCCATCGTGTGGATGGTATTGGCGGCGTATACTAGGAGGAACTTTAGTATTAGCCTCCCAAATCTTCACATATGGCGAGGGATCTGGCGAAGGTGGGTCCTGCCCACCGGCGCGCACCGGCCACGGCTTTCGCGGACACCGCCATCGGGCCCGATACCCCTGGGTTGCATCGGGGTGGATTACGGTGCCGGCGTCCCTGGGTCTGGATGACGCAGTCCGGCTGCAGGGCCCTTGCCCACGCCTACCAGGACTAGTGTAGATAATGTTTCGCCTGTCTAGCGCGCTGAGGGTGCTGGGTGCGGTTCTGCTGGTGACCGGTCTTCTGGCCTGCATTGGTGTGGCCGGCCTGTACTGGTACCTGGCGCCTAAATTGCCCCCTATCGACAGCCTGAAAAACGTCCAGCTGCAGGAGCCATTGCGCGTTTATACGCGGAATGGCCGCTTGATTGCGGAGTTCGGTGAGAAGCGCCGCACACCGCTGGAATTCGAGCAGATCCCCGAGCTCATGGTGAAAGCGGTGCTCGCGGCCGAGGACGAGCGCTTCTATCAGCACCCCGGGGTCGATTGGCAGGGCTTGACCCGGGCCGTGGTGCACCTGATTCGCACCGGTGAAAAGGGGCCCGGAGGCAGCACCATCACCATGCAGGTGGCGCGCAATTTCTTTCTCGGCCGCGAAAAGACCTATGTGCGCAAGATCAACGAAATCCTCCTGGCGCTGAAAATTGAGAAAGAGCTCACAAAAGACGACATTCTGGAGCTCTACTTCAACAAAATCTTTCTCGGCCACAGGGCTTACGGCGTCGAGGCTGCCGCGCTGGTCTACTACGGCGCCCGTCTGGATGAGTTGAGCATTGCCCAGATCGCCATGATCGCGGGCCTTCCCAAGGCGCCGTCGCGCTTCAACCCCATCGTGAATCCCGACCGCGCCAGGAGCCGGCGGAACTACGTCCTCGGGCGCATGCGCGAGCTGGACGCGATCAGCGAGGAAGATTACCAGGTGGCGACAGCGACACCGGTGACGGCCAGGCTGCACGGCCTGTCCGTGGAGGTGGAGGCTCCGTACGTGGCGGAGATGGTCCGTGTCTACGTGAAGAATCTCCTCGGTGAGGACGCGTACACGAACGGGTTTCGGGTCTACACGACCATCGACAGCCGACTTCAGGAGGCGGCCAACCAGGCGTTGCGCAAGAATCTCCTGGCCTACGACCAACGCCACGGATTCCGGGCGCTGGAATTTCACGTGGATCTGGACGACCCGGATGCCAGTCTGGATGCCGTGCTTGCCGATATTCCCACCACCGCCGGGCTTCTGCCGGCCGTGGTCGTGGCTATCGAAGACAAGATGGTCACCGCCTACGCGAAGATCTTCGGCGAGATACAGATTCCGTGGGAGGGCCTCGAATGGGCACGCGCCTATGCAGATGAGAACCGTCGCGGGCCCAAGCTGGAAACCGCCCATGACGTGGTCGAGCGAGGCGATGTGGTGCGGGTGCAGCTCCAGGAAGACGGCTGGCGGATGGTGCAGGTACCGGTCGTGGAGGGCGCCCTGGTAGCGCTGGACCCGGCGGACGGCGCGATCCAGGCCCTGACCGGCGGCTTCGATTTCTATAAGAGCAAATTCAACCGCGCCACTCAGGCCCAGCGCCAGCCGGGATCCAGCTTCAAGCCTTTTATCTACTCTGCCGCTATCGAGCACGGCTTCACCGCCGCCAGCATCATCAACGACGCCCCGGTGGTGTTCGACGACCCCGGCCTGGAGGCTGTTTGGCGCCCGGAAAATTACAGCGGCAAGTTCTTCGGACCGACGCGGCTGCGGGTAGCGCTGTTCAAGTCGCGCAACCTGGTGTCCATCCGTCTGCTGCGCGCCGTCGGCATCGCACCCGCCGTCGACTATCTCCAGCGCTTCGGCCTCGACGCTGAGCGCATCCCCCACGATCTGTCGCTGGCGCTGGGCAGCGGAGGTGTGACCCCCCTCGAGATGGCCACCGGCTATGCGGTGCTCGCGAATGGGGGATTTCGCGTGACGCCCTACTTCGTGGATCGCATCGAGGCCTCCGACGGGTCTCTCTGGTATCAGTCCGATGCCCTGCGCGCGTGCCGGGACTGTGAGGACGACGAAACCCTGGCACTGGATATGGCGTCGGATCCGGGGCTCGATGACGTGGTGCTTGCCGACGATGCGGCTGGCGACAGGGGGTATGCACCCCGGGTTCTGAGCCCTCAGAATGCCTGGATCATGAATTCCCTGATGCGCGACGTCATCAAGCGCGGCACCGGGCGCCGCGCGCTGCGACTCAAACGTAACGATCTGGCTGGCAAGACCGGCACCACCAACGACCAGCAGGACGCCTGGTTCTCCGGTTTCAACTACAAGCTGGTGACGACCACCTGGGTGGGCTTCGACCAGCTGGGCCCGCTCGGGCGCCGCGAAACCGGCGCCGGAGCGGCGCTGCCCATGTGGATCGATTTCATGCGCGTGGCTCTGGATGGTGTGCCCGAGGAAATCCTGGCGCAGCCCGATGGCCTGGTGACGGTGCGCATCGACCCCGGGTCGGGATTACTCGCCAGCGCCTCGCAACCCGGCGCCGTGTTCGAGACATTCCGCAGCCAGAACGTGCCCCGGCAAAGTCTCGTAGAAACATCCACCAGTCCCGGTTCGACGCCGACGTCGACGCCCGAGCCGGGGCTCACGGAGCAACTGTTTTAGTTCACGCCAGCTATCCACTCAGCCCGTGCCTGCCCACACCAGCATGAAGTCGACTCAGATTCGCGAGCGCATCGCCAAGGAGGCGGCGCGCCTCATGTGCGAGAGTGGGATCCACGATTTTCAGCTTGCCAAGCGTAAGGCGCTGGAGCGCCTGCGTATCCTGGGCGAACGCAATCTTCCCAGCAATGGGGAAATCGAGTCGGCTGTGTCCGAGTACCAGCGCTTGTTTCGTACCCACAGCCAGCCTCGACGACTGGCGGAGCTGCGCCGCACGGCGGTGCGCGCCATGCGCTTTCTGGTGCGCTTTCAACCGCGCCTGGTGGGGGCGGTGCTGAGCGGCACCGCCGATGAGCACAGCGATGTGTGCCTGCATCTGTTTGCCGAGACCGCCGAGGAGGTGGGATTGTTTCTCCTGGACAACGGTGTTCCCCACGAACATGGCGAGCGCAGCATGAGGCTCGCCAGCGACGACACCGAGCGTTTGCCCACCTGCCGATTCATGGCCGACGACGTTCCGGTGGAGCTGGTGGTATTCGCCGAGCGCGCACGCCGGCGCGTGCCCCTGAGCCCCGTGGATGGCCGGCCCATGCGGCGCGCCGCCCTGCCGGCGGTGGAAGCGCTCGCGGGCGATCTGTCGTGATCCACGCGGGCCCGTCCTAGCGGCCGCAACCTGTGACCGATACCCTGGATCCGCTTTCCAGATCCGCCGGTGCGCCACCGCTTCGCCTGTTGCGGGTCGCGGTGCCGTCACCGCTGCGCCGGGTCTTCGATTACCTGCCGCCTGACGACCAGGGCCCGGACCTCCCGGCCCCGGGGACACGGGTGCGTGTGCCCTTCGGTCGGGGCACTCGGGTCGGTGTGGTGCTGGAGCAGGTGGACCACACGCGGGTGCCGCGGAAGCGCCTCAAACGCATCTCCCGGGTCCTCGATGATGAGCCGCTACTCGGTGCCGAGATCCTCGCGTTTCTACGCTGGGCAAGCGACTATTTCCACCACCCCTTGGGAGAAGTCATCCTCGGCGCCCTGCCATCGGTATTGCGCGCAGGAAAGCCCCTGCCCACGAGCGGCGAGCCGCGCTGGCGACTTACCGAATCGGGGCAGGGATTGCGCAGTGAGCAGTTTCGGCGCGCGCCTCGCCAGGCCGCCGTTTGGGAGCTGCTGCGCGGGCTTCCCAACGGCGCGGGCCGAGCGGATCTTGCGCGCCTCGAGGGAGCCTGGCGCGCGGCCCTGGCCGCCATGTGCGCAAAAGGCTGGATCGAGGAATTCGAGGCTCGTGTGGACGCCGTCGCCATGCCGGATCCCGTGCCCCGCGATCCCCCACCTGCTCCCAACGACGAGCAGCGCCACGCCATCGAGACCGTCTACGCGGCACGGGATCGTTTCCAGAGCTTCCTGCTGGACGGTGTGACCGGCAGCGGCAAGACAGAGGTGTACCTGGCCGTCATCGAGCGCATCATCGCGCTGGGGCGCCAGGCCATGGTGCTGATTCCCGAAATCGGGCTGACGCCACAAATCGTCACGCGCCTTCGAGAGCGATTATCGGTGCCGATGGCGGTGCTGCATTCGGGCTTGAGTGACGGGGAGCGTCTGCAGGCCTGGGCCGCGGCCCGTGATGGCCGGGCCGCAGTGGTGGTAGGGACACGTTCGGCGGTGTTCGCGCCTTTGGCGCGACCGGGTCTGTTCGTGGTCGACGAGGAGCACGATGCCTCGTTCAAGCAACAGGAGGGCTTTCGTTACTCGGCCCGGGATCTCGCCATCGTGCGTGCCCGCCAATGCGCGGTCCCGGTGTTGCTGGGTAGCGCGACCCCGTCGCTGGAGAGTCTCAATAACGTCGCCAGTGGCCGCCACCAGGGCCTGCAACTCTCCCGACGTGCGCAGGGTGCGCTGGTGCCCGCGGTCGAGGTTCTGGATTTGCGCGGCCAGCCCTTCGAGGACGGGATCTCGCAAAAACTCGCTGACGCCATCGAGCAGTGCCTGGTGGTCGGCGAGCAAGTGTTGCTGTTTGTCAACCGGCGCGGTTACGCGCCCATACTCATCTGCCATGGTTGTGGCTGGCAGGCAGACTGCAGCCGCTGCGATGCGCACATGGTCTACCATCGCGCCAGTGGGCGGCTGCGCTGTCACCACTGCGCTGCTGAGCGTGATGTTCCGGCAACCTGTCCGGAGTGCGGCGATGGGGATCTGCGCGCCCTTGGCCTCGGTACCCAACGTGTGGCCGCCGCGCTCCACGAACGCTTTCCCGACGCGAGGATCGACCGTGTCGATCGCGACAGCACGCGCCGCAAAGGCGCTTTGCAAGAGGTGCTCGATGGGATCCACTCAGGGAGCACGAACATCCTCGTAGGCACTCAGATGCTCGCCAAGGGTCATCATTTTCCCAATGTCACGCTGGTGGGCATTCTGGATGCGGACGGCGGATTGTTCGGCGTCGACTTCCGCGCCGCCGAACGCATGGCGCAGTTGCTGGTGCAGGTCGCCGGCAGGGCCGGCCGCGGCCAGCGACCCGGGCGCGTGCTCATCCAGACCCATCATCCCGACCATCCTTTACTGAAAGTACTGGTGCGCGGAGGTTACCGGCACTTCGGGGCAGCGGCGCTCAGCGAACGCGAGCAGGCGGCCCTGCCGCCATTCAGTTGCCTGGCACTGCTGCGTGCAGAAGCGCCCCAGCGGGACCGTGCCATGTGCTTCCTCGAGGAAGCACGGGCCCGTGTCCTGCACCTGGGAGACAACAGGGTTCAGGCCCTGGGACCGGTGCCGGCACCCATGGAGCGGCGCGCCGGGCGTTTCCGCGCACAGCTCCTGCTGCAATCCGACGACCGCGGTCCTCTGCATGGCTTATTGCTCCCGTGGCTCGAGGAACTCGAGACGCTCAAATCCGGCCGCCGGGTCCGTTGGTCTCTGGACGTCGATCCCCAGGAGATGTTGTGAGCTGCCACATGACCGTGCTTGATGCGGTGGGTGCGAAGTCCTCAGAATACGTTGCTTGGCGAGCGGCGCGAATGAAGTCTTGAAAGAAACACTGCAATCACTTTTGAAGCAGGCTCTCGAAAGCCTCGTGGATAGCGGCGAGCTTTCCCTGGACGTGCTGCCCGAGATCCCCATCGAGCGCGGCCGCGACGGTGCCCATGGTGATTACGCGAGTCCCGTGGCGATGGGTCTGGCGCGCAAAGCGCGCAAGAATCCCCGCGTGATCGCCGAACTCATCGTGTCACGGCTGGAGGGGTCGCCCGTCATTGCCAGCGTCGAAATCGCCGGCCCGGGGTTTATCAATTTCACCATCGCGGAAACTGCCCGCGCGACGCTTGTGGACCAGATACTCGCGGCCGGCGAGGAATTCGGGCGTTCCGGGCGTGGTGCTGATCGTCAGGTGCAGGTGGAGTTCGTATCGGCCAATCCCACGGGTCCCTTGCACGTCGGTCACGGACGCCACGCGGCATACGGCGCGGCAATCGCCAACCTGCTCGCTGCGGTGGGCTTCGCGGTGCAGCGCGAGTATTACTTCAACGACGCCGGGCGTCAGATGAACATCCTCGCCGTTAGCGTCTGGTTGCGCTATCTGGATGCCTGCGCGGAGTCGCTGCCGTTCCCCGCCAACGGCTATCAGGGCGACTATGTGCGCGTCATGGGTCGCGCTCTGCTGGCACGGGACGGCGATATCTATAAATGTGATGCTGAGGATGTCATCAAAGATCTACCCGCGGACGAGGCCCAGGGCGGTGACAAAGAGGCGTACATCGACGCGCTCATCGCCCGCGCGCAAGGATTGCTGGGAGCGGGTGGCTTCGAGGCCCTGCATCTGTTCACCCTCGACAGCCAGCAGACGGAGATCTGCGAGGACCTGGAAGAGTTCGGTGTGGTCTTCGACCGTTGGTACTCGGAGCAAACTCTGGTCGTCAGCGGTGCCATCGACCGTGCCACCGCGCGTCTGCGCGAGGCCGGCCATGCCTACGACAAGGATGGTGCGATCTGGTTTCGCGCATCGCAATTCGGCGACGACAAAGATCGTGTGATCATTCGTCAGAACGGTCAGCCGACCTATTTCGCTTCGGACATTGCCTATCATATGGAGAAGTTCGAGCGCGGCTTTGTACGCGTCATCGACCTGTGGGGTGCCGACCACCACGGTTATGTGGCACGGGTGAAGGGTGCGCTCGCGGCTCTAGGGGAGAACCCGGACAATTTCGACGCGTTAATCATGCAGTTCGTCACGCTCTATCGTGGCGGCAAGAAGATGCAGATGTCGACTCGCAGTGGCGAGTTCGTCACTCTACGTGAGCTGCGCGCGGATGTCGGTAACGACGCCGCGCGCTACTTCTATGTCATGCGCCGCTGTGAGCAGCATCTGGATTTCGATCTGGACTTGGCGAAGTCTCGCTCCAGCGACAATCCCGTCTACTACATACAGTACGCTCACGCGCGCATCTGCAGCGTGCTGCGCGAAGCGCAGGTTCGTGGAATGGGATTTGACGTCGCGCAGTACGTTGCAGACGCGTCGCAGCTGAGTGAATCCCACGAACTGGCCCTTCTACGCACGCTCTCGCGCTATCCGGAGGTCATCGACTCCGCGGCTTCGGATCTGGAGCCACATCAGCTCGCCTATTTTCTACGCGAGCTTGCCAATGATCTGCATACCTATTACAACGCTCACACCTTTCTAGTCGACGATGTCGATTTACGCACGGCCCGCCTGGCGTTGGTGGCGGCGACGCGACAGGTACTGGCCAATGGACTGGCGATTCTCGGTGTCTCGGCTCCCAAGGAGATGTAGGTCCGCTTACGAGGCAGAACGCGATGGCACCCAAGGATTACAAGAACCGGCGTAAGAGCAGTAAAAAAACCAAGCCCTCCCGTGGCTGGCTGTGGTTCGTGGCCGGGCTGCTGATCGGAGTGGCGGGCACCTTGTTCGCGGAATTCCAGGAATACTTCTCCGCCGAAGGCGTTGTGCAGGCAGTGCGTGAGGTGACCAGCAGCGATGAATCCGACGCGCACGCAAAAGCCAGCAACAAGGAGCCCGCAAAAAAGGCCAAGCGCCCGCGCTTCGAGTTCTACACCATGCTGCCAGAGATGGAGGTTGCGGTTCCCGAGAGCGAGTTGACCGCAAACACCACCGCCGCGACCCGGCAGGCGGAGAGCAAGAACGTCACCTATGTCTTACAGGCCGGATCCTTTCGCAACCTCGCCCAGGCGGATCGCCTGAAGGCTGAGCTCGCGCTCATCGGCATGCCGGCTAAAATTCAGACGGTTTTCATCGAGGGCGGTAACAAGTGGCACCGGGTGCGGGTTGGCCCGTTCACCAACCTGCAAGCGCTGAACGAGGCGCGCACCGAGCTGCAGAGTAACGGCTTGAAGGTGATGGTACTGAAGATCCGCACCTGAGCCCCGGGGTGCGCACGTACGACGTCAGCTCACCGATAACGGATTGGTGGTGAATACGAATTCTTCCACCGGCACACCGCCGATGAGGTGTTCCTGGATGATGCGCTCGAGGACCTCAGGGGTGCATCCTCGATACCAGACACCCTCCGGGTAGACCACGGCCACCGGACCTTGTTGGCAAATTCGCAGGCAGTTTGCCTTGGTACGGTAAACGCCACCCTCGCCCACAAGGCCGAGCTCGTCCAGGCGCTTTTTCAAATAGCTCCACGATTCGAG
>CAXMNG010000029.1:0-1679 GCA_964194585.1 Salibacteraceae bacterium | reverse complement strand
ACAAGCTCGAGAACAACGTGCACGCCGGGGTAAAGTATCTGGCCTTTCTGAGAGATCGCTATTTCGCCTCTCCTGATTTCGAGCACGGCGCCAGTGTGCATTTTTCGCTCGCGGCCTACAACGCCGGCCCCGCCAAGGTCCGCAAGATGCGCGCCAAAGCGAAAAAGATGGGGCTCGACCCGGATATCTGGTTCCGAAATGTAGAACGCGCAGCTCAGCAGATGGTGGGCTCGGAAACCACCCGCTACGTCGCCAATATCTACAAGTACTATCTGGCCTATACGCTGCTCAACAATCTCAACGACAACAAAGCGGTCGCCTTGGAAGCGCAGTCGCAGTAGCATGGACTGACGACACCGAGGCGCTGGATCGATGAACATTCTCAGAGCATACCGGCGACGGCTGATGACCATCACCGTATTGACGATGGGCTCGTGGATGTTGTGTGCCGGCGCTCACGCCGGCGGCACGATCGGCACGAGCAGCTTCGGTGGAGCCCGCATAGGCGGAATGGGCGGCTATTCCGGCGGCATCGGCGGCCTGCCTCGAGGCTCATCGGTCATCACCCATCGGGGCACCGGCTTCAGCATCTACAGCCAACGCGGCGTGACGCGGGTGATCGGCCAGCCGCGGGTGTCGAAAAGGATTCTGCTTCCCGATGGTCGCAGCACGCAGGTGATCGGAGACGGCAGGGGCGGCGCGTATGTATTCGGAGCTCAAGGGTATCACCGGATTCTCGGAAATCGACGGCTGTTCGGTGATGACGGGCCCTGACAGATTGAGACGCGTATTCTCGGGAGAACCCTATGTACCCAATGAAAAGACGCTTCCTGACAGTGTGCCTGGTATTCATCGGGCTCACCTCACTGGCCCCTGACGGCCGCGCCGATGAAGCCGCGGCCGCCCAGGTGGTAGTCGAAAATGCGAACCGGACGTTCACGCACTTCATCATGGACCCGAACATGGTCTGGTTTCGCAACAACCTGGACAAAGCGCGCGGGCTGCTGATCGTGCCGAAGCTCGGCCGGGGCGGATTTATCATCGGTGGCTCCGGTGGCCGCGGATTGCTGCTCGGCCGGGACAGTGAAACCGGCCACTGGAGTCAACCGGCTTTCTACACCATGGGCTCCGCCAGCATTGGCCTGCAAATCGGCGGGGAGCTGTCGGAAGTCATTTTCGTGATCATGAGCAACAGGGGTCTGGATGCCATGCTGTCCACCAAGGCGCAACTGGGCGCCGACATGAGCGTCGCCGCGGGGCCGGTGGGTACAGGTGCCCGGGCCGCTACCACCGACGTGCTCTCCTTCGCCCGCTCCGCGGGGGCTTTCGCCGGATTGACGGTGGAAGGATCCATCATAAACCCAGACGACGCGCGCAACACGGCGTACTACTTAGAGGCGGTGAGCCCCTCGGACATCCTCATACGTCGCAGGGTTTACAATACTCACGCGAGCGAATTGATCAAGAACGTAACGGAGCACACGTCAAAGAATTAGCGGAGTAGCAGGTACCTACTGGCCTATGCGGCGGTTCGAAACTCGCTCGGCGTACGGCCCGTCCACCGTTTGAACGCGCGCGCGAAATTGCTGGGCTCCGAGAATCCCAGCAGATAAGTCACTTCGCTCACGGAAAGGCAGGCCTGGCGCAAATACTGGTTGGCCAGTTCCCTGCGGGTCTCA
>CAXMNG010000028.1:0-22178 GCA_964194585.1 Salibacteraceae bacterium | reverse complement strand
CAACCTACGATCGCCATTCAGCTGCAGTCTTCTAAATCCGGGTTGCAGGGCAGGCGGTGATCCATCTCCAGCGCCGGCTCTTCCACGTTCGGGGTGCCGATGATCTTTGCCGGAATGCCGGCAACCGTGCAGTGGGGCGGCACGTCTTCCAGCACCACGCTGCCGGCACCGACCTTGGCGCCGCGGCCCACTTCCACGTTGCCGAGGATCTTCGCGCCGGCGCCGATGAGCACACCATGGCGTACCTTGGGATGGCGATCGCCTTCGGCTTTTCCGGTGCCGCCCAAGGTAACCTCGTGAAGAATCGACACGTTGTCCTCGATGACGGCAGTCTCGCCGATGACGACGCTGGTGGCATGGTCGATGAGGATTCCGTCGCCGATGCGGGCCGCTGGGTGGATGTCGACGCCGAACACTTCCGAGGTGCGGTTCTGGAGAAACAGCGCCAGTGCTTCGCGACCGTCGTGCCACAGCCAGTGGGCCACGCGATGGATTTGCAGGGCGTGGAAGCCCTTGAAGTAGAGAAAAGGTTCCGAGAATCGCTTGGCCGCCGGATCCCGATCGCCAACCGCGCGAATATCGGTACGAATCGATCGCCCGATGCTCGCGTCTGCTTCCATTGCGTCCACGATCAGCTCGCGCACCAGCATCGCCGGCAGCACCGAGCACTCGAGCTTGCCCGCCAGCAGAAAGCCCAGGGCATACTCGAGACTCTTGTGATTCAACACCGTGGCGTGCAGAAAGCTCGCCAGCACGGGTTCGCGATTGGCGTCCCCGGCGACCTCCTCGCGGATGCTCTGCCAGAGCGGGTCCAGCGCTGCCCGCGCAATTCTCGGCGACTGACTGCGTGCCATGATGCCCTCCATTATCAGCAGTGTGTGCCAGGCCGGGACCTGTGGCAACCGCCGGGTAGGCCGGCCGCCGGCATCAGCCGCAGCCCACGGGCGTGGTGCTGGACCTGCGCGCCGGCCTCGCCCGCCATAGGGCCAGCCGTTGCCGGAGTCCGGCCAGCAGCCCTTCGACGGCAACCACCACATGGTAGATGCCCGCGCCCATGGCGAGTTCCAGGCCTCCCGGCGCGAGCGCCATGGGCTGTCCGCTGCCGGCAGGCCGGCCATCGGTGTCCACGCCGTCACGGGATCCGTATCGCTGCGGGAACAGCGCGCGGCCATAAGCTGATACAAATCGTTCCATTTTCCTGTCCTCCAAGTGAAAACTGCGATCCAAAGAGTTTGATTCGAGCCGCTCTCAGGCGGCCGTTCTGGCATGAGGGTCGTTGCAGGCCGCCTGCTGGCCGACCGGTCGCAACACCACCGGCGCCGGCGCCGCAACCGCGACCGCCGGACGGTTCATGAGACCCGCGACCACCCGGGGGATATTGTCCCGGCGAATGCCGATGTCCCGGAGCATATGGTCGTCCAGGGCTCCCAGTTGGCGTGTGGCGGCGACTTGCCTGCTCACCCGCCCATAGGCCGCGGCGAGCTTTTTCACGGGCCAGACGACAGCCCTGAGGAGGCCGGCGAGGGCCGAGGCCGTGGCCTTTGCCTGCAGCCGACGCCCCAGGAGCTGGTACTGCTGAAGCTCGTCCATGGTGATGTTGGTGCCGGGAACCAGGTTGTTCGTGTCGCCCCGGTCAACGATGACGGCGACCCGTCGATTGACTCCCGGATCCAATAGCACCACCCGTGGTGAGTCTTGATTTCGTCTGATGTTCAATTTAGATTTCCTCGTGTGTTTTGTGAAATTTACAGGTAAGGTGGATACCCGGATGTTGGGTGTAAATCTAGTCATTACAAGCACTTTCCACAAACGAGAAGATTTGCTTCTATTGTTGAGAGAATCTAATCAATGGAACGTCGCCTGCCGCCCCTGAATGCCCTGCGCGCATTCGAATCGGCGGCCAGATATCTGAGTCTGACCCGCGCCGCCGAGGAGCTGCACGTGACGCCGGCGGCGGTCAGCCACCAGGTCAAGGGCCTGGAGGCCTATCTCGGCGTCAAGCTGTTCAGGCGGGCCAACCGCGCGCTGCTGCTCACCGACGCGGGTCAGGCCTGCGTGCCGGGTCTACGCGAGGGCTTCGACCGCCTGGCGGAGGCAATGGAGGCGGTTCGCGCCAGGGACGATAGCGGGCCCTTCACGGTCACCGTACCGCCGTCCTTCGGCGCCAAATGGCTGGTGACGCGGCTGGACCGTTTCACCCGGAAGCATCCCGGTTACGACGTGCGCCTGGACGCCTCCATGCACTTGGTGGATTTGATGCGCGAGGGTGTCGACATCGCCGTGCGTTACGGCACCGGCCAATACGAGGGCATGCGCGTTGATTGCCTCATGGACGAGGTGGTGATACCCGTATGCAGCCCGCGGCTGCTGGAGGGAAACAATCCTTTGCAGGCGCCCGGGGACCTGTGCCGGCACACACTCCTGCACCACACCGCCCCCTACCAGGACGACAGCTATCCGGACTGGCGCATGTGGCTGCAGGCCGCCGGCGTGACTTCCTGCGATCTCGGCCGCGGACCCACCTTCAGCATGGCGAGCATGGCCGTGGAGGCCGCCATCGATGGCCAGGGCGTGGCGCTGGTGGGCCATGTGCTGGTTGCCGATGACATCGCGGCTGGAAGACTGATACGGCCGTTCGATCTCAGCTTCCCGGCGCACTTCGCCTACTATATCGTCTGCCCCCTGATCACCGCCGAGCGCCCCAGGGTGGTGGCCTTTCGTGAATGGTTGCTGGAAGAAGCGGAATTGAGCCGCAGCCAACAGGCCGAGCCCCGTCGCCTGTCGCAGTCAAGGGGTACGCAATAAGGGATACGTCACATAGGATCCGGCCGCGCCAGGCCGGCGCGGCGAATCAGCTTTCCGCGGCGACCTTCTTTTCTACCACTTGACGCTCGGCGCCCCAGACATTGCGCCCGTACTTCCAGTAGCCACGAACGTTGTTCAGGCGTGAATCCGCGGTCGGGTCGAGGCCAAGCACCTCACCGCTCAGAAGAGGCTCGAGATAGGGCGCCAGCACCGCGCCGCCGCCGCCGGTGACGACGATGAGATCGATGTCCCAGTCATCCGCCCACAGGCGGTCGACCTCGGTGGCGACTGCCGAGGCGAGCTTACTGAACGCTTCTTCCGTCAGCGGCCTCAGATCGATGGTCTTGCCGCGAATCTTGATCGACCCGCGGGCCACGGCGTCGTACATCCGGTAGAGCTCCACGTCGACGCCAGTCTCCTCCAGCAGCTTGGCGGCGATCATCGCGAAGGCGCGCGCGATGCCGGACTCCGAAGAGCCGCTGCCGCGACCAGAATACTTGGTCTTGTCCGAGACCGTGTAGTCGGTGGTGCGAAATCCGATATCGACGACGCCGATCTTGTCTTGCACGTAACGTTTGTCGCTCAGCTCCGCCGTCTCCCCCATCATGAGGTTGAAAAGCGAACCGAACGGTTGCGGGATGACCCGCACCTGGTTGACGGTCATCGGCATCTCGTTGCGCACGCCATTCGCATCCAGCGTAACCAGCGAGTGAGCGCCGAGTAACAGACCGGAAAGCTCCTCCCGGTGCCGGCGATAAAAGCTGACGGGCAGTCCGGTCACGAGGTTGACGGTGTCGTTCGCCGATACCAGCCGTGAGAGGGCTGCCATAGCCATGATCTTGGCGAAGTTCGTGATGAACTGGTTCTGGTCGAGGGTGAAGGAGCGCACGTGACTCTGGCGCTCGGCCAGCTCGCCGACGAAGAAGGATTCGCCTTCCATCTCGATATGCAGGTGCTCCTCGGGGCCAGCCGCGCTCAAGAGATGCTCGCGGAACTGAATATCAGTGGCCTCACCGAAGATCGACTTGAATATCAGCGTATCCTTGCCGTTGCTCGCCTTGGTAAACCCGAAGCCGATGTCTATGCCAACGACATTCACGCTGGACGTCCCGCTTTCATGGAATTTCCTCTTCTAGCACGCCGATATAAGGCGGTCAAAATACGTTCAGAACACACCCATTTCGAGCCCCGCGGCCATGGCCAGACCGAGCTCCTCGCATGAGGCCAGGGCCGCATCGGTGGTTTCCCCGCGGGCGATGATTGGCTCCTGCACGGCTCGCAGTGGATAGCCTCTGGCGATCCGCTGAATGCTGTTCAGGGCGCCGCTGCCGTCGTTGCCGGCGCTGATGAAAATCGCATAGGGCAGGCTTTCCACCTTGCCTTCGCAAGGATAGTAGGTACGGTCGAGAAAATCCTTCACGGCGCCCGACATGTATCCGAAATTCTCCGGGGTTCCGAGGATCAGGGCGTCGGCCCACAGCAGATCTTCCGGGCCGGCATCCCGGCTTCGCAGCATGCGCGTTTCGACACCGTCCACATCCTCGCGGCTCGCCCCACGCAGGACCGCCTCGGCCATTGCCTGTGTGTGGCCGGTCTGAGAGTGGTAGACGATGAGGAGATGTTTCAAGGCTGAATGGCATCACGCGCGGATCGCCGGCAGGTTAGACGATTTGCGAAGTGTTCTCCATTGCGGTTGAATGTGCACCCGTGACGCAAGAGGCATCGCGCAAGAGCGAGCACGGAATGGGAAATTCCCTTCGGGACGAGCTGCTAAAAGTCGGTCTGGTCAGCGAGCAGCGACGGGAAAAATCCCGGCGATCAAAGCGCACCAGGGCCGGGTCCGCAAAGAAGCACAAGAAATCGCCGGCACAATCGGACGGCGAGCAACCGATCACTTCTTCTCGACACGTGCTGCGGGAGAATCAGCGGCGCACGGCACGATTTTTGCGCGACTCTACGCTGGATGGCGGCTCGGTGGCCGAGAGCGCCAAAAAGGCCCTGCGCCGAAAGATCCAGGAACTGGTCGAGACCGGACGACTGAATCACCCGGAAGCAGACATTGCGTATAGCTTCGTCAAGGGGAAACGCATCAAGCGAATCTATGTGACGGAGGAGCAACGCGCACAACTCACAGCGGGCGCCATCGTTATCGCGGCGCTGGACGGCGACCATCATCTCCTGCCCCTCCCGGTGGCCGAGCAGTTGCTCGCGCTCGCTCCCCAGACGGTGGTCTGCGGTGGCGCCGAGGGAGACGGAGGCCCAAGTGAAGTCGACGGCGACGCCGACCAGCATCCGGTGCCTGATGACATCAGTTGGTAGGGGGGGACAGATTTGAAATCTGTCCCCCGCGCCCCGCTAGCACTAGATCGTCGCCAGTCCCTGCTCCAGATCGGCGATCAGATCTTCCGCCGCCTCCAATCCCACCGACAGGCGCACCAGCCCATCGGTGATGCCTACCCGTGTGCGCTCGGCCTCGTCCACATCGGCGTGGGTCATGGTCACGGGGTGCGTGACCAGGGACTCCACCGAGCCGAGATTCTCCGCCAGCGACCATAGCTTCACCGAGTCCATCAGTTGTTTGCCGGCGCGGGCGCCGCCCTTGACCTCGAACCAGGCGATGGCGCCGAAACCTGTCGCCTGCTCCCTGGCGAGCCGGTGCTGTTCGAAGGACGCGAGGCCCGGATAGCACACCCTTTCCACTTTCGCGTGGCCTTCCAGATACTCGGCAATGGTCAGCGCATTGGCGGATTGTGCGTCCATGCGCACCGACAGCGTCTTGCAACCCTGCATCGTCAGCCATGCCACCTGGGGCGACATGATGTTTCCGGTCGTGTTCTGTACGAACTTGATAGACTCGTCGAGCTCATTCGTGGCGCTGATGACGGCGCCCCCCACGGTCGCGTTGTGGCCGTCGAAGTACTTCGTGGTGCTGTGGATGGACAAGTCCGCGCCCATCTCGAGGGGGCGCTGGTAGTAGGGCGTCAGAAAGGTGTTGTCCACCGCGTGCGGGATCGAGCGCTCGCGTGCGATCGCGGAGATGGCCGCGATGTCGGTCAGCTTCAAGGTCGGATTGGCCGGTGTCTCGGTGAAAATCAGGCGCGTGTTATCGCGCAGGCTCTTGCGCACCGCATCCGGATTCGAAGTATCGGCGAAGGTGAACTCGACCCCGAATCGCGGCAATATCATAGTGGCGAGGCGAATGGTGCCGCCGTAGGCCACGTCGGAGATGATGGCATGATCTCCGGCGTTCAGCAGCGCCATCATCGTCGCGGTAGTGGCCGCCATGCCGGTGGAGAATGCACGGCATTCGACGCCACCCTCGAGTATCGTGAGCTTGTTCTCCAGAGCGCGCACCGTCGGATTTCCCGAGCGCGAGTAGGAGTAACCCTTGCTCAGGTAGTTGTCGATGGATTCCTGCACATAGGTGGTCGACTGATAGATGGGTGTCAGAATGGCCCCCGTAACCGGATCGGGTTCCACGCCCGCGTGAATCTGCTGAGTACTGAATTGAAGCGAATTGCTGGATCCCATGGAACTGGTGTCCTCATGAAGGCGATGGGAAGAGGGGCTATATGGTCCACGATTTTCCCCGGAAGTAAAAGTGAAATACGATCCGTGGCGGCCCCTTTGTTGCCGCTCCCCGCCGCGGTCGCCATAATCACCGGGAAGCCAGGGCAGCCCGCCCACGGCTGTTTCACGATCAATCATTCAATGCAGACGGAGGGGCCCGATGAGCGCCGATTCGAGCAATAACAATCCCCAGCAGGTCGCCTTCATAGGCTTGGGCGTCATGGGCTTTCACATGGCAGGCCATCTGGCCGACGCCGGTCATCAGGTGACCGTTTACAATCGTACCGCCGCTCGAGCCGAAGAGTGGTTGAGCAAGTTCTCCGGCAGCTCCGCCCCTACCCCCGCCGAGGCCGCGAGCGGTGCTCGCATCGTGTTTGCCTGCGTCGGCAACGACGATGACGTGCGCGCCATCAGCACCGGCAGCGACGGTGCGTTCTCGGGCATGCAGGCGGGCAGCGTGTTCGTGGATCACACGACCGCCTCCGCGGAGCTGGCCCGGGAGCTCGATGCCGATGCCCGGGAGCGCGAATTGCACTTTCTGGACGGCCCCGTGTCCGGAGGCGAGGCAGGCGCCCAGAACGGTGCCCTGACCGTCATGATGGGCGGCGAGGCGGACGTTTTCGAGACCGTGCAACCCGTCATCGACAGCTACGCTCGCGCGGTCACGTTGCTGGGCCCGGCCGGCGCCGGCCAGCTCACCAAGATGGTCAACCAGATCTGTATTGCCGGTCTGGTGCAGGGGCTTGCCGAGGGCATGAACTTCGCCAAATGCGTAGGGCTGGACGCGAAGCTGGTCCTGGATGTCATCTCCAAGGGCGCCGCGCAGTCCTGGCAGATGGAAAATCGCGGCTCGACCATGCTGGAGGACGAGTTCGAGTTCGGCTTTGCGGTGGACTGGATGCGCAAGGATCTGGGCATCTGCCTGGCGGAAGGCAGGCGCGCCGACGCACGCCTTCCGGTCACCGCGCTGGTGGACCAGTTCTACGCCCAACTTCAGGCCCGCGGCGGTGGCCGCTGGGATACCTCCAGCCTCATGCGCTTGCTGACCACGCCGTAGGTCGGGCGTAGGCTGAGCGCAGTCTGCAGCGAGGCCGCGTTATGAGGCCTTCTCTGCAATCAGCTCGTCGAACGCGTCGATGAACAGATCGAGCTTGTCCAGCAGCTTCTGGCGCTGCTGGACATCGAGGGTCTTGTCGAGCGCGAGTATCATCTGCGACCAGGCATCGGTGTTGATCGTCATTTTGTGCTTCAGCGTCGGCGGCTGGTCCGCCAGCTCCACCCACCAGGCCACCAGAAAGCGCTCCAGCTCCGCATCTGACGCCCGCCCTTTCAGCATCGCCAGCAACGCGTTCTGGCGTGCCTGGTGGTAGGCCAACCAGTCCTCGGCGGTCAACGGCATGGCGTTGCGGTGGCGGCTGACGAGTTCTACCTGATCCGGTCGCAGCTCACCGATAAAGAACTCGAACATGCTGGTGCTGCGTTCCACTCGCCGATCGAGCCGGACTTGTATTGATTTCGGCATGAAGTTGCTTTCGAACTCGCGGTTTCTTTCCTCGAATCGGGTTTGCAGATGATCGATCCGGGCGTCGTCCATTGCGGCGAGCAGGATCACGATGCCGGGAATAGTGTCGCGCATGGTGCGCCGGTATAGAGCCGGTATCTGCTCCTTGATGATTTCGAGCTCGTCGGGAGTGAGGTTGTCCGCCAGCATCCCACGGACCTCTTTCAAGGTGGCGACATAGACCGGCAACTCTTCGCGGCGATGCACCTCCATGCGCGCTGCCACGAGTTGCTCGGCGAGTTGCCGCTGGGAGTCGGGCAAATCCAGGTAGTGGTCCGCTTTGTTGATCAACATCCAGTCGACGTTGTTGTAGGCGAACTTGATGGTACTGCAGCCGGCCAGAGTGACCGCCGCGAGCACCGGAATAGCGAGTTTTGTCAGCCGGACGAACATGGTCGGCGCATTGTAGCCAATCCAGAATCGGCGCCGGGCAAAAAAAAAGCCGGCCCAGGGGGGAGCCGGCTGCTGATCCATATCAGCTAAGGTCGGAGGAGAGTATTTCTAAACGCCAGGATACGATGCCTCGTCGCGATCACATATTTTGCGGAGTGACGAAAGTTCCATGGGACGAGATGTCCGTCAGTAACGCCGCGTTTTCCGAAATGGGCTCGATGATGACGTGCTTACGCGAGATCGCCAAGTACGCCGGATCGATGACCACCTCGTTACCGGAGTGACGGCCGACGACGTTGCGCCCGGAGCGCAGCAGGTGGGTCACGCCGCTTGCATCGTCCACCAGGCAGAAGTGCTTGCCGGGGAAAAGCTTGTAGCGGTGACTGGCGAGCTTTACATCCAGCTCACGGCCGTCGATGAAGCGTATGCAAATGGTTTCACCGCGCGGAACCGGCTTGAGAGTCTGCGTTCCGCCGTCATCATCGTCGCCGCCTGTGCCACCGCCGCCGCCCTGATCCAGATCGAAGAGCGCCGTTTCCTTGTAGGAGATCGGCAGCAGGTTGGCCAGCATCGGCTCGCCAGCGGATTGCTCTTCCGGTTTTGGGGACTGCAACTCCAGGCCGCCCTGCACCTTCTCCAGATAGATGCTGCGCAGTACCGCCTGGCGAGAGGCCAGATATTGCATGTATTTAACGAGCGCGATGTTCTTGAAATCGTCGTATTCGGGGCCGTGTTCGCACAGCGCCTGGACGATGTCGCGCCAATCGTGGTCCTGGGACAGGAGCCCGCTTTCGAGCTCGCCCAGGAGCTCGCCGATGCGATGGGGCTGCTCCAGGCAGCGGGCAAAGACGGCGGCAAAGCGCTTCTCCACCGCCCGCAGCTTGATGGCCATGCCCTTGAGATCCTCGACATCGCGTTCCACCAGCCGGGCGGCTTTGCGGACGGGAAACTCGATGCGGCTGGCGAGCCCGAACTCGAACTCCGCCGGACTCGAGAAAACCAGGGTCTTGCCCGGCAGATCCAGTACCAGGGGTTTGCGCGCGCGCTTACGGAACAGCGACCGCAGCTGGTTGGCCGTGCGTGTTACCGGATCCGAGAAGGCGCTCAGATCGGTTCTGATTCGTTCCACCAATGTACCCATAGCCAGGGGATCCATGGTCGGCTCATCGACCTCTAGGCCAATGAGTGGCGTGAATTTCCTACGTAATAGAGCCATGACGAGTCCATTATAATTCGTTTGAAAACAATAAGATAAATATGTCTTATGCCATTACACATTAAAGAGTAGACCTAACTTGGGGTATATTCAAACTAATTTAGCGTGTTTTGCTAAAGTAATTACTTAGGAGTTCGGGCAGACCGGGGGTGCCCTGAGTGGCGCCACGAAGCGTGCTATCGTGAGCCGCGAATGGGTCGGCTCCCGCCGGCCTGCGAATCGGACCGAGGACCCGCGTGAGTCAGCAGCAGAGCACCTTCGGACTGTCTGCCTACGGCGGCGAGGGTTGGTCGCCGCGCAGCGACGGCATGGCCGCGGAGCTCGGCAAGGTGTGGGGAGCCTGCGGTATCGACAGCGAGTGGTGCACCCTGCAGGCAGTTCTGCTGCATCGTCCGGGCCGAGAGCTGCAGGCTTCCAACAATCCCAACGACGTGCAGATGCTGGCGCCTGTCGATGTGGCCCGGGCTGGCGAGGAGCACGACGCCATGGCCCAGGCTTACAGGGACAACCAGGTGGTGGTGCACCTGGTGGAGCCGGGCGCGGCGCCGCGCCCGAATCAGATGTTCTGCGCCGATCTGATCTTTTTGACGCCCCAGGGGGCCATCCTGGCACGCCCCGCGTCCACCGTGCGTGCCGGCGAGGAGCGCGAGGTGGCACGGCGTCTGGCGGATCTGGGCGTACCTATTCTGCGCAGTATCAGCGGCCAGGCCACCTTCGAGGGCGCCGACGCGGCGTGGCTGGATGCGAAAACCGTCGTCGTAGCACACGGTTTGCGTACCAACCCGCGGGGCATCGGGCAGATCGCGGAGGTGCTGGCCGACATGCAGGTGGAAGTCATCGCCGCCGATTTACCCTTCGGCACCATGCACCTGATGGGATTGTTGCGTATCGTCGACCGGGACCTGGCCGTCGCGTGGCCGCGCCGCACACCCCACGTCGTGGTGCAGGCCTGCCGTGAGAGAGGTATGCAGGTGATCTTTCTGCCCGAGGTGGATGACTTCCAGATGAATCGCGCCGTCAATTTCGTCACCCTGGGTCCCAGGCGCATACTTCTGGAAGCTGGTTACACAAAGGTGCAGGAATTCTACGAGCAGCACGGGATAGAATGCGTAACCGTGGCGGCCAGCGAACTCGTCAAGGCTGCGGGAGGGTTTGGATGTCTTACGGGGGTATTGCAGCGTGAGCGAGCATGAACGGGTTCCGCCACTCGGCGAATTGAAAGCGACGCGACGGGACGTGCGTGATCGCCCGGCCCGGACTCCGGAGCCTGCGAGAGATTCCAGGAGTGGCGAAAGCGGCTACCGGGAATACGATCTGCTTCTCAGAGAATCGCCGCCGCGGGCGCTGGCGATCTTCCAGCAGTGGCTGGCGATACTCGTGCGCCTTCTGGGACTGTGCTTTCTGGTCGTCGGTATCGGCGCCGCGGTCATGATCCTGCGCGAGGCCTGGACCTTGTATCAGGACCCCGTGCGTATCGAGCGTTTCGCCCTGGCCATCGAGCACGGCTCCAATCTAGACAAGATTTTCGCTTTGAACGCCGATGAGACCGCCGGGAGTGCCGAGACTGGCGACCAGGGTGAGGCGGCGGGCGACGCCAGTGCGCAACCGGCCACCTCCGGTACCGAGGGCAGCGCAACCTTTCGACCGTCTTATTTCGCCGGCTGGTTTCTGGTGTTGTTGCTGATGCTGGTGGCGAGCATCACCGCCATCGCGGCGGTCAGCGCTGGCGGGCGCCTGGTGCTCTACGACACCGACATCCGCCAGCTATCGCGGGCGGTGGTTAAAGAGGTACGCCGCAACAAAGGCGATTGATGTCGCTGTAGGTTGGGCTGAGCGAAGCGAAGCCCAACTCCAAGGCATGTTGGGCTTCGCTTCGCTCAGCCCAACCTACGGTGCTCGTAGACGACTACTGCCGGATAACCTCTTCGAGCGCCGCTAGAAAACGCGCCACCTCTTCCTCGCTGTTGTAGTAATGCACGCCGGCGCGCACCAACGCGTCCAGGCCGCGCCCGTGCATGTCCAGCTGGGTGCTCGGCGCGCGGGACACGCTGGTATTGATCCCCCGTTCCCGGAGTCCCTGCACCACCGCGGCCGGCGCGATTTCCTCCACCGTAAAGGAGACGATGCCGCAGTGCCTGGTGCCCAGATCCCGAAGGCGTACGCCGGGGAGCGACGCGAGTCCCCGGCGCAGGGCATCGGAGATCACGGCGACGCGTGCCTCGATGGCATCGAGGCCCCAGTCGAGGGCGTAGCTCACCGCCGTGCCCAGGGCGATCTTGGCGGCCACGTTGCACTCCCAGTTCTCGAATCGCCGTGCGTCGTCCAGCAGGCGGTATTCCCCCGGCGCCACCCAGGTGGCCGCGTGCAGATCGAGAAACGGTGGTTCCAGCGCGGTGATCAGTGGCTCGCGCACGTACACGAAGCCCATTCCCCGCGGGCCGCGGAGAAACTTGCGCGAGCTGGCGGACAATATATCGACGTTGAGTTCCTCTACGTCCAGCGGCATCTGCCCCGCGGACTGGCAGGCATCGAGCAGAAACGGGATGCCGTGCTCCCGGGCAACCTTTCCGATCTCTGCCGCCGGGTTCACCAGCCCGCCGTTGGTGGGCACGTGGGTGATAGCGATGAGCTTGACGCGTTCGTCGACTGCTTCGCGCAGCGCATCCACGTCGACGGCGCCGTGGGCATCGTCGGGGATGGTCTCGATTACCGCACCGGTCTTGCGCGCCACCTGCAGGTATGCGATGTAATTGGACGCGTATTCCGCCGAGCAGGTGAGTATCCGATCGCCGGCCTCGAAGTCGAAGGCGTAAAAGACCATGTCCCAGCCACGGGTGGCGTTTTCGACGATGGCCACCTCGCTCGAGCGGCAGTTGAGCATGCGCGCGACGGCCGAATAGGTGGCCTGCACCTTTTCGTCGGCCGCTGCTGCGGCCTCGTAGCCCCCGATCCGCGCTTCCAGGTCGATGTGGGTCTTCAACGCATCGATGACCGGCGTCGGCATGAGCGCGGCACCACAATTGTTGAAATGAATGCGTCCCGCGCAACCGGGAGTATGCGCACGCGCGCGTTCTACATCAAAACTCATCACTCTCCCGTCGTTTTCAATCGACCGTCCGTTCCAGGGCGTGCATCAGTCGATCCACGTCGGCGTCGTTGTTATAAAGGTGCGGCGTAATCCGCAGGCTGTCGCCGCGAACGCTCACGTACACTCTGGCTTGTCTGAGTGCGTCCTGCAGTCCTTCGGGAAACGCCTGCGGGAAGCGCAGCCCGAGAAAATGCCCGGCGCGCCGTTCCGCGTCCAGACTCTCGAGTCCGAGTGCCGCCGCACGCTCGGCGATACCTGCATTGCGTGCCGCCAGGGTTTTCGCAATCGCGGGCACGCCCCAGTCACGTATCTGCTGCAGCGCCGATATGACAGCGGGAATAATGTGAAAGTTGGCGCATTCACCCACGTCGAAGCGACGGGCGCCCGACAGGTAGGTGTCTTCGTAGTTCACGAGCCCCGCGAAGTTTTCGCTGCCGAGCCGCGCCCGCCAGTTGAATTCGATGGGCTTGCCGTCCTGCCGGTGGGGCGCGACGTATAGAAAGCCGATGCTGTAGGGGCCGAGCAGCCACTTGTAGCAGGCCGCCACCAGAAAATCCGGCTGGATGAGTTTCACACTCAGGGGCATGACACCGGCGGACTGCGTCACGTCCAACACCAGGCCCGCGCCCAGCTCCCGGCAGCGGCGGCCAATGCTTTCCAGATCCAGCAGTGCTCCGTCGGCCCAGTGGCAATGGGGCAGCGCCACGATGGCTGTTCGCTCATCCAGGGCATCGAGGACCGCGCGGGTCAAGCTTCCGTGCTGGGGCCGAGCGACCGTCATCACGCTGGCGCCGGCTCTGCCTGCGGACTCGCGCCAGGCGTAAACGTTCGACGGGAACTGCTCGGCGAGCACGACGACGGTCTGATCTTTCGCCAGTGGCAGATTGCGGGCGGCCACCGAGACCCCGTAGCTGGCCGCCGGAACGATGGCGATATCATCGTCACCGGCGTTGATCAACCCTGCGAACAGCGTGCGGGCGATCTCGGTGTCGGTAAAAAAATCTTCGCTGCCTATTTCCCAGGGATGGGATTTCTTAGCCGACGCCTCTCGGCCGGCGGCCACCACGGCATGGGATAGAGGCCCGAGGTACGCGCAGTTCAGGTACGCGATGTCCTCGGGAATGTCGAACAGATGTCGCTGACTCGGTATCATGGCGCCGCGCCGTAAAGTGTGCACGCATCTTGCAGCCCCGGCGGCAGGACAATCAATAGCGCCTATAGGATTCGTTGACCGGACAAATGCCCGCGAAGAGCTCCGACAGAAAACGCTGTGGCTGGGTGGGGACGGACCCGTTGTACCTGGAATACCACGACCGCGAGTGGGGCGTGCCCCTGCGCGACGACGCCCAACTCTTCGAGATGATCATTCTGGAAGGCGCGCAGGCCGGGCTGAGCTGGATAACGGTGCTCAAGAAGCGGGAGAACTATCGCCGCGCCTTCGACCAATTCGATGCCAGTAAGATCGCCCGCTACGACGGGCGCAAGAAGCGGGCGCTGTTGAATGACGCGGGCATCATTCGCAATCGCCTGAAAATCGATGCCACCATCGGCAACGCCCGCGCCTTCCTCGACATCGTGAACGAGTTCGGCAGCTTCTCAGACTATCTGTGGGATTTCGTCGACGGGCGTCCCGTCGTCAACCGCTGGTGTAAGGTCTCCGAGGTCCCCGTATCCACGAAGAATTCCGATGCTCTCAGCAAGGCGTTGAAAAAGCGGGGCTTCAAATTCGTCGGCACTACCATCTGCTATTCGTTCATGCAGGCGGTCGGCATGGTCAACGATCATACCAGGGATTGCTTTCGGTACTCCCAGGTGTCCCGAACGCAGCGTTGAACCAGCCCGAATACTCCACCGGGCCGGGGCCGATATGTCAGCGGCACCTTTCTCGTTAAAACTGAACGTCCGTGATGGTACGATCGTGACTTGACGTGGGGTAAAGTGGTCCCGTCGAGCCAGCACCCGGAGGGAATAGACGTTGGCTGAGGGGAGTTGAAGAGGTGTGTTCTTCGCTTGTCGCGCCGGTTATGCGAAAGCGGGTCCTTTCCCGGGCCATGGGGTTGGCCGGACTCCTTCTCGTCCCGGCGATCGCCAGCCTGAACGACCCCGGGCAAGACGCTTTAGCCGCAGAGCACGCACCTCCCGCCACTGATGAGGTGGTGGTCCGGGCGGGGTTGCTGACCGTGAAACTCCACGATGCGCCGATGGCCGATGTCCTCCTGGCCATCGGCGCGCAAGCGGGCTTCGAAGTGATCATCAGAGGTGATCTTGGCGACCCCGTGACGTGGTCGTTCTCGGACCTTCCCTTGAATAAAGGCATTCGGCGACTTCTCGACGACAGCTCCTTGATCATGATCTACGCCCCGTCCCAGGGCCACGCGGGGGTAAGGCCGTTGGTCAGGGTGATCGCCCTGGGTGCGAGTGGCGATGCTGCGGCTGGAACCTCCCCGGTTGCGCGGACGATGCCAACCAGAAAGACCGAGGTGTCGCAAGAGACTGCCGCCGTGAGCCTGAATGACAATCGCGAAGATCGCTTGCGTGCAGTGCAGCGGTTGGCAATTATACCGGATGAAACGGCCACCAAAGACTTGGCCTTGTTGCTCTCCCGAGACGAGGACCCACTGATTCGCCAGATCGCCGCCATCGCCCTGGGCAAAATTGGTGGCGCGGGTGCAGAGGTTGCGTTGACGGTGGCGTTGGAGGATGAGGACAGCTTGGTCCGGGGGCGTGCAATCCAGGCTCTAGCGAGGTGGGGGCCTGAGGCGGTTGGATCGCTTGTCAAGACCCTCATGAAAGACCCGGCCCCCAGTGTCCGTCGGCAGGCGGCCTTGAGTCTGGGGCGGATGAGCGGCGAAGGGGCGCTGGACGCTTTACAGGCGGCCCAGGCGGACCCGGATTACGCGGTCCGGCAAGCGGTGGTCTTTGCCCTCATCCGGCTAAAAAATTATTGAGCGGCTTTTCCTCAGCATCCTTATAAGGTGCCATCCTTATAAGGTGCCGGGGCCGATATGTTTTCTACGGCACCTTTCTATGCGGCACCTTTACTACGGCACCTTTCTACGCCTTATCTATGTGGCTAATTTACAGATACAAAAAAATTTCTTATATTTTGTGGAGCGCCGAGTCGGAAGCTCAGCAGAGCCACTCCATGTCCCACCATCTAGCCCCTGAACAGATCCGGTCCTTCGAGGAGAACGGATTTCTCGCCATGGATGGCCTGCTGGTGGAAGCGGATCTCGCGCCCCTGGAGGAGGAATATGCGCGGCTCCTGGATCGAGTGGCTGCAGATCTTTTTGCCGGGGGAATCATCTCCAGCGATTTCGAAGCATTGGCTTTTGGCGATCGCTTTGGCCGTATTCTTGGGGAATTCCCGGAACTGCATCGCTATTTCAATATTTCACTGCCCCTGATCAATGGCGAGATCAATGAGGCGGAATTTGTCATGCATGACGGCCCGGCCGCATTCGCTTTGCTCAGGAACCCGAAACTGCTGGATGTGGCCGAGAGCTTGCTGGGCGGGGAACTGACGTCGAACCCGGTGCAGCAGGTGCGGATGAAGCCTCCGCTACGATGGATGGACCCGGAACGGGCTGAACATTCCAATGTAGGGGCCACGACCTGGCATCAGGATACGGTGGCCCTGACCCCGGATGCGGACGAGACGCAGATGCTGACCCTCTGGGTCGCCATGACCGAGGCGACCGTGGAGAACGGCTGTCTGATGTCGATTCCCGGCAGCCACAAGGGTGGCACGCTCCGGCATTGCCCTGGCAAGCTCATTGCCGCTGAGATGTACGTGCCCGATGTTCTCATCGGCGACCGTGAACCACAGCCTTTGCCGCTCAGGAAAGGTGGGGTGATTCTGTTCGACAAGAATAATATCCATTGCGCCTTGCCGAACCGCTCCAACGGCCTGCGCTGGAGCTTTGATCTGCGTTACAGCGTGTCCGGCAAGCCTACGGGACGACCCGCCTTCCCGAGCTTCGTCGCTCGCAGCCGCGCCAACCCCGAGAACGAATTGCGCGATCCGGTGGCTGGAAGAAAAGCTGGGCAAAGGCCCGTGAAGCCATCCTGTCCGGTGCCTACAAGGGGCCGATTTTCGAACAGAAAAAATGGGAAGACGGATCGGATATGGCGATCTGTGCTTGATTGGAGAAATAATCTTGCGGTACCGATTATGAACATTACTGAAAGATGAACATCGGCTTTATCGGGTTAGGCAATGTGGGCGGCAAACTGGCGGGCAGTCTGATTCGCAACGGATATTCGCTCAGTGTGCGCGATCTTGATCGCAGCCAGGCCGACCCCTTGTTGCAGATGGGGGCGAGCTGGGGTGAGGGCGGTCGATCCATGGCGTTGGCATCGGATGTGATCATCACCTGTCTGCCCTCCCCGGCGGTATCCGCTCAGGTGATGGAGGAGCCGGATGGTGTGATCGAAGGCTTGTCGGAAGGAAAGATCTGGCTGGAGATGAGTTCCACGGACGCCGATGAAATTCGCCGCCTGGGCACCCTGGTGAAAGACAAAGGTGCCATACCCGTGGACTGCCCGGTGTCCGGTGGCTGTCATCGTGCGGCAACGGGCAATATCGCCATTTTCGCTGGTGGCGAACGTGCCGCATTCGAAAAGGTGTTTCCCTTGTTGGCCACCATCGGAGGGGACATCCTGCATACCGGCCCATTGGGAACCGCGTCCATCATGAAAGTGACGACCAACTACCTCGCCGGGGTACAGCTTATCGCAACCGGCGAAGCCTTCATGGTTGCGAAAAAAGCCGGGGTCGATCTGGGTGTCGCCTATGAAGCGATTCGAATTTCGTCGGGTAATTCCTTTGTTCATGAAACCGAAGGCCAGGTGATTCTCAATGGCAGCTACAACATCAATTTTACGATGGATCATGAAGTAAAGGATTTGACCTTGTTTGATGAATTGGGAAACAAGCACGATGTTCCCCTGGAACTGTCGCCGCTGTGTGTCGCCATCATGCGCGATGCGCTGAAACGTTATGGCCCCAGAGTATGGTCGTCGATGGTAGTCAAACGTCTGGAAGATGATTGCGGGGACGATCTTCGCGCCGAGGGCTTTCCCGAATACCTCACCGACGCAGCGGATGAAGCCAAAGGTGCCGAAGTTCAGGTCAGAGGCAGAGTCAGCGGCGTGTGACGGGCAGAACGTGTAAGTTTTCCACGAAGCGATTCATCTGCGCGCCGCGAGCAATCCGAGCTCCGATCCAATACGCGGTCTAGGATTCCCGAATACGGGATACCGCTTTCGACCATCCCGCCACCAGGTGCTTGCGCTCGCTCGCGTTCATTGTCGGCTCGAAGCTGCGATCCCGACGCCAGTTGGCGGTGACATCGTCCAGTGACTCGAACACGCCCGCTTGGACGCCGGCGAGATAGGCGGCGCCCAACGCCGTGGTTTCTGTCACCACCGGCCGTTCCACCCGCAGGTCGACGATATCGGCGAGGAACTGCATCAGCCAGTCGTTGGCAACCATACCGCCGTCTACGCGCAGCGCGGTGAGATTCGTAGCGACGTCGTTGGCGACGGCCTGGAGCAGATCCCGGGTCTGGTAGCAAACCGACTCCACCGTGGCCCTGACGATCTCGGCCACGCCCGTGTCGCGGGTGATGCCGAACAGACCGCCCCGTGCGTGGGCGTCCCAGTAGGGCGCTCCGAGGCCGGTGAAGGCAGGTACCAGATACACACCGCGGTTGTCCGCAAGGCTGCTGGCCAGCGCCTCGGTCTCGGAAGCCGACTGGATGAGACCGAGGCCGTCCCGCAACCACTGCACGGCGGCGCCGGCGATAAAGATCGATCCTTCGATGGCGTAGGTCACCTTGCCGTTCAGCCGGTAACACACGGTGGTCAGCAGGCGATTACGGGAGCGCACTGCTTCATCGCCGGTATTGACCAGCACGAAACAGCCGGTGCCGTAGGTGCTCTTGATCATGCCGGGAGAAAAGCACGCCTGGCCCACCGCCGCCGCCTGCTGGTCGCCGGCGATGCCGGTCACCGGTATCGTCCGCCCCAGTAACTCGGCTTGCGTTTCGCCGAAGTGCGCTGCGCAATCACGCACCTCGGGCAAAATGCCGCGGGGCACGCGGAAGAGATCCAGAAGCTCCTCGTCCCAGGACTGGGAATGGATGTCGAACAGCATCGTTCGCGATGCATTGGTGGCGTCCGTCGCGTGCTCCTGCCCGCCGGTCAGGCGCCACAGCAGAAAGCAGTCCACGGTGCCGAAGGCCAGGTCGCCGCGCTCCGCCTTGGCGCGCGCGCCGTCGACGTTGTCGAGAATCCAGGCGATCTTGGTCGCGGAGAAATACGGATCCAGGAGTAGCCCCGTCTTGCGGGCAACCAGGTCCTCGTGATTGGCCGCGCGCAGCCGCTCGCAGTGCTCGGCGGTGCGGCGGTCCTGCCAGACGATGGCGCGGTACACCGGCTTGCCCGTACCCCTGTCCCAGACGATGGTGGTCTCCCGCTGGTTGGTAATTCCGATGGCGGCGATGGACGCCCCATCGACAGCCGCGCTCACTTGCCGGCACACGTCCAGGGTCGTGGACCAGATCTCTTCCGGATCGTGCTCCACCCAGCCATCGTTGGGATAGTGCTGGGCAAACTCCTTCTGTGCCGTTGCATGCGCTTTGCCCGTGGCATCGAAGACGATGGCGCGGCTGCTGGTGGTGCCCTGGTCGATGGAAAGAATCCTGGCTTCGCCGCTCATGAGCGCCCCTTGTACTGGGTCGCGCCGAAGAGATTCTCCCGCGCCTCGGCCGATATGGGACCCGCGCGCTGATGCTCGGCGAGCACCGCTACGCCGCGTTGCACCGCCGGGCGCGCGGCGATGGCGTCGAACCAGCGCTTTAGGTTGGGGAAATCTTCGTGGCGTTGCCCCTGCCTTTCGGGCCGGCGAAGCCAGGGAAAACAGGCGATGTCCGCGATGGAATACGCGTCAGCGAGATACTCACTTTCGGCGAGCCTGCGATCCATTACCGCGTACAGGCGTGCCGCTTCGTTGGTGTAGCGATGGACGGCATAAGGGATCCGTTCCGGGGCGTACACGCGGAAGTGATGGGTCTGGCCGAGCAGTGGACCGATACCGCCCATCTGAAACATCAGCCATTGAATGACGCGGTAGCGGCCCGCCATGTCCTTCGCTAAGAGCCGACCGGTCTTCTCCGCGAGATACAGGAGTATGGCGCCGGATTCGAACAGCGGGTAGCTCTCGCCGTTCGGTCCATCGTGATCGATCATCGCCGGCATCTTGTTGTTGGGACTGATGGCCAGGAAGTCCGGCTCGAATTGAGCTCCCTGGTTGATGTCCACGGGTATCACGCGGTATTCGAGGCCGATTTCCTCGAGCATGATGTGTACTTTGTGACCGTTGGGCGTTGGCCAGGTATAGAGATCGATCATGGGCGGTCGCCTGATTGCTGAGCGAAGAATGAATCACGGATTCTACGGCAGATAGTTCGCCTGCCACAGGTACCAGGCGGCCACCGATCGGTAAGGGCGCCAGCGTTCGCCGTAGCGGAGCAGCTTCTTCGGCTCGGGCAGCTCGGCGCCGCCGTGGGACAGCTGAAAGCCTTTGCGCACACCGAGATCCGTAACTGGTAAAATATCCGGTCGGCCGAGTTGAAAGATCAGCATCATCTCGGCGCTCCATTGACCGATACCCCGTATCCGAACGAGACGCGCGATGATGGCGTCATCGTCCATGCGCTCCAGTTGCCGGCGGGTCGGCACGGTCCCGTCCAGCGCTTTGTCCGCGAGATCCCGGGCCGCGCGCTGTTTCGGTCGCGACATGCCCGCGGCGCGCAGCGCCTCGTCGGAGAGCTTCTGCATCCTGCGCGGACCCGGCTTACCGCCGGGGAACAGGGCTAAGAGCCGTGCATGGATGCTGGCCGCCGCCTTGCCCGTGATCTGCTGATAGACGATGGCGTGCAGCAGCATCTGGAAGGGGCTCATGGTCTCGCGGGTGGGCATGGCAAAGGGGCCTACCCGCGCAATCAGCCGGGCCAGCTTTTCGTCCACCGCCGACAGCCGTTCGATGGCAACGTCGGGATCGTACTTCAAGGGAGTGGGCATAGGGGGTGTGACGGCGGCGCGCTTCATCCATCGCGCTTGCGTTCGATCTCGCGCTCTCGAAGCGCGATACGGCGGATTTTCCCCGTGGTGGTCATGGGCAGCGAATCGACGAACTCGATCTCCCGGGGATACTCGTGAGCGGCGAGACGTTGCTTGACGTTCTGCTGGATGCTCTGCGCAAGGGTCTGCGACGGTGTTTGCCCTTCGGCGAGAATGATGAAGGCTTTGACGATTTCGCCGCGCAACGCGTCGGGGCTGCCGACCACGGCGGCCTGGGCCACGGCTTCGTGCTTGATGAGACAGTCCTCGATTTCTCCCGGTCCGATTCGGTGACCGGCGCTGGAAATGACGTCGTCTTTGCGTCCCACGAACCACAGGTAACCGTCCGAGTCCCGGTAGCCCAGATCGCCGGTCCCCCAATAGTCGCCGACGAACTTTTCGCGGGTCGCGTTCTCCTGACCCCAATAGCCGAGGAAGAAAACCGGGTCGTCGCGCCGGGCCGCGAGCTCACCGACTTCGCCGTCGGGCATCGGCTTGCCCGACGTGTCCACGGGCTCGACGTTGTGCCCCGGGTAGGGCTTGCCCATGGAGCCGGGTCGCACCGCCATGATTTGCGCACAGTTGCCGACCAGGTAGTTGAACTCCGTTTGTCCCCACATCTCGTTCACGCCGACGTCGAGCTCCTCGCGGGCCCAGCGTACTACCTCCGTACCCACTTGCTCGCCGGCGGACATGATGGAGCGCAGCCCGAGGCCGTGTTTCTGCTTGGGGCTCTCCACCTGCATCAGCATCTTCATGGCGGTGGGCGGAATGAAGGCGTTGCGCACGCCGTACTTGCCCATGAGTCGGCAGGCGTGCTCCGGATCGAATCGTCCGCCCACGTGACCGAGCACCGGGACACCGTAGTGCAGCGCCGGCAGCAGCGCGTCCAGCAAGCCCCCGGTCCAGGCCCAGTCCGCCGGCGTCCACATGAGATCCTGTTCCCGGGGGTAAAAGTTCTGCGACAGCTCGAAGCCCGGGAGATTTCCCAGCAGGCACCGGTGCCCATTAAGAGCGCCCTTGGGCGGTCCGGTGGTGCCGGAGGTATAGATGAGCATGGCGGCCTCGTCGCTGCGGGTCTGCACGGGCTGGAAACGTTCGGACGCCGAGCCCAGCAGCGCCTGGAATGACTGGCCGGCGGCGCCCGGGTCGGGGTCGCACACGACGATGGTTTCCAGCGCGGGCAGACGCGGCCGGATTTCATTGAGCATGTCCGTGTGGCCGGACACGCTGATGGCGATCTTCGCGCCGCTGTCGCTCAGGCGGTACTCCAGAGCGTCCGGCCCGAACAGGACCGAAAGGGGCAGTGCGACGGCGCCGAGCTTGTACACGGCAATGTGCGCGATGACGGTTTCTTCGCGCTGGGGCAGGATGATGGCGACGCGATCGCCGCGGCCGACGCCGAGGCCGCGCAGGGC
>CAXMNG010000027.1:0-6770 GCA_964194585.1 Salibacteraceae bacterium | reverse complement strand
CGCCAGACGATGGGTGCGAAACGAGCGGCCGCTGCCGAGCAGGTGAATAGCTTCCAGAATACTGGTTTTACCACTGCCATTGGCGCCCACGAAGACGTTCAGTCCTTCAGCCGGCACACAGTCCAGCGCAGACAAGACCCGAATGTTCCGGACCTCTATCTGGTCCAAACGCACCTGGAGCTAGCCTGAACGATGCATCAACGCGCCACCGCGTACCCACAGGCCGGTAAAATGGGTTTTCCTGGCGCCATGCCGCCGATACGGGCAAAACCGCGTCTGCAGCCTGAGTTCATGAATAATCCAGCCTAGAGGCGCATGGGCATGACCACGTACTGGCAATCGCCTTCCCCTTTGGGCGTGATCAAACAGCTGCTGCTGGAATCCCCCAGATGGATCTCCGCTTCTTCGCCGGGCAAAGCCGTCAGCGCATCAATGAGGTAGGAGACGTTGAAACCAATCTCCAACCCTTCGCCTTCGTAGGCCACCTCTACCTCGTCCTCGGCTTCTTCCTGCTCAGGATTATTGGCTACCACCCGCAGCACATTGGGCTCCAGACACAAGCGCACGGCCCGATACTTGTCGTTGGACAGAATCGCCGCCCGCGCCAGGGCCTGGCGCACCCGTTCCCGATCCACGACCACCGTCTTATCACTGTCTTCGCCTTTGGGCACCACCCGCCGGTAGTCGGGAAACTTGCCGTCGATGAGCTTACTGGTGAGACGAACCTCCGGCAGTGCTATCTGGATGGCATTGCTGCCCACATCGATGATGACCTCCTCGTCGCCGTTGCCCAGAAGACGCAGAAGCTCGCTGATGCCCTTGCGTGGCACGATCACCTGGCGCGCCGCATCCCCGGTCTGCACAGGGATCTCCGCGATCGCCAGACGATGACCGTCGGTGGCCACCGCACGCAGAAGCCCTTCGCCGATATCCAGAAGCAACCCGTTCAGGTAATACCGCACGTCCTGATGCGCCATGGCGAAATGAGTCAGCTCCAGGAGACGTCTCAGCTGCCCCTCCTTGACCGTCACCCGAAGCTCCCCGGTGAGGCTGTCGCTGCTCGGGTAGTCCACCGCCGGCAATGTCGTCAGCGTAAAACGACTACGTCCGGATCGTACCAGCGCCCGCTCGCCGTCCACTTCCAAGCGAATTTCGGCATCAGCCGGTAGAGAACGGCAGATATCTACCAACTTTCGGGCCGGCACCGTCACCTCGCCCGCCTCCGCATCCGGCAACTCGGTACTGGCTACCAACTCGAGCTCCATGTCCGTAGCCGTAACCGACAGCTGCCCGCCGTCGATGGTAAGCAGGAAGTTCGCCAGGATGGGGAGGGTTTGCCGGCGTTCCACCACACCTTGAACCGCCTGCAGTGGTTTCAGGAGGTTTTCACGGTGCATAGTAAATTTCATATTTAAAGATCCTAATCTATTACTGTAATTATTAGACCCGGCCGAATCTGTGGATAACCGAATAAAAGGTATAGTAATCAGTACGTTCTGGAATGCATAAGGACCGATACTTCGACCCTCGAAGCACCGGTGCCGCCTGTGGACGAAATGTGCACAACATCTGTCGCTGGGGATAACCCCATCTTATCCACAACCTGTCGACATCAACTACTGAGACTCCTGAGCAGTACCGTGTACTCTTCGTTGATGGTGGCGTTGTTCTCCCTGAGCTCCGCTACTTTGCGACAGGCGTGCAAAACCGTCGTGTGATCGCGGCCACCGAAAGCGTCACCGATTTCAGGCAGACTGTGATTGGTGAGTTCCTTGGCGAGGGCCATGGAAATCTGCCGCGGCCGCGCGATGGAGCGGGTTCTGCGCTTCGACACCATGTCGGCAACCCGCAGTTTGTAGTACTCAGCGACTGTCTTTTGAATATTCTCGATGGTGACCATGCGGGCGTGCAGAGCCAGCAGATCACGCAGAGCTTCCTTGGCGAGATCCAGATCGATGGCCTGGCCCATGAACTGAGAGGTAGCGATCACCCGGCGCAGCGCCCCTTCCAGTTCACGCACGTTGGAGCGGATTCGCTGGGCGATGAACAGGGCCACGTCGTACTCGATCTCCACGTCGGCGAGAGCCGCTTTGCGCATCAGAATGGCGGCGCGGGTTTCCAGCTCCGGGGGTTCGATGGCCACCGGCAGCCCCCAGCCGAAACGCGACTTGAGCCGTTCTTCCAGACCTTCCACTTCCTTGGGGTAGCGGTCGCAAGTGAGCACCACCTGCTGCTGTCCCTCGAGCAGCGCGTTGAAGGTGTGAAAGAACTCCTCCTGGGAACGTTCCTTGCGTGCAAAGAACTGAATGTCATCGATTAGCAGCGCATCGGCGGATCGGTAGTGGCGCTTGAAATCGTTAATGGCGTTGTGCTGCAGGGCGTTCACCATGTCGGCAACGAAGCGTTCCGAATGCAGGTAAACAACCTTGGCTGACGGCGTGCTGCGAGCCATGGCGTTGCCGATGGCGTGCACCAGATGGGTCTTGCCGAGCCCGACGCCGCCGTAGATGAACAGCGGGTTGTAGGCGCCGCCGGGATTTTCCGCCACCTGCATGGACGCTGCCCGTGCAAGCTGATTGGATTTGCCTTCGACGAAATTCTCAAAGGTGAAATCCGGGCGTAATCCGGTACCCTGGCGCTTTCCTCTGGGAGCACTGCGAACCGCTGTCTCCGCGGGCGCCGCGACCGCCGCCGTCGTCGGTTCCGGGTCACCGGCGAACTCTTTGCTGCCGATCTGCACGACGATGCTTGCAGCACGGCCGTTCTGCAGGCGCGCCAATACTTCGGTCAGGCGGTTGATAAGATGCTCATTGACCCAATCGCGCACAAAGTGATTGGGGGCAAGCAGGCGCAGGGAGTCGCCATCCTCGATGGCGTGCAGCGGTCGAATCCAGGTGTTGAACTGCTGTGGCGAGAACTCTCCTTCGAGGTGATCGAGACACCTTTTCCACAGCGTCGGTCCCACCCCCGCGGTCCTCCTGAAGGCAATGTTGGAGAGAACAAGAGAGGCTGGAAGTGTATAACGGTTGCTTGGTCTAATCCATAACAGCGAAAGCTTCCGTACACGATTGACAGGCAGCGAAACGTGACGGTAGCATTCACCCCCTTTTGCAAGTCGTGGATTGAAAACCGCTTGCAGGTACGCGCTACGGGAGCCGCGCAATGAAACGACCATTTCAACCGAGTAGATTGAAGCGTAAGCGGCGGCATGGCTTTCGCGCCCGCATGGCGACGAAGGCGGGCCGCAAGATAATTAACGCCCGGCGCGCCAAAGGTCGAGCCAGCCTTTCCGCTTGACGATCCGCTCTGAACAACTTGCCAGACACGCAGCCGCGTTCGCGATTCCAGCGGCACAAGCGTCTGCTGACTGCCAGCGACTACCAACGCGTATTCCAGCATCCGCAGAAATCCGGCGGCAAAGCGCTCACCGTGTTGGCTCGTCCGAGTGGGTGCGAGTCGGCGCGCCTTGGTTTGGCGATCCCGCGTAAGCAGATCCGCAGAGCGGTGGACCGCAATCGCGTCAAACGCCTCATTCGTGAGAGCTTTCGCCGGCACCAGGACTTGTTGCGTGGCCTGGACGTGGTGGTAATTGGTAGAAGCGATTTGGCCAGGAAAAACACCCAAAGGGTCTTCGAGTGCCTGGAAAACCACTGGCGACAGGTAAGCGAGCGTTGCCGGAATAGAGGCAGCTGCTGAGGCCGGAGATAAAGACGACGTGGCCATCGAACAGTTGAGAAATCTGTTGCTGATCGCGCTTTGCGTGGTGGGCTTTCTCCTGTGGCAAGCCTGGCAGAAGGACTATGGTCCGAAGCCCCTGCCTCCAACGCCATCGGTGGCGATCACCGAAGGCGGACAGCCCGTCCCGGTGGTCGAGGAGGACGTGCCGGCGCTGCCCACCGTTGGCGATCAGGAACTCGCGTCGGCTCCGGACATGCCCACCGCCACCGCGGCGCCGGCCTACAACAAGATCCGCGTGCGCACGGATGTGCTCGATGTGGACATTAATCTACGCGGTGGTGGCATTCGGCGCCTGGCCCTTCTCGACCATCCCGTGTCCCTGGCTGAGAAGGACACGGCCTTCCCACTCATGGAGTTCCAACCGCCGAACATATTCATCGCCCAGACGGGTCTGCGCGGTAAATCCACCACCGTCGACAGCAATGTCCCGGATCATCATGCCGAGTTCACTGCCGCCGAGAGTGAGTACACACTAGCTGATGGTAGTGACACCCTGAAAGTGAAGCTCCACTGGAGCAGCGACGACGGCGTGCGGGTCGCGAAGATTTACACCTTCCATCGTGACAGTTACACCATCGAAGTCCGCTACGAGGTGCATAACGGTTCCAGTGAGCCCTGGAACGCACGCATGTACGGCCAGTTTCAGCGCTCGGAGGTGGAGGCAGAAGGGGGGCTTTTCCGCACCTACACGTACACCGGCGGCGTTATCTCCGGCCCGGATAAGCCCTACGACAAGATCGACTTCTCGGATATGCGCGACGCAGATTTGAAGCGTAGCGAGACCGGCGGCTGGATCGCCATGATCCAGCATTACTTCACCGGCGCCTGGGTTCCGTCCCCCGAGGGGCGCAATTACTACTATTCGAAGGCCGTCGCCAACAACCGCTACGTGCTCGGCGTCATGACACCTGCCCTGAGCGTGGCGCCCCAGGGAACAGGCAGCGTGAAACTCACGCTTTACGCCGGGCCCAAAGTTCAGGAGCGCTTGAAGGCGGTTGCACCGAATCTGGAACGTACCGTCGACTACGGCTGGTTGTGGCTCATCGCCGAGCCCCTGTTCTGGCTACTCGAGTGGATCCACGGTCGCATAGGCAACTGGGGTTTCTCCATCATTGTCTTGACGATGCTCATCAAGCTGGTTTTCTTCCACCTTTCTGCCACCAGCTACAAGTCCATGGCGCGCATGCGCAAGCTCCAGCCGCGGGTCATGGACCTGCGGGATCGCTTCTCCGGCGACAAGGCGAAGCTCAATCAGGCGATGATGGAGCTGTACAAGAAAGAGAAAATCAATCCGCTCGGCGGCTGTTTGCCGATCCTGGTGCAGATACCCGTGTTCATCTCGCTCTACTGGGTACTGCTGGAGAGTGTCGCGCTGCGCCAGGCACCTTTCACCCTGTGGATCCATGATCTCAGCGTCCACGATCCCTTTTTCGTTCTGCCGGTGTTGATGGGTATTACCATGCTGGCCCAGCAGAGGCTCAATCCGGCTCCGCCGGATCCCATGCAGGCGCGCATCATGATGGCCCTGCCCTTCGTGTTCACCTTCTTGTTCCTGTTTTTCCCCGCCGGACTGGTGCTCTACTGGTTCGTCAACAACCTCCTGTCCATTGCCCAGCAATGGGTAATCACCAGGAAAATCGTCGGCACTACCTAGTCCCCCGGCAGGCCGCCGAGGCTTCCATGCACAGCACGGACACGATTGCCGCGGTCTCCACCCCCCCCGGACGTGGCGGCATCGGCATCGTGCGTGTATCCGGCCCCGCAACGGCGGCCATCGCCGAGGCGCTCATCGGCCGCCTGCCATCTCCCCGGTCGGCCCACTACTGTGCTTTCCGTGACGACGCCGATAGCGTCATCGACCGGGGCGTGGCTTTGTATTTTCCGGCGCCCGCTTCTTTTACGGGTGAGGACGTATTGGAGCTCCAGGGCCACGGCGGCCCGGTGGTCATGGACATGCTGCTGGCCGCGACCCTGGCGCGCGGCGCCCGCCCCGCCCGGCCGGGGGAATTCTCCGAGCGTGCCTTTCTCAACGGCCGCATGGATTTATCCCAGGCGGAAGCGGTGGCCGATCTCATCGACAGCGGCTCGCGGGCAGCAGCGCGTTCCGCCATGCGCTCCCTGGACGGTGCCTTTTCCCAGCGGGTCCAAGCGCTCACCGCGGCCTTGACCGAAGTGCGCGCCCTTATTGAAGCCTGCATCGATTTTCCGGAGGAAGAGGTCGATTTCCTTTCCGATCCGCAGCTCGAGCAACGCCTGAATTCACTGCGCAGCCAGCTGGCGGAAATTCGCGCCAGCGCCGGTCGCGGCGTGTTATTGAAGGAGGGCGTGCGCGTGGTGCTCGCGGGCCAGCCCAACGTGGGCAAATCCAGTCTCATGAACCTGCTCGCCGGCCGCGACTCTGCCATCGTCACCGATATTCCAGGAACCACCCGGGATATCATCCGCGAGCACATCCAGCTCGACGGCCTGCCGCTTCACGTGATCGACACGGCGGGGATCAGGGCACCCGGCGACGTCGTCGAGGAGCGCGGCGTGGAACGTGCCTGGGACGCCATCGAGAGCGCCGACGCTCTGGTGCTGGTAATCGACGATCGCGCCGGGGTGGCTGATGCGGACAGGGAAATTCTGGCACGCACACCCGCCGGCGTTTCGCGCATCGTGGTCAATAATAAAATCGATCTCAGCGGCACCGATCCCGGTCTCGTACGCACAGACGAAGAGGTGCATGTGCGCTTGTCGGCCACCACCGGCGCCGGTATCGAGGCACTGGAGTCCTGCCTCAAGGAATGCGTAGGCTACGAGCTCGGTGAGGCGGAAGGCGCCTTCATGGCGCGGCGCAGGCACCTGGATGCCCTGGAGCGCACGCAGACAGCCGTCGAGGCCGCCCACGCGGTGCTGCGCACCCAGCGAGCCGGCGAGCTGGCGGCGGAAGAGCTTCGACAAGCCCAGCAGGCCCTCGGTGAAATCACCGGTGCGGTGACCAGCGACGATATCCTCGGGGAGATTTTCTCGCGCTTCTGTATCGGTAAGTA
>CAXMNG010000026.1:0-1087 GCA_964194585.1 Salibacteraceae bacterium | reverse complement strand
ATTTGTCGACCATGCGCAGCGTGTACGTCGATCAGGAAGCGAGGATCGCACGCGCCGAGGGCGGTGCCACCTGGGGGGACTTCGACGCCGAGACCCAAGCCTTCGGTCTCGCCACGACCGGCGGTCTCATCAGCAGCACGGGTGTCGCCGGGCTGACGCTCGGTGGCGGCATCGGTTGGTTGATGGGCTCCTACGGGCTCGCCTGTGACAACCTGTTGTCGCTGGATGTGGTCACCGCCGACGGCGAGCGGGTCACGGCCAGTGCAGAGCATAATCCCGAGCTCTTCTGGGGTCTCAAGGGCGGCGGTGGAAATTTCGGCGTTGTCACCTCCTTCGAGTTTCGACTGTTCCCGGTGGCTCCCCTGCTCGGGGGCATGCTGCTGCATCCCCTCGATCGCGCCACCGAAGCGCTTGCCCACTTCCAGGCATTTTTCCAATATGCTCCCGATCAAGTCGGCGCCATGGTGGGCTTCGTGACCGGGCCGGACGGGAACCGGGTATTCGCGCTGATTTTGGTCTACAACGGTCCGGTGGAAGATGGTGAGCGTGTCTTCGCGCCATTGCGGGAGTTCGGCCCTCCGATTCTCGATAACCTCGCGCCCACGCCGTATCGCGTGATACAGACGCTGTTTGACGCCGGCGCACCACCCGGGTTGCGCAACTACTGGAAATCGAGCTTCCTCGATGATCTGCCACGCGATGCCATGGAGATCCTGGTGGAGCGATTTCGAAAAGCACCGACACCGCTCTGTAAGATGTTCATTGAATGCATCGGCGGCGAAGCCACGCGCGTCGCCCGCGACGACGCGGTCTTCGATCACCGACACTCAGAATTCAATCTGCTGATTCTCGGTGGCTGGGAACTCGCTTCCGCAGATGAAGAGAACATCGCCTGGACGCGTGAGACCTGGAAAGCAATGCAGCCCTATTCTTCGAATGCAGTCTACGTGAACTACCTCAACGAGGAAGCCGACGAAGGCAGCGAGCGCATCAAGGCGGCGTACGGACCGGAAAAGTTTGCGCGACTGGCCGTGCTCAAAGCCAAATACGATCCCGGGAACCTGTTCAGGATGAACCAGAACGTGCG
>CAXMNG010000025.1:0-15435 GCA_964194585.1 Salibacteraceae bacterium | reverse complement strand
GCGAACACAGCCAGCAGGCACGCGAGCACCGCCGCGCGCGTCACCGCCGGTTGCCCGGTCCCCGCGAGCGCGTTTGCGATCATCCGTATGCCTCCCGTGGCGCTTTCGCCCGAACAGCTTGTCAATGTCGGCGGGGCCTGTATTCTATGTCGCCCTGAAATGGGAAAACCGAAAATAACACTCGGGGGGAGCATCGTGACGACTCATATTCTGATCCACGGCCAGGAAGACAGCGTCGGCGTCGCCGTCGTGGAGAACATCGAAGCCGGTATGGTGCTGAGCGGTTGGGTGATGGACAGCGACGAAACCATCACCATCGAAGCCAAGGACCCTATTCCGCTGGGACACAAGGTCGCGTTACAGGACATCACCGAAGGCGATACCGTCTACAAGTACGGACACGACATCGGTCGCGCAGTGCAAGCAATCGCCAAAGGCCATCACGTGCACGTCCACAATACCAAGACCAAGAGGTGGTAGCTCATGCCCGGTAAAGAAATTCCAAAAACCATATGGGGCCACCGCCGCGAGAACGGCCGAGTCGGTATCCGCAATCACGTCGTCATCCTGCCGCTGGATGATTTGTCCAACGCCGCCTGCGAAGCGGTCGCTCATAATATCAAGGGCACCCTGGCGCTACCCCACCACTACGGGCGCTTGCAGTTCGGCGAGGATCTGCAACTGCACTTTCGAACGCTCATCGGTACCGGCAGTAATCCCAATGTGGCGGCAGTAATTGTCATCGGTATCGAGCCCGGCTGGACCGGTCGTGTTGTCGATGGCATCGCCGCCACCGGCAAGCCCGTGCAGGGCTTTTCCATCGAACGAAACGGCGACATCAACACCATCGCCGCCGCATCCCGGGTAGCTCACCAGTTCCTGCAGCACGCATCGGAGCTCCAGCGCGAGGAGTGCAGCATCGCCGACCTGTGGATATCCACGAAATGTGGCGAGTCCGATACCACCTCCGGCCTCGGCGCCAATCCCACGGTGGGTAATCTCATCGACAAGCTGGATCCCCTTGGCCTGACCACCTGCTTCGGCGAAACATCAGAGCTCACCGGCGCGGAGATGGTGTGCAAGGATCGCGCGGTGTCGCCGGAGATCGGTGAGAAGTTCATGAAAACCTGGACCGCCTACAACGCCTTCATCGAGGATTGCAAGACCGACGATCTTTCCGAGAGCCAGCCCACCAAAGGCAATATCGAAGGTGGGCTGACTACTATCGAGGAAAAGGCCTTCGGCAATCTGGAGAAGATCGGCAAGAAGACCAAATTCATCGACGTGCTGGAACCCGCCGAAGCGCCCGGCGCCGGCGCCGGACTTTATTTCATGGATACCTCGTCCGCCGCGGCCGAGTGCGTGACCCTACAGGCTGCCGCCGGCTTCGCCGTGCACCTGTTTCCCACCGGTCAGGGCAACGTCATCGGCAATCCCATCGAACCGGTCATCAAGCTCACGGCCAATCCACGCACCGCGCGCGAGATGTCGGAACACGTGGATCTGGATGTGTCGGGGATCCTGCGCCGTGAGATGACTTTCGACGACGCCGGTGACGCACTCATCGATATCATGATCCGCACCTGCAACGGACGTTTGACCTGCGCAGAAGTGCTGGGACACCGGGAGTTCGTGATGACCAAGCTGTATCGCAGCGCCTGAGTCAGCATGTTGGGCTTCGCTGCGCTCAGCCCAACCTACCCTTCCATGCAGTCGACCGGCGGGGGTCCCTGTCGCTTCAGCTCTTCGATGACGGCACGCACTCGTCGCATGACGGTCTCCGGGTCCACCCCGGCGGCGGAGGCACGAGGCACCTCGGGGACATTTCCGGTTGAAGGTGATGCACTCACTGTGTCCGGTACATCGGCTTTGCCCGCGCTCCAGACCGGTGGGGCGCCAGCCAACATGGACATCGTCCACAAGATCGGAACCAGGAATCGGCGGATCGAGTTCATTGCGTACCCCTGTTATCTGACCGGCCCCACGACGTGCTTGTTCCCCCGCGCCGGCTCAAGCCTGGGCGCTTGCCCAAATCCCGTAGACAATCCGAATGACCATGGCTACACCAACCGCCATCAGCACCAGGGCGACGATGCGTTTCAGCAACTCCGCAGACAGACGATGGGCGACGCGGACACCAGCGACGACTCCCAGCATCAGCAGCACGGCGATGGCGAGGCTCGCCGTCACGTCCACCTCGCCGTGTTGAAAGTTACCGACGGTGGCCAGCGCCGCGATGGGCAGCTGGATGACCTGGCTCAATCCCACCGCGGTCAACAACGGTAGCTTCATCCATACCAGAATAGGGATTAATACCAGCGGTCCACCGGTGCCGCTGAGCGCCGAGCCGAAACCGGTCACGCCGCCGACGACGCCGAGACCGGCGGCGCCGGGAAAAGCGCTCCGGCTTACCTCGGGTATCCGCTGGCGCAGCGCGTAGATTCCGGAAAACAGCACCAGCGCCGCGATGATGGCCTCCAGCCAGCGTGCCGACAGCACCGACACCGTGGCCGCGCCCAGATAGGCCCCGGGCATGGCGCCCACGCACAACCACACGGCCATGGACCACTGAATGGAGCCACGCCGCGCATACTCGACGGCGCCCACGGCGCCGCTGAACAAGTAGCTGAGCATGCAGGTGGCGATGGCCACCTGCACGTCCATGCCCACCAGATAGACCAGGCCCGGGACCAGCAGAACGCCGCCGATACCGACACAGCCGATGAAGACTCCGACGAGTAACGCGAGGATGGCGAATGGCAGGAAGGTGACGAGCTCCGTCATCTGGCTCACACCATAGCATCTGAGCGGGTAAGGATCTCTCATCGCCCATGGGCGTCACTGATAGAATCGGCAGGCGTTGGTTTGCTGACGGCAGCGTGCAGGACCCATGAGTAAGATCGATCTGGAGGCCCTCGAAGAGTTGGCGATTCGCGCGCTGGTCGCGGGTAATACCTCCGAAGCCAACGCGGGCATCGTCGCCGCAGCCCTGGTGGCGGCGGACGCCGATGGCCTTGCCTCTCACGGAGTCTCCCGGGTGCCCTTCTATGCCGACCAGGCGGCCAGCAGGAAAGTGGACGGTCACGCGACTCCGGTACTTGAACAGCCTGCCGCCGCAGCCGTTCGCGTGGATGCTGCCGATGGCTTTGCTTATCCGGCGATTCGGTTGGGCCTTGAGCGGGCCGTGGACGTGGCCGCTGAGATCGGCGTCGCCGCGGTCTCCATCGGTAACTCCCATCACTGCGGTGCCTGCGGCTACCATCTTGAAAGCGTTGCCGATCGCGAACTGCTGGCTCTGGGGTTCAGCAACACGCCGGCGGCTATCGCACCGTGGGGCGGCACGCGGGGCAGCTTCGGCACCAATCCCATTGGCTGCGCCTGCCCGCGCCGGGGACATCCGCCGATCATCGTGGATTTGTCACTGAGCGCGGTGCCCCGCGGCAAGATCATGCTGGCGGAAAAACGCGGCGAGGCTATTCCTGAGGGCTGGGCGCTGGACGCCGAAGGCCACGCCACCACCGATGCGCGCGCGGCAATGGCCGGCACCATGCTGCCCATGGGTGAAGCCAAGGGCGCGGCGCTGGCGATGATGGTGGAGCTGTTGACGGCGGCACTGGCAGGCGCCAACTTCGCTTACGAGGCGAGCTCTTTCTTCACCGCCGACGGGCCACCGCCGCGCATCGCGCAGACCTTCGTGGTCATCGATCCGAGGGCTTTCGGCGGGCAAGCATTTCTGGATCGCGTCGAAGCGCTGGCGGCACAAGTGCTTTCTCAACCGGGCACGCGCCTGCCTGGCGAACGGCGTCACGCCAACCGTGCCGCGGCGCGTGCGCACGGCGTCGAGATCGGCGAGGATCTGCTGGCGGAGCTGCGGCGGCGCGCGCACTCATGAGGTGGCTCAGGCGTTTGGCTATGGTCTTGGGTGCGCTACTGGCGGGCCCGATATTGGCGGTCTCCTGTGGCAACGTGAACATCGGTCAGGATTGGCGAACGGCGGATCGATCCAGTGCAGGCGTGGCACCTGATCCACACGGCACACCGCAAGCCGTGGTGCAGGTCTACGCGGCGCGGGCGTTCAACTGGCGCGGTGCGCTGGCGGTGCACACCTGGATCGCCACCAAGCCCCGCGATGCCGGTTACTACACCGTGCACCAGGTGATGGGCTGGAGAAGGTACCAGAACTTGCCGGTGGTGATCTCGACGCCGGATATTCCGGATCGCCTGTGGTACGGCAGTCGTCCCGAACTGCTCGTGGATCTACGCGGCGAGCGGGCGGCGGCCGCCATTCCGCGCATCGAAGCGGCGGTGGCAAGCTATCCCTACGACCGCGAGTACGGTATGTGGCCCGGCCCCAACAGCAATACTTTCACCGCCCACGTGGGGCGCGAGGTGCCGGAGCTGGTCCTAGACCTGCCCTCCACCGCCATCGGCAAAGACTTTCTCACCAACGGCAGCATCATCGAGCGCGCGCCCAGCGGTACCGGTGGTCAGCTCTCGCTCTACGGTTTGCTGGGGATCACGATCGCCCGCGAGGAAGGCCTGGAACTGAACATTCTCTCCTTGAACTTCGGTGTCGATATCCTGCACCCGGCCGTCAAGCTACCCGGCATCGGCCGCATCGGCATGAGCAAGACGCCACGGCCGCATTCACCGGATCACTGATCACGGGCAACCGGTCAACGAAATGCGTCGACGTGATCGGCTGCGAACTGCCGGAACGCGATGGGCGGGCGCCCGAGCAACTCCGATACCTGCGAGCTGACCCGCGCCGCACCACCGCGGGCACTCAATTCGTAGAGCTCCATGACGATGTCCGTGAGCCACCGGGACGCCCCCGCGGCGAGTAGTGTCGCGCGCGTCTCGCCGGGCGGCGTGTCGAGGTAGTCGACGGGATGCCCCAGCGCCTGCGTAAGCAGGCTGGCGATGTCGTGGTTGGAGAGCGCTTCCGGTCCGGTGAGATCGAAGCAGCCGGTGGTTGGCGGCGATTGCGTCAACAGCCGCGCAGCTACCGCGGCGACGTCCCTGGCATCGATGACGCTCACCCGGCCATCGCCCTGGGGAGCGTGAAAACGGCTGTGACGGCGAATGCTGCCGGCGAATTCACCGATGGTATTCTGCATGAAGGCGTTGGGCCTCAAAGACACCCAGGCAAGACCGCTGCGGCGCAGACACTCTTCGGTCTGCGCGTGAATCGCCGCCAACCGCGTGGCGCCGCCGCCGGCGCCGAACGCCGACAATCGCACTACCTGCCGGACGCCGGCACGGCGCGCCTGCTCCACAACCCGTGCCGCCACCGCGGCCATATCCTCTTCCAGGGGTGTGGCGAGAAACAACCGTTGCACACCGGTCAGTGCCGCCGCTACGGCCTGCGGTTCGCGCAGATCGACGGCCCGGGCATCGATGCCCTTGGCCTTTGGATCGGGCGACAAGCCACGCCGGGACACGGCACGCACCGAGGTGCCGTTCTCCGCGAGCAAGCGTGCCAGGACACTGCCCACGGTCCCCGTGGCGCCGGTCACCAGAACGGTTCCCAGCCCGCTCACGGGGCCGGGTGGAAGGCGCTGCCGTGGCCGCCGGATGCCCGCCGCCGATGCCGTGTATCCTGCGGTTTGAGGGTGTAGTCTTGCAAAAAATCTTCCTGCTTTGCAGGGCAGATCCGTAATCTACCATCCGCGCAACGTTGCCTCGCGCGCGTCGCCGCCGACGGACGAGAATCTTGCGCCCATGACGAAGCCCTCGCAAAAAACCAAAAGCAGCGCCGCCAGTCCGGGCCTGCTCTCCGAGGGTGAATCCAATCTCTCCCGCCAACGCTCGGCGTGGTTGGAGCAGCATGTGTCGGCGGAAAGCCGTACCTGGCTGGACGCGGACGCCCGTGTATTTCTGCACCAGTCCCTGTCGACCCCGTGCCTGGATGTGCTCGGGCATGCCGAGGGTGCCGAAATCGAGAATCTGGATGGCAGGCGGATTCTGGATTTTCACGGCAACAGCGTGCATCAGGTGGGCTTCGGCCACCCGCGGGTGGTGGCGGCGGTGAAGCGTCAGCTCGACGAGCTGCCCTTCTGCACCCGCCGTTACACCAACGTGACCGCCATAGAGCTTGCGCAAAAGCTCGCCGAGCTGGCACCGGGCGATCTCGCCAGGGTTCTGTTCGCGCCCGGCGGCAGCAGTGCCATCGGCATGGCCCTGAAGGTGGCGCGCGCCGCCACCGGCCGCCACAAGACCGTGTCCATGTGGGATTCCTTTCACGGCGCTTCCCTGGACGCCGTGTCCGTCGGCGGCGAATCCCTGTTCCGGCAGAACATCGGCCCGCTGCTGTCCGGCACCGAGCACGTGCCGCCGCCGGACCCCATGCACTGCCCCTTCGACTGCGGCGCGAGCTGCAATCTGAAGTGCGCGCACTACGTGGACTACGTGCTCGAGAAAGAAGGCGATGTGGCTGCGGTGGTCTCTGAAACCGTGCGCTCCACACCCTATGTGCCGCCCCGGGACTATTGGCGCATCGTGCGCGAAGCCTGCGATCGCCATGGTGCCCTGTTGATACTGGACGAAATCCCCACCGCCCTCGGCCGCACCGGTGCGATGTTCGCCTGCGAGCATTACGACATCGTGCCGGACATGCTGGTCATCGGTAAGGGTCTGGGCGGCGGTGTCTACCCCCTCGCCGCGCTCATCGTGCGCGAAGCGTTGGACGTGTCGCCGGATCGCGCTCTCGGCCACTACACCCACGAAAAGAGCCCGGTGGGCTGCGCCGCCGGCCTCGCCACCTTGGGCGTCATCGAGGACGAGGGCCTGCTGGCGCGGGCGAGGGAGCTCGGCGGGCGGGCAGTCACGCGGCTGCGGGAGATTGCCGACGCTGACACCCGCATTCGCGACGTGCGGGGCATCGGTCTGCTTGTGGGAGTGGAGCTCGCGCCCGAGAGCGACGGGGGCGCGTCGGCCCTCGCCGAGACTCTCATGTACCGTTGCCTGGCCCGCGGCTTGAGTTTCAAGATATCCATGGGACGCATCGTCACTCTGGCGCCGGCGCTCACTATCGAAGAACAAGAGCTGGAGCGCGGTCTGGATATACTGGAGCAAAGCCTCGCCGCATCCCCCTGAAGGGGCCGGCGGCGAACCTATGTTGCAACGCACCATTTTCACCGTATAATGTCACCATTCAAATGACATCCACGCTTCATGGAGGGGATCCAACAATGAACGACGTCGTCATCGCATCCGCTGCCCGCACCCCTATCGGCGCCTTCAACGGCGCACTGTCGTCGGTGAGCGCTTCTTATCTCGGTGAAGTGGCCATTGCCGAGGCGCTGAAACGCGCCGGCGTCAGTCCCGAGGACGTCAGCGAAGTGATCATGGGCCAGATTCTCACCGCCGGCACGGGCCAGAACCCTGCACGCCAGGCGGCTGTGGGTGCCGGCATTCCGGTGGAGAAGACCGCCTACAACATCAACCAGCTGTGTGGCTCGGGCCTGCGCGCCGTGGCCCTGGGTTACCAGGCCATCAAGGTGGGCGACAGCGAGGTGGTGGTTGCCGGCGGCCAGGAAAACATGAGCCAGGCACCCCACTGCGTGCACTTGAGGAACGGCCAGAAACTGGGCGACACCAAACTCGTCGACACCATGATCAAAGACGGCCTGTGGGATGCTTTCAACGGCTACCACATGGGCAACACCGCCGAGAACGTGGCCGAGAAGTGGCAGATTACCCGCGAAGAGCAGGACGCCTTCGCCGCTCACTCCCAGCAGAAGGCCGAGAAGGCCCAGAAGGCCGGTGAATTCGACGCCGAGCTGACGCCGGTCACGATCAAGTCACGGCGCGGCGAGACGGTCGTCTCCGCCGACGAGTATCCCAAGCACGGCACCACCGCGGAAGGCCTGGCGGGACTGCGCCCGGCCTTCGACAAGGAAGGCACGGTCACCGCCGGCAACGCCTCGGGCATCAACGACGGCGGCGCGGCGCTGGTGCTGATGAGCGCGGCGGAAGCAGACAAGCGTGGCATCACGCCGATGGCACGCATCGTCTCCTGGGCAACCGCGGGCGTGGACCCGGCGATCATGGGCAGCGGCCCGATCCCCGCCAGCCGTGCCGCCCTGGAGAAGGCCGGCTGGAATATCGGCGATCTGGATCTCATCGAGGCCAACGAAGCGTTCGCCGCCCAGGCTTGCGCGGTCAACAAGGATCTCGGCTGGGATACGGAAAAGGTCAACGTCAAAGGCGGCGCCATCGCCCTGGGACACCCGGTGGGTGCTTCCGGAGCGCGGGTGCTCATCACCCTGCTCTACGGCATGCAGCAGCGCGATGCCAAGAAGGGTCTCGCCACCCTTTGCATCGGCGGCGGCATGGGAATCGCCATGTGCGTGGAGCGCGACTGAGTTTACAAAGAACAAATCACTCCCAGGGAGTAAGGAGCAACAACCATGTCACGCGTAGCAATTGTGACCGGCGGCACCCGCGGTATCGGTGAAGCCATCTCGGTGGGATTGAAGGATGCCGGGTACGACGTCGCGGCGACCTACGCCGGAAACGACGAAGCGGCCGAACGCTTCACCGAGAAGACCGGCATCGCAGCCTACAAGTTCGACGTCTCGGATTACGGGCAATGCGCCGAATCGGTGGAGAAAATTGTCGGCGACCTCGGCCCGGTGGATATTCTGGTCAACAACGCCGGCATCACCCGGGACGGCACCCTGCACCGCATGTCCTTCGAACAGTGGAACAGTGTCATCCAGACCAACCTGAGCTCGTGTTTCAACATGTGCCATTGCGTCATCGAGGGCATGCGCGAACGCGGCTTCGGACGCATCGTCAACATCGGCTCGGTGAACGGCCAGGCCGGTCAGTACGGCCAGGTGAACTACGCCGCGGCCAAGTCGGGGATCCACGGCTTCACCAAGGCTCTGGCCCAGGAAGGCGCCGCCAAAGGCGTGACGGTGAACGCCATCGCCCCCGGCTACATCGACACCGACATGGTGCGCGCCGTGCCCGAGCGAGTGCTGGAGAAGATCATCTCCGGTATTCCCGTGGGCCGGCTCGGCCATGCCGAGGAAATTGCCCGCGGCGTGCTGTTCCTAGTGGCCGACGAGGCCGGCTTCGTTACCGGATCGACCATGTCGATCAATGGTGGACAGCATATGTATTGAGATGGAGGGGACAGGAGGGGACAGATTTCAATCTGTCCCCTTGGGTTCGGCGGATGAAACAAACAAAAAAAGGCGCCGGTGGCGCCTTTTTTATTTGCCTGAGTTAGAGGCGGGGACGTAGCTGGGGATCGTGCCGGTCTGAGACCAAGGGGACAGATTAAAATCTGTCCCCTCGTCCCCTCGAAGCTCAAGCAGCCTTCTTGGGAGTCTTGGTGGTCTTGACGATCGCGGGAACGTTGACGGCCTTCAAGCCATCCTCGACCAGCGTCGCGACCTCGTCACGGGCCTGGGCCTGGATCTCCATGGCTTCCTGAGCCACGGCCACCAGCGTCTCGCCGAGCTCCACGGCAACCTCGGTCTGACGCGCCATCAGCTCCTTGGGATCACGGGACTCGCTGACCAGCTGCAGATTCCTGCTGCCGGCGTCGAAAAGCTTCTCCATGGCGGCCAGCTGCTGACCTGCCAGCAAACCCTGGGTGCGCACGGCGATCTTGTTGAAACCCATGAGGGCGTCGACCGCCTTCTTGTGGGCCTCGGTGACATTCTCGAAGACATTGCTTACTGATGTGTCCATGTTTGTTACCTCTGCTGCCCACCGTGTGGGCAAATCGTTGAAAATCCGGGCAATTGTGCGGTGCATCAATTGATGCACCGCAACATAACGCTCCCGGATCCTGCTGTCAACACATTTTTGTGCTTTGCACCAATTCGGCGGGGAATCAGGTCTTCCAGCGCTCGGCGGCCCGCGTGTCACTGGCGCGGGACTCCACCCATCTTGCCTCTTGGGAATTTTCTTCCTTCTTCCAGAAGGGCGCCCGGGTCTTGAGAAAATCCATAATGAACTCACAGGCCTGGAAAGCGTCGTTGCGGTGCGCGCTGGCTACGGCCACCAGCACGATGGCGTCCGTGGGACGCAGCTCGCCGACCCGGTGCACAACGGCCGCATCGATCAGATCCCAGCGCTCATTCGCCTCGGCGACGATCGCCTCCAAGGCCTTCTCTGTCATACCCGGATAGTGCTCCAGGGTCATGCTGGTCACCGGCGCGCCGTCGTTCAAATCACGCACCAGGCCGATGAAGCTCGCGATGGCACCGACCGCGGGATTACCGGCACGCAGGCCGTCGATGACGGCGGCGACGTCGAAGGGTTCTCGTTGCACACGGATGCCAGATTGGGTGCTCATGGCTATGGATCGCCGGTTCAGAAAAGCAGCTCGGCAAAGGAATAATAAGGTACCAGATCCCCCGGCTCGACCGTGTCGCCTTCCCTGATCTCCACCAGGCCATCGGCCCACACCGTGGACGTCAGCACATCGGAACCCTGCTTCGAATAGATGTTCACGGCGACGCCGTCGCTGCCCTGCTCGAGGCGCGCACGCAGGTACTCCCGCCGCCGGCCCGGGCGTGGCCAGCGAAACGCCGCCGGCACCGAAAGCGCCTTGCCAAGCACCTCGCGCACTCCCTGGCGGCGGAGCAGAAACGGGCGCACGAACAGGCAGAACGTCAGCAGGGTCGAAACCGGATTGCCAGGCAGACCGATGAAGTCCGCCGTATCGATGCGCCCGTAGGCCAGCGGCTTGCCGGGCTTGACGGCAACCCGCCACATCTCGAGCCTCCCGGCCCGCTCCACCGCCTGCTTCACATGGTCCTCGTCCCCCACCGACATGCCGCCGCTGGTGACCACCACGTCAGCCTCGGCGGCAGCCTCACGCAGTGCCGCCTCGGTCGCGGCGAGACTGTCCTCGACGCTGCCCAGATCGATGGTCTCGCAACCGAGCGCCGACAACAGCCCGCACAAAGTGTAACGATTGGAGTTGTAGATGGCACCGGCCGCCAGCGGCTCGCCGGGCTGCACCAGCTCGTCGCCGCTGGAAAATATCGCCACCCGCAGGCGCCGCACCACATCCAATTCCGCCAAACCCACCGACGCTGCCAGACCCAGCTCCTGGGGGCGCAGACGGGTACCCGCCGCCAGCACTTCGTGGCCGGCAACGATGTCGTTACCCCGCGGGCGGACGTTGTCGCCGGCGGCCACCGGGCCGCGAAAGCGCACCTGGTCGCCGTCCTGCCGGCAGTCTTCCTGAATGACCACCGCGTCGGCGCCCTCGGGCAGGGCTGCTCCGGTGAAAATGCGCGCCGCCTCCCCCGCCACCAGCCTCACCCCAATCTCACCCGCCGCGATACGCTGCGCGACCCGCAACGACACCGGCGCGTCGCCGATCACGTCGATGGCGCGTACCGCATAGCCATCCATGGAGCTGTTGGCATAGCCGGGCACATGGATGGGCGAAGTCTCGGCGCGGGCCAGCACGCGTCCCAGGGCCTCGGTCAGGGGCACGCTCTCGGTCTCCTGGAGCGACCGCGCGCGCGCCAGCATGAACGCACGCGCCTGATCGACACTGATCATGCCTGGCGCCCGGGCCGCATCGGTGGTGTCACGCTGACTGCTGCTCATTTCCTTTTCCCGGGGACTATTCTCGGTATGCCATCGCAAAAAATCGGCCGGGCTTGTGTTTGCCGCCGGATTCGGGTGTTGTGTGCCGCTGGGCCGTGCCGAAGCCGCGAAGGCCGCCCACGAGTGACGAGATTCGCCATTGTATACGAACCCGAGCCCACAGCAGGGAGACCCGCAGGCTGCGCGAGAGGACGCACAGCCCACCGGCGTGCTGATTACCAATGTGGGCACGCCGGCGGCGCCGACGACTGCGGCCGTGCGCCGTTACCTGGCCGAGTTCCTATCCGACTCCAGAGTGGTGGAGCTGCCCCGTTGGCTGTGGTTGCCGGTTCTGCACGCCGTCATCCTGCGCCTGCGCCCGCGCCGCTCGGCGGCTGCGTACCGGAAGATTTGGTCCGAGCAAGGCTCACCGCTGCTGGTCAACGCGCAGCGCCAGGCGGCTGCCCTGGACAATGCGCTGGTGAAGTGCTGGCAGGGAAGCGTGAAAGTGGCATTGGGAATGCGCTACGGTGAGCCCTCCATTGCCGCCGCTCTGAAAAGATTGCAGGACTGGGGCGCGCGCCGCGTGCTGGTGCTGCCTCTCTATCCCCAGTACTCCGCCACTACCACTGGATCCACTTACGATGCTCTGCTGAAGGCCCTGACGGCCGAACGATGCGTACCGGAGCTGCGCGTCGTGTCCCACTACCACGATCATCCCGGATACATCGACGCCCTGGCGGGAAGTGTACGCGACGCCCGGGACAAGCACGGCCGGGACGGGCGGCTGCTGATATCCTTCCACGGACTGCCCCAGCGATACTGCGACGCCGGCGATCCTTACTACGAGCAGTGTCTGGAAACCGCTCGCCTGGTGGCAACCCGCCTCCAGGAAGCACCGGAAAACTGGGCCCTGGCCTTTCAATCACGGGTCGGACGTGAACGTTGGCTGCAACCCTATACCGAGAGCCTGCTTCGCGAATGGGCGGAGTCCGGCGTACGAACGGTCCAGGTGCTGTGCCCCGGCTTCTCGGTGGACTGCCTGGAGACCCTGGAGGAAATCGGCATTCGCGCCGCCGCCCTGTTTCGATCCTGGGGCGGCGAAACCCTGCATTACATTCCGGCTCTCAACGACCGCCGCGACCACATCACGGCACTCAGCGATATCGTCACCAGTCAGACCTCGGATTGGCAACAGGCAACTCGCCATTGATCGCGCATCAAGATTGCCATTCCCCCCGCCGACTTTGAAACAGGCTGTTTCTATGAGATGGTTGGCAGGCCTCGCTCTCGCCGAGAACGAACTTTGTGAATAAGCGGTCGAGACGCTATCTCTCAATTCCCCTGGCAATCACCATCAGCGGTCAGATCGCCCTCCTCTGGCAGCACCCATCGAGCGCTGCCGAATCGGAGTGGGCTCAATGCGGTAGCGTCCTGCAACTTCCGCCGCGACCGGTGTTTGCGGCCGCGCCCGCGGACCCGGAAGCTATCGGCATGTCCGGCGACGTGGTCAACATGCAGGAGGGTGGTATCTCGAAATTGAGCGGCAATGTCGAGATAGAGCGTGGCACCCAGCAACTGACGGCCGACCATCTCGAGTACAACGAGGCTGAGGAGCTCATCGACGTGCAGGGCAATGTGCGATTCTGGGACGAAGGCGCCTATGCGTCCGGCGACCAGGCGCATATCGACCTGCAGGCCGACACGACGAAACTCGGCGGCGCGAGCTACATCTTCCTCGACACCCACAGCCGCGGCGAAGCCGGCGAGGTGGTGATCACTGGCGAGAATATCGTGACCTTCAACGACGCCGATTACACCACCTGCAATCCCGGCTCCAATACCTGGAAGCTCCATGCGAAGGAACTCGAGCTCGATTTCACCGAGGACGTGGGCACCGCTTACAACGTGTGGCTGGAGGTCGGTGACATTCCGATTTTCTACACGCCCTACGCGACCTTTCCTCTGAGCGACAAGCGCAAGTCCGGTTTTCTCGTGCCCAAGGTGCGCATCGCGAATTCCACCGGCTTCGATCTGACGGTTCCCTATTACTTCAATATCGCACCCAACCACGACGCGACCCTGGCAGGGCGTCTGATGACGAAACGCGGCCTGCAGCTCCAGGGCGAGTACCGCTATCTCACCGGCCGCGGCGGCGGCCTTCTGGCCGGAGAGTATCTGCCCGACGACAGGGAGTTCGACGGATACCGTGGCGCGTTCCGCTATAAGCACGGCGGCGCGTTCGCGCGCCGCTGGAGCAGCAGCGTCAACTACAACTGGGTCTCCGACTCGGACTACTTCACCGACCTGGGAACCAATTTATCCATTGCAAGCCAGAGCTTTTTGGAGCAAAGGGGAGACGTTAGCTACTCCGGCGACGGCTGGAACGCTGTCGCGCGGGCGCAGGCCTTTCAGACCATCGACACCACCATCGCCCCCGAGAGTCGCCCCTACAAACGTCTGCCTCAGTTTCTCGTGTCAGCCGTCGAACGGCGGCGAAATCAGAAATTCAACCCGGGAGGTCACGGAGAGTTCGTCAACTTCGACCGCGATGGCGGCGTTACCGGCCAACGTGTGGATATGATGCCGACACTGAGTTATCAGTGGCGCGAGGCCGCCTGGTTCATCGTGCCCAAGGCGAGTGTGCGCTTCACCAATTACGACTTGGAGAACACCGCGCCCGGGCAGTCCAGTAGTCTGACGCGCACCATTCCCACGGCCAGCCTGGACGCCGGTATGTTCTTCGAGCGGGACTGGACCTTCAATCAGCGCGGATTCCTGCAAACCCTGGAGCCGCGGCTCTTTTATCTATATGTTCCCTTCAAGAGCCAAGGCGACCTGCCGATTTTCGACACAGGGACCTTCGACTTCAACTACTCCCAGTTGTTCAGTGAGAATCGCTTCAGCGGCGCCGACCGGGTCGGTGACGCGAATCAGCTGAGCATCGCATTGACTTCGCGCCTGCTTGCCAGCGGCACCGGCGAAGAGTACCTGCGTCTCAACATCGGCCAGATCCGCTACTTTCGCGATCGCGAGGTGACTCTGCCCAATGAATCCGTCGAGACCTCGAGTGCCTCTCCCCTGGTGGTGGATCTCACCGCCACGGTGGCCCGCCGATGGCAATTCTTTACCGGCATACAATGGGATATCGGCGAAGAACGGATAAACAGAAACAACACTGGTTTGCGCTATCAGCCGGACCCTCGGCGGGTCGTCAATCTCTCGTACAGCTTTACACGCGACAACTTCGAGCAAACCGACATGTCGATGGCCTGGCCCATCGTCAGGGACTGGCGATTCGTCGGCCGCTGGGCCTACTCTCTGCAACAGGACAAAACCCTGGAGGCTTTCGGCGGCGTAGAATACGAAAACTGTTGCTGGGCGTTCCGCACCGTGATACGCCGGTACTTGAGCGGCACCCAGACAACGAATGCGTTTTTCTTCCAGCTCGAGTTCAAGGGATTGACGGGACTCGGCAGCGGCACCGTCGACTTCCTGGAGCGCAGCATTCCCGGGTACGAGAACGACTTTTGAACCTTTTCAGCACATTACCCACGGCCGCCCTGATCGCCGGCCTTTCTCTGGCCTCGCCGGCCAGTGCGCAATCCCTGGCGGCGCCGGAGATCATTGAGATCGACCGGATCGTGGCGGTGGTCAACGACGACGTCATCGTCTACAGCGAAATGCAGGCGCGCCTGCGAACCGTCGTCGAACAGCTGGAAAAGGCCGGCGTGCCCGCGCCTCCGAAGGACGTTCTGGAGAAACAGGTGCTCGAGCAGCTGATTCTCGATCGTCTGCAGTTGCAGATCGGATCTGCCACGGGAATTCGTGTCGACGACGAGGCCCTCAATCGACAGATCGCGG
>CAXMNG010000024.1:0-3799 GCA_964194585.1 Salibacteraceae bacterium | reverse complement strand
GCTTCCGGGTCGCAGAGCAACCCCAGCACGGCACCGGTGGCGCGGCCTTCCACCAGCGCACCCAGCAGCCCGGTAGTATCCCCGGTCCCGCCACCGCCGGGATTGTCTTGGGTGTCGGCGAGAATCACCGGGCCGTTCCCACGCGCGGCACGCTCCACAGACTCGGCGACGGCCTCATCCGGATCCCAGATGCGGCCGGCGAAGGCTGCTTCACTCTCGTTGACCACTTCCAGAAGCGCATCGGCAGCGCGGTCGGCGGCGTCCTGGTCGTGGGCATAGGCCACCAGGCCCGGCCCCATCTCGGCGATGTCCGCGAGAGGGAACCCGCAGGCCAGCGACACCGCGCTTACCGGGTCGGCGATCATGCGGGCGAGCCCCGCGTAGAGGGATTTGGCCGGCTCCACCAGAGTGCAACCCCAGTTCAACGGAATGACGAAGTCCGTGCGCCGCAGCGCGGCCGCCCACCGGTCACCGGTCTCGACCAGGTGGTGCAGGTGAGCGGCGGCGCGCGCGCCGGTATCACCCATGTCCACATGGGGGTAGGTGCGATAGATCTCGAGGACACTGGCGTGGCGCACGATAGCCTCGGTGAGATTGGCGTGCAGATCCAGGCTCACGGCCACCGGCAGGTCGTTGCCCACCAGGGCGCGCAGGCGCTGGAGAAACTCGCCCTCGCCGTCTTCCAGGTGCTCGCAGACCATGGCCCCGTGAAGGTCCAGATACACCCCGTCCACCGGTAGCGCGCGCTCGAGATCCATGAGCAGCATCTCCGAGATGCGCTCGAATGCATCTTCGGTAACGTGGGCGGAGGGCGTCGCCGCGCACCAGAGTAGCGGCACCAACTCATGCCCATGGCGATCGAGGATCTCCATGGCGCCGGTGATGGGCAGATGGACGCCTTCCACGGCATCGAACATTTCCCGGCCCCTGGACAGCCCCGGCCAGCCGCCGGTCTGCTCGAAAGCTGCGAAGTCCGCCTTTACCGGCGCGAATGTATTCGTTTCGTGCTGCCAGCCAGCGACCGCGATGCGTGCCACGTGCGTTGTTCCTTATTGTTGATCCGCCAGCTTGTCGAGGATCGACCAGATGGTGTCCGCCCACTCGTCGTGCTCCGGCTTCATCAGGCAGGAACGCAGACAGGTGACGCTGTCTCGATCGAATTCTACCTGCGGCCAATGGGTCTTCAACAGCGACGCCGGCAATTCTATCAAAGCCAGATGCAGATGCGCGCGCGCGGCTTCGTCGAAGTGCTTCGCGGAGCGCGCAGAGATGTCGCTCGCGCGAGCGCCGGCCGGCGCCCAGACGAGGATATCCAGCTCCGGGCGCATTACCGTGAGAGTGCGCGGATCACTCTTGAGGCGCGCGTAGAGATCCAGGGCGGCCGCGCGTCCCCGTGCGAGTCCCCGGGCGAAATCGCCGCCGGGTTCCAGGGGCAGCAAGCGCATGGTCGCCCACAGCGCCACCGCCGAAGCGCCCGCCCGCGAGCATTCGAGGCTGATCTCACCCAGATGAAGCTCGTCGGAACTGAAATAGGTATAGGGGGAGTCGTGCTTGTAGATGCTGCCCACGCGCGCGTCGCGAAACAGCACGCAACCGCAGCCGTAGGGTTGCAAGCCGTGCTTGTGGGGATCGACGACGATGGAGTCAGCCTGGTCGATGCAGGAGAAAGCGGCGCGGGCGTCGGCGTCGAGGTTGTCTACCAACCGGAAGTAGCCGCCGTAGGCCGTATCCACGTGGACGCGGAAACCGTGCTTCTTTCCCAGGGAGAGAATTGCCGCCAGCGGATCCACCGAGCCGGTGCCCGTGGTGCCGATGGTGGCGACGACGGTTCCCACCTTGCCACCCTCGAGCCGCTGTTCCAGCGCATCCATATCCATGCGTCCGCGTTCGTCTACCGCGACACCGGCAAAGTCGAGCTGCAACACCTGGGAAATACGGCTGTGCGTATAGTGGGCCTGACTGGAGGCAAGGATGCGCTCGCCCGGCCGCACCTGTCCCGCGATCCACAACGCTTCCAGATTGGCCATGGTGCCGCTGCTGGAAAGGTGTCCCAAGTACTCGTCCCAACCGAACATGCGTGCGATGTCAGCGACGCACTCCTTCTCCATGGCCGAGCTCGCCCGCCCGCCGTCCAGGGCATGGTTGTTGGGATTAATCCACATGCTGAGCGCGTAAGCGAGGCGGGCGATTGCATGCGGGGGCTTGAGCATCTGCCCGGCGTATAAGGGATGCTGGTAGGGGAAGTTGTCCTGCATGCGCTCGGCGACCTCGAGGAGAATCTCGCGCATGCGTCCGCTGTCGCCTTCGGGGGTAACATCGGGCAAGTCTGAAAAGCCCTGCTCGAGCTTTTCAAGGGCATCGTCCAGTAGTGGCAGGCTCCTCGTATCGAGTTTCACGGCTCGCTACAACGGAATTTTTATGAGCGGCAGACGTCGCCCGGGGATGCTGCCCGACGCAACCGTTCCTACCTGAGCACCGCCGCAGTTCAGGTAAAACTCCCGGGCATTGGGATCCGCCTCCACCAGGAGGCTCTGCCAGCCACGCGCCCGGGCCGCGTTCCCGGCATGCTCCACCAGGCGGCGTCCATGGCCGGCGCGCAGGCAGGAAGGCTCGATGAACATGTCGGCGAGCAACCCTTCGCTTGCGCCGCAGCTCTGCAGGGCACAGAAACCAATCACTGCGCCATCGCACTCCAGCACGATGAACTGGTGGTTCTGGATGTCGGCCTCGCTGATGGTGAGCTCGCCACGGCAGTCCTCCATGAACTGCTCGCTGTACCCCCAGCACGCCTTCGAGCGAAAAGCGAGATCGCTGAGAAGCGCGCACTCATCGTGGCGTGCGCCTCGAATCAACCACTGATCGGTCACGCCGGAAAGGATGATTCTTGCCGGTGGCGGCGATTCGCGGGTCCCATGGGGCGTGCACCGCGCCGCACTTCGCGCGCGACCGCCATGAGCTCCTGCAGGGTATCGAAGCTGATAGCGACGTTCTCGCCGTTTCCGTGCTTGATTCGGCCGATACGTTCTTCGGGAGCCGGACACGGCTCATCCAGAATCTCCACGGGTTCGCGCAGGCTCCCGATTTCGACGATACGTCCCACGGTTCGCTCCTCGGCGGGTTTCCACCGACAGACATTATATGCGCACAATCACATCATTCGACCCAACTTGTACCCTGCCCAGATACCGGCCAGGCCCCCCAGCGTGGAGAGAGCAACCCCCCAGCCGCTGAACACGTTGCCGCCCCACAGTTCCGGCGCCATTCCACCGGCCGTGGACCCCACGATCAATCCTATCCAGACAAGCGATTTCACGCTGATACGATCCCGGCCTGGTTCAGGGACGCTCTGCCCACAGGAAGGCGAGCTCCGAGGCGCCCTCGAGTGGACCGGTGCGAAGATCGGACTCCATGGCACGCAATCCTCTCCATCGCAGAGATCATGCGCGAGCCGGTCTGCGCGAGCGCTGAGGCATAAGCACCGGCCCCGCAGCCAACCTCCAGCACGGACCCGCCCGGCGATTTCCCGTGCAGTCGGTGGAGGATCTCGACGACGAATTTCCGGGCACTGCGATGGCGCGCATAACTCGGTGCGATCGCGTCGTAGACAGCGCGTACGTTGGACGGTTCCACGATCGCCTCCAAGTGAAACTCAAGTGCCTTCGCCGCCGAGCCCAATTCGTCGATGCCACTCCGCCAGCGACTCGTCCGGGTACTCGTCGAAGCTCGAGTCGCCGGGCTCCAGATGCACCGGCACCCAGGAAGCTTTGAACGCCCGCATCATGTGCGTGCGCTGGGGCGG
>CAXMNG010000023.1:0-6494 GCA_964194585.1 Salibacteraceae bacterium | reverse complement strand
CCAGTTGAGCGAATCGAAGATACGAAAAACATCGATGCCAGCGTCAGCCGCCTGGGCGACGAAATACCGCACCACATTGTCAGGGTAGTTCCGATAACCCACACCGTTGGCGCCGCGAAGCAGCATCTGCAACAGGATATTTGGAACGCACTCGCGAAGCGCGACGATATGCACCCATGGATCCTCTTTCAGGAATCGGAGCGACACGTCAAAGGTGGCGCCACCCCAGCATTCGAGGGAAAAGAGTTCGGGAATCAAGCGTGCATAGTGGGGCGCAATTCGCAGCATGTCGTAGCTGCGCATGCGGGTCGCAATCAGCGACTGGTGAGCGTCACGGAAGGTGGTATCGGTTAGCAGCAGTCTTGGTGACTCGAGCATCCAGCGGGCGAAGCCATCGGCGCCCAGCGTTTGCAATTGCTGCCAGCTACCCGATCTCGGATTGCCCGGCGGAAGCTCTGGCATGACGGGGTCGAGCAACTCGTCGGGCCTGGCTCGACCGGCGACCTCCGGATTGCCATTCACGATTACGTCGCCGATGAATGTGAGCAAACGCGTCGCGCGATCCCGGCGCGGAGGAAAGTCGAACAGCTCCGGCGTATCGTCGATGAAACGCGTCGTGTAGTCATTGCTACGAAACTTGGGATGTCCGACCAGCACCTCCAGAAACGGCAAGTTGGTCGCCACCCCACGGATGCGGAATTCGCGCAGTGCACGCAGCATCCGATCGATGGCTTCTTCCGGCGTCGGCGCCCATGCAGTCAATTTCTCGAGCAATGAATCATAGTGAGGCGTGATGAGGGCGCCGGAGTAGGCGGTGCCGCCGTCGAGGCGAATTCCGAACCCGGCGGCGCCGCGGTATACCGAGATTCGCCCATAGTCGGGAATGAACTTGTTGCGCGGGTCTTCGGTCGTGATTCGACACTGAAGGGCGTGGCCGTTTGCACGGATCGCTTCCTGGTGCGGCACGCCACTCGCCGTCGACCCAATCTCCGCCCCCGCGGCGATACGAATCTGCGCTTTCACGATATCGATGCCTGTCACCTGCTCGGTGACCGTGTGCTCGACCTGAATACGGGGATTGACCTCGATGAAGTAGAACTGGCCGGCGTCGAGATCGTAGAGGAACTCGACCGTGCCGGCATTCTCGTAGCCCGCCGCCTGACCGAGGCGGACCGCCGATTCACACAATGCATCCCGCTCACCGGGGCCCAGGTAGGGCGCGGGGGCGCGCTCCACCACCTTCTGATTGCGACGTTGCATCGAGCAGTCCCGCTCGAGCAAGTGCACGACGTTTCCGTGGTAATCGCCAAGAATCTGCACCTCCACGTGTCGCGCGCGGCGCACCAGACGCTCGAGGAAGACTTCGTCGTTGCCGAACGCGGCGCCGGCCTCGCGCCGCCCCGCGGCCACCTGCTCGGCGAGTTGTGCCTGACGCTCCACGACCCGCATGCCACGACCACCGCCTCCCCAACTCGCCTTGAGCATCAGGGGATAGCCCACCGCTTCGGCGAGCCGAGTAGCTTCGACCAAATCCTCCGGTAGGGCTTGCGTGGCGGGTACCACCGGGATACGGGTCCGCTCGGCCAGCCGGCGTGCTTCCAGCTTGCTGCCCAGGAGCCGCATGACGTCGGCCCGGGGACCGATGAAGGTGATTCCCGTCGCCGCGCAGCCGTCGGCAAGCGCAGGGTTCTCGGAGAGGAAGCCGTAACCCGGGTGAATCGCATCAGCGCCGGCATCCTGGGCAATGCGCAGCACCTCGTCCACGTCGAGGTAGGCTTGAACGGGATCGAGTCCGACACCGATTTGGTAAGCCTCGTCGGCTTTGAATCGATGCAGGGAGAAGCGGTCCTCGTGGGAATAGATGGCGACGGTGCGTATGCCGAGTTCACTCGCAGCACGCAGCACCCGGATGGCGATCTCGCTGCGATTCGCAACCAGCAGCTTGCGAAACAATCCGTGACGCCGCTTGCCGCGCTTCGCCTCGCTCATGGCGACGCCCTCCACCAACTGCCGCGCCGACTGCCGGCTCTCGGGGGTACAGTGCCTCAATCAAGACGCGCGCGCCAGTCTGAGAGAAAGGGCTGTCAGAAGCCTCTACCCTGATCGATATACGTGGTCGCTCTACTCCGGCAAGCCGGCCAACTGCAGTCCTGAAGCTGCCGCCCGGAACACCGTTCAAACCTCGCTTTGTGCGCCGCCGAAACGATGATGTCTACCGCCTGCTGAACGCGAATCAAGGACCAAACTGCTTTGCGTATTCGAACAGGCGCTTTTTTATTTCCGGGCTTTCGAGCGCGGCGAGATTGACCACATGCGCGGGCGGCCGGCCGCTCATAACTGCCTGCACGGCGGTAAAATCGGCGGCGCCGTTTCCCGCCATGCACTGGCTCGTCCAGCAAAGTGCGTGAGGAGAGAGAATCACATTGTCGAGCGATAGGATTGCGGCATCATCATTCGGCGTGTCCTGAGCCAGCACGTCCAGGCGAGCATTTGCGCGGCGGAATGATCTTGGAGTCGGCTCGAAGAAAAAGATCGTCAAACAAAAACGCCGAGCGCCTCATTCAGAGGCGCTCGGCGTGTGTACCTGAAAAGAGAAGGAGGGGCTACTGGCTCAGGTAGATTCCTTGAGCCTCAGGAGAGCCAATCTATCCTGCTTGTCCTTGAGCAGTTGCCGCATGTAAGAGACCGCATGGCGCGAACGTCGGTCTTGATTCTGTGCCACGTGGGTAATCTGATCCCCCAGCTTGTCGATTTCTTTTCTGAGCCGTTCTTCTGTCCAACGTATGTAATTCAACATGGTGCCACCCGTTATGAATCTCAAAGACTCCTAATCAGGCTTAGCAGCTGGGAATTCGAATTCTACCGGCCGGGGGACGAACGGCCGCCCGTCACCGACAGACGGTAGGCGCGAAAGGGGTACCGTCAAATTCTTGTCGTTTGGACGTTGTCCATCGCCGGCGGCCGGCCTTGAGGGTGGCCCGCCCAACTTCTATGCTCCGTGAGGGTCGCCCACCGGTGGCCACACGTTCGGACAGGAGATACTTCGTGGGCCAGTGCCACGTTATGGTCACCCGCCATTCGGCCTTCTATACCCCACTGCTGGTCACGATTGGCGGGGGCTATCTCGCAGCCGAGGGAATCGACGCCGAATTTTCCATCGCCGAGACGCCGCGGGACGTGCTCGCGGGGATCCACGGAGGTAGCGTTCAAGTGGCGCAGTCGGCCGTGTCGGCCAACTTCGGCGCGCTCGAGCGCGGCAAGAAATCGCCGCTGGTCCATTTTGCCCAGATCAACGAACGCGACGGGTTCATCCTGACCGCGCGCGAAGCAGATGAGTCCTTCAGCTGGAACAAGCTCGAGGGAAAGAAAGTACTCGTGGATCACGGCCGGCAACCTCTGGCCATGTTCAAATTCGCGTTACACAAGGAAGGCGTCGACTTTGCTGCTATCGAAGCCATCGACGCGGGTAGCCCGGAAGCCATGGAGCAGGCTTTTCGCGACGGCCAGGGCGATTACGTGCATCTGCAGGGGCCAGGGCCCGAGCAGCTCGCCGCACAGGGAGTCGGGCAACCGGTCGCCTGGCCGGGAAAATCCACTGGCCCGGTTGCCTTCAGCAGCCTCGCCGCGTCCCGGAAGTGGGTCAAAAGCCCGGACGCGAAAGCCTTCATGCGCGCCTACCGGCGGGCACGGGAGTTCGCCATCGAAATGGACAGTGATGAGGTCGCGTCGGTGGTAGGACGGTATTTCAACGAGACCGACCGGGACGCCCTGATCAAGACCGTGAAATCATACCAGGAGCTCGGTTGCTGGAGCCCCGGGGTGCGCATCTCCCCCGAATCCTTCGATGCATCTCTGGACGTATTTCTGCACAGTGGCCACATCACCAAGCGACACGCCTACGAGCAGGTGGTGGCACAACCGCCCGGCGAGGATTGAAACGGCGCTCAGAATGGCAGCGGGTTGAGGAAGTGGCGGCCCTTGCCCACGTCCTGCAATTTGTCGAACAGCAGCTGATAGTCCTCGTCGCTGTTGGCAAAGTCGATGCTGGCGGCGTTGATAATGACCAGGGTCGACGCTTCATAGTGATAAAAGAAGCGCGTGTAGGCACTCACCAGTCGCTGCAGATATTGCGCGTCGATGGTCTGCTCGTAACCGATGCCGCGGCTGGCGATACGTTCCTGCAAGACGCCGACCGGTGCCTGCAGGTAGATCACCAGATCCGGATGGAGAGTTTCTCCCACCACCTGTGAATACACCTGCTGATAGAGCGTGAGCTCGTCCGGCTCCAGGGTGAGCTCCGCGAACAACCGATCCTTGTCCATCAGGAAATCGGCGACTCGCACGCGGTTGAACAGATCCGACTGGCGCAGCCCGTGTATCTGCCGCGCCCGCTGGAGCAGAAAGTACAACTGGGTCGACAAGGCGTGGGCGCGGGGATTTTCGTAGTAGCGTGCCAGGAACGGGTTGTCCTGCGGCTCTTCCAGAAGCAACTCGGCCGCGAAGCTCTCGGCGAGCCGCCTCGCCAGGGTCGTCTTGCCAACGCCGATGGGGCCTTCCACGACGATGTAATTGAAGTCGCTTACTGGCATTGCGTCAGAGTGCGTCCTCACGGGTATCGATCGCCATCTCCGTCTCGCCGATGCGTTGCAGCGAAGCTTCCGACAGGTTGGACAGTAGCATCCTAACGGGTCCAAGGCCGGGGACAACCAGATTCGGCGCGATGTCCAGAAGCGGCCTCAAAACGAAGGCCCGTTGCGCCAGGCGCGGATGTGGCACGGTCAAGCACTCGTCGCCGATCTCACGATCGCCATACAGGAGCAGGTCCAGATCCAGGGTCCGCGGCGCCCACTGGATCGACCCGCGCACGCGGCCTTGATTCGCCTCGATCCCCTGCAGCGCATGCAGCAACGCATGGGCGCTGAGGCGCGTTTCCATGGCCGCCACGGCGTTCACGTAGTCCGGTTGCTGGCCCGGCCCGAGGGCCGGATTGCGATACAGCGGCGAGAGCCCGAGCAGCCGGGAATTCGGTAGACGAGCGAGCGCGTCTCGCGCCTGAAGCGCCTGATGCACCGGCTGCTCCAGGTTGCTGCCGATACCAACGTAGGCGGTGCTCGCGGCTGCGGCGTCGGCTTGCGCGGCCGCCGCGGTCATGCCTGAGCCTGAGGTTGCCGGCGCCGCCGCCGGCGCCGGCGGCGACGCGGGCCGGTGCCCGCCAACGTGGCCTTGCGGCCCGAATCGTCCATCTCCTGGAACTTCGTCCACCAGTCGGCCATTTCCGCGACCTCCTCTCCCGCTCCGGCGCGCAGCAACAGGAAATCGTACGCAGCACGAAAGCGGGGTCTGCCGAGCAATTGTATCGCACGTTTGCCCCGGCGTTGCTCGAGACGCGATTGCAGACTCCATATCTCGCGCGCCGCCAGGGAGAAGCGCCGCGGCAGCGAGACATGGGATACCTGGCGCGCAAGCACATCCATTCCTGCCGCATCCATGGCCTGTATGGTCGTCAGGCCGCGATCCTCGTGGGCTTTTGCGTCATTTTGCACCGCGGGCCAGAGCAATGCCGCGAACAGGAACGCAGGCGTAACGGGTTTGTCCTCCTGAATGCGCTTGTCGGTATTGGCCATCGCCTGCAGTACCAGCTGCGCAGCGGGATTCAGGGGATCCTCGGCAAAGCGCTCGGCACTTTCGATGAAAAGGTATTTAAATAGATCGAAGTGATTGAGATGCTCGAAACTCTGTACGGCCGCCCCACCCAGAAACAGCTTCAGCACCTCTTCATAAAGGCGTGCCGGGGGGATCTCCGCCAGCATCGGCGCGCACTCGGGGATTGCCGCCGCCGTCTCATCACCAAGCCGAAAACCGAGCTTGGCGGCAAAGCGCGCCGCGCGCAGCATGCGCACGGGATCCTCGCGATAGCGCTGCACCGGATCTCCGATGATGCGCAAGATTCCCGCCTCCAGATCGGCCATCCCGCCGGTCAAGTCCAGGACGGAGAAGTCGCGAATGTCGTAGTAAAGGCAATTTACGGAGAAGTCCCGTCGCCAGACATCTTCTTCCACCGTAGTGCCGTAGACATTGTCGCGGACGATTCTGCCGTTGACGCTGACGCGGTCTTCATCGTCGGGGGCATCGACGGCGCCGCGGAAGGTGGCGACTTCGATAATTTCCCGCCCGAATCGCACATGGGCAAGTCGAAAGCGCCGGCCGATGAGCCGCGCGCTTCGAAACAACCGCTTGATCTGCTCGGGCTCGGCATCGGTTACGACATCGAAGTCCTTGGGCTCGCGCCCCAACAACAGATCGCGCACTCCGCCACCCACGAGATAGGCTTCGAAACCCGCCTTCTTGAGTGTGTAGAGGACTTTGAGGGCACCGCCGCTGATGTCGGCCCGCGAGATCGAGTGCTCGGGTCGGGGAATTCGAGTGGTCTGGGAGATAGTGTCTGAGTCCTTCGGCACCGAGTGTGCCTGGCGCGGTTGAGCGTACTAATTGGC
>CAXMNG010000022.1:0-5754 GCA_964194585.1 Salibacteraceae bacterium | reverse complement strand
CTCCGGGATCGCGCCGGTCTTGGCTTTGGTCATCTCTCCCTGCTGATCGTCGGCGCACCATACGGATACCGCTTTTTCGTACGATTTAGAGGCGACGCCGGCGCGCGGGAAAAGCATGTACCGGACCCGGATCCCCATGCGATTGAGCAGCGCCATTTCCCTGTGCATCTTTCGGCAGTACGGGCAATCGATATCGGTGAAGGTCGTGAGCGTGTGTTTCACCTCACCTTCGGATTCGTAGATGATCATGGAATTTTCCGGGACGCCGTCAAGGACCTTGGCGCGCCGTCCGGCGAGCACGCGTTCGGTAAGATTCTCCTGGGTTACCAGATCGATCATCACACCACTCAGCAGATAGCGACCGTCCGCCGACACGTAGATGATGTCGCCCCCGTCTACGCCGACTTCGTAGATTCCCTTTATGGGTGACGGCGCTACGTGGTCCACGGTCGCTCCGGGAAGGCGCTCTGAGATCGTGCGTTTGATCGCCTGCAGGTCGGATTCAGCCAACGCTGGTGCTGTCGTGCTGAACAATGGGAGTAAAACGGCAAGAGCCATCAATTTTTGCTTCATGAAATCACCTGACTTGGAGAGCGACCGGGGCCACTTGCTAAGCGAATTCGGGAAAACCACCGGCCCCGATTGGGGGAAGGGTGACTTGTTGGATCAGGAGAGCTTTGGAGGTCGGCGGATGCCCACTGGCACCACGTCGTCATAATGGGAGCGAAACATCGGCGTCCGGACAATCGTCATGACCTCGGAGTCTTCCCCTGCCCCGGAGGGCAGGCCACCGGAGCAGGACGGGCAAGGCGAGCAGTCGGTGGCTTTCTTGTCGTGACGACAACTGTGATCGCTGTGCCGGGTGTCTCCCACGGTGATATGGCCGCTTCCAATCGCCACCGCCGCCTCGACATGCTGCCCGGCCCCGCCCGCTGCCGCGGCCATGCCGAAACCGGGATTGGCCAGTATCGCCAGCAATACGGCGGTGCCCAGGGCGATCACCAAGTGGTTCTGCCGGGTGGCCGGTGGTGGTGGACTGCCTGGCGCCACGACGCGGTTATCCCCGATTCATTCGAAAATCAGTTAACAGTGTAGATCAAGCATCAGACACGGCATATCCGGCGAAGTTCCTCGATCCAGGGTACGAGCTCCACCGGCTGCGGATGCAGCGGCCTGGTAGCGTCAGGCATTCACTATTGAATACCGATCGCTCTCAGCTGGGTGCCCTCGGTCTCGTAATCCACGATGATCTGCCCCTTCGCGTTTCTCGCTTCGTTCAGAAGCTCTTCGTTGGCGAGAAAGGTGACGGGCTGGCGCGTTTGCGCATCGAGTACCGTGATGGTTTGGGCGGCAGCGTCGAGACCAATCACCGTGCCCACATGCTTGTTGGGTCCAAGCGCGCTGCACGCCAAGCTGGACGCGGGTGCCAAGAGAATTGCGGACAACAATCCGACCATGACCGTCGTATGTTTCATCTGAATTTACTCCAGGTGCTCTCGAACAAAATAGTTTACCCCGTTTTTAGTGCCGGTTGATAGCGGGCAGGCCGCCTTCATGGCTGTGTGTGATGTCGCAGCCATAAGGGAACAATAACTCAACATGGGCGTCAGAGCTGCCGAGTACCCTTACCCGACGCTGCTCTCGCGGTTCTCCGCCATATCGCAAGCCATCATGAACGCGCGCACCGACGCCTCGATTCGAGCCGAATTTGATCCGACAATGTCGAAGGCCGTTCCATGCGCGGGTGTTGTGACCGGGAAAGGCAATCCCCCCAGTACCGACACACCCATGTGAAAGCCCAGCAGCTTGATGGCGATCTGCCCCTGATCGTGGTACATGCTGACGGCGCAATCGTATTGCTTGTCACGCACTTTTATATAGAGCGTATCGGAGGGAAACGGGCCGTCGGCGCGTATATCCATCTCACGGGCGCGCTCGACGGCGGGCCCGATGACCTCGATTTCCTCGCGCCCAATTTGACCTCCATCGCCGGCATGCGGATTGATTGCCGCGACCGCGATGCGGGGTTCCTCAAAACCGGCTTCCTTCAGAGTGCGATCGGCAAGCGCGATTGCCTCGACGATGCGTTCTACCGTCAACAGATCGGCGACCTCGCGCAGTGGCACATGGGACGTGACCCGTGCGTTCCACATGCCGTCGATGACGTTGAATTCGCTGGCGCGCCCCTTGCAGCCCAGACGCTTCTTGGCCCACTGCAGTTCGTCTTCGGCATCGAGCCCCGCTCGGTGCATGGCCCCTTTGTTGAAGGGCATGAAGCAAACGCCATCGACCGTGCCTGCCTGAGCGAAGTCGAGGGCTTTTCCGAACCACCGCAGCACGGCGCCACCCGCTGCAATCGACACGCTGCCGAGCGGAACGTCGCGTGGATCGACAGCCGGAACGTCGAGAAGGTTGGGTATCTCTTCGGTGAAGTCCATGTCGTCGATTCGCGAAATAGTCTTGACCGGCGGACTCAACCCCGTAACGTCACAGCCTGCGCGAAACACCCGCTCGTCCGACACAATCAGAATATTCGCGCGTGTCCGTATCTGCTCGTCATCGAGTAGCTTGGCGAGCAGCTCGGCGCCGATTCCAGCCGCGTCACCTTGCACCAAAGCGATCGTCACTTTCATATTTTTCGATTCAACGACAAAGTGCCTTTGGATTCAAGCAAGTGACCACAACCGCGCCCCGTAGAACTCCAGCCGGCGAGGGATCTCTCCACGCTGTGCTTTTTCACACTGCAATCCGCGAGCAGTCCGTTAAGCTGCATCCTCGGGGGATCAATAAGGTGCAGGAGGAATTGAGACATGGGGTACGACTGCGAAGCACGGCATCTGGATAGTGGCGATCCCGGTTATGCGGGCAATCTCGCCATCGATGAGTTTGACGGTGTGTCGAAGCTTCGGTTGGCTGCGCGTACATCCGACGACCGTCTCGCACGCCACACCAGGCACCCGGAGGAGATGCGCGTTTTCCTGGTGGCCTGCCACCAGGCATCCGTGTCTATCGAAACCATGTCGAATTATCTGGGCCTGGGTGCGGACTTTATTCGCACGGAGCTTCTGCTCGGCATCGCCGCCTGGAACATGGCCCAGCGCAGAACCAACGGCGCCGCTTACAAGCCAGGTCTCCGGCTTACCGCATCTTGCGACTAGACCGCCGGCCGCCAGAGGGGGACACGGGTCGGCCTTTCTCCCGGGCTGAATTCCCTGTAATTTCCCGGCAGCTCACACCGATGTGCCGGGAATGGATACGAAAACAGGCGGCCTTCGAACGGCCTATGGCGTCCGCGGAGACGGATCGGCCGGATCGACGATGGTGCTGGTGCACGGCGTCGGCCTCCGAAGTGAAGTCTGGGACCCCCAGGTAGCGGCTTTCTCCACGAGCCATCGCGTTATCGTCTACGACACCCTGGGTCACGGGGGCAGCGATTTGCCGCCGGAATCGGCCTCGTTGGGGACCTATGTGGCGCAGCTCGAGGGGCTCCTGGATGCCTTGCAGATCTCCCGCGCCGTGGTCATCGGCCATTCCATGGGCGCCATCATCGCCACTGCCTTCGCCATCGCCAATCCTGCCCGGGTGGCTGCCCTGGGGGCGCTGTGTCCCGTCTACGATCGCAGCGCCGAGAGTCGTGCCGCGGCCCTCGCGCGGGCGGAGACTCTGGCTACCGCGGGCCCGGCGGCGGGCGTCGATGCAACGCTGGCGCGCTGGTTCGGAGACGACGCGGGCCCGGGGGCGCGGGACAAGGCGGCTGTGCTCAGAGCTTGGCTGGCCGCTGCCGATGCAACCGGCTATGCGCGTGCTTACCGGGTGTTCGTTTCGTCCGATGAAGCCATTGTCGGCCGGCTCGGCATGCTCGCCATGCCGGCGTTGTTTCTCGCCGGGTCGCAGGATCCCAACTCGACCCCGGCGATGGCCAGGCGCATGGCCACCGAGGCGCCCCACGGGCAGGCCGTGGTCTTGCCGAACGCGCGGCACATGGTAGCGTTCGTTTCTCCCGAGCCCGTCAATGAGAGGCTGCGCGCGTTCCTCGAAGAGCACAAGCTATGACCGATCGTCCCATCGATGCGCAGGCGTTGCGCCGCGCGCTCGGCACCTTTGCCACCGGCGTCACGGTAGTGACGACCATGGATGCCGACGGCACGCCCAGAGGCTTCACCGCCAACTCCTTTACCTCGGTGTCGCTCGATCCGCCGCTGATACTCGTGTGCCTGGCGAAAAAGGCCGCCAGCTGCCCGGTGTTTCGCGCGTCGGAATGTTTTGCCGTCAACATTCTTTGCGAGAATCAAAAAGCCATTTCCGCCACCTTCAGCTCACGAATCGCGGATCGCTTTGCCACCGTCGATTGGTTCACGCGCTCCACTGGATCCCCGATCATCGCGGGCACCGTCGCCTGGCTCGACTGCCGCATGCACGAGGCTGTCGATGCCGGCGATCATTACATTCTGATCGGCCGCATCGTGGACTACGATTACGCGGCCTCGAGCCCACTGGGTTTTTGCCGCGGCGCCTATGTCTCCTTCGGACTCGCCCGGGACGCGGTGCGCGCCGCCGAGCAGGACGACGCCACGCGGCTGCTTGCGCTCATCGAGCATGAGGAAGCGATTCTGTTCCATCGCGATGCCGATGACGGCGCGTTGTCGCTACCCACCGCGTCCCGAATTGGAAATGCAGAAGACGACGGAAGCTTGTTGAGCAAAGTCAGGGCGGCCGGGGTCGACGCCGAGCTGTCGTTCTTGTTCGCTGTCTATGAAGATCCGCAGAGCGGTGTCCACAGTATCGTCTATCGAGGCGAGGCGCGTGCCGTCGACGATCATGCGAAGGCGTCGCTGGTGCCGTTTCGGGATATTCCGTGGCATGATATTCGTGACACCGCCGTGCGCTCCATGCTCGAGCGCTACGTGCGCGAACGCGAGGAAGATTCCTTCGGCGTTTACGTCGGCGACGCGGTGGCGGGCCGCGTCAAACCACTGGCAGGGAGCGATTGAGTCGATGAAGTTTTCACTGTTCGCCCACATGGAGCGTTACCAGCCATCGATTTCGCACACCCGAATTTTCGACGAGCTGACGGAACTCGTGAAAACTGCGGAGGCGGGCGGTTTCGAAACGGCCTGGATTGGCGAGCACCATGGCATGGAGTTCACCATCGCGCCTAATCCATTCATCAATATCGCCTACCTGGCTACGAAGACCGAGCGCATCCGGCTCGGCACGGGCACCGTGGTGGCGCCGTTCTGGCATCCCATCAAGCTTGCCGGCGAAGCGGCCATGACCGACATCATCACCGGTGGACGGCTCGACATCGGCGTGGCCCGCGGCGCCTATAGCTTCGAGTACGCGCGCCTTGCCGACGGCATCGATGCAATGGGGGCCGGTGCGAAATTGCGCGAGCTCGTGCCGACGCTCAGAAAGCTCTGGGACGGAGATTACGCTCACGAAGGTGAGTACTGGAATTTCCCCTCCACTACCTGCACACCGCATCCGGTGCAGAAGCCCTATCCGCCCATCTGGATCGCGGCGAGAGATCCCAATTCCCATGCATTCGCGGTATCCAATGGCTGCAACGTCCAGGTGACGCCCCTGTGGAGCGGGGACGATGAAGTGGAAAGCCTCATGGGGCGCTTCAACGACGCCTGCGCGGCCAATGGGGATATTCCCCGGCCCAGGATCATGCTGTTAATGCACACCCACGTTGCCGGCAGCGATGCCGAGGTCGAGCAGGCGAGCCGCGACCTGAGCCGCTTCTACGGA
>CAXMNG010000021.1:0-11885 GCA_964194585.1 Salibacteraceae bacterium | reverse complement strand
ACCTGTTCGGCTTTCACCCGAATTCGGGCGCCGTCGATCACGTCGTGATCCTGGTCATCGTCGGGTTGTGGCTGCGCTACTCGTGGCGTGTAATCGCCATCGGGAAGAATTACGAGGACATGCGCGAGTCCGGAAAGCAATCGAATGACGGCTGACGGGGCGAAACAGGGCGACCATGAGCAGCATGGGCTGGTCAAAAAGTTGTTTCGATGGCATCTTCTCGCATACGGCGTCATCATAGGCGCACTGACCGTCGCCAATATCGTCATCGGCGGTGGTTGGTGGGCTTTCTGGCCCATGTGTGCCTGGGGTCTCGCGCTTGCCTTCCATTTCTTCTACTACAAGTCCGTTACCGTCGATGAATCGTGGGTGCAGGAACGTACCGACGATATGCGGTTGCGCAGCGTTGACCTCAGCCATATTCGCGATATCGAAGATCGCGTGAGTCGACAGGACGCGAGCGTGCACCCGCCGACCGAACGAAAAACCTAGCGTCACGCGATGCATCGATCCTCGAGCGCCAAGTCCATCCCCATCGTCGACGCGCACCATCACTTCTGGGACCTCGAACGCAACTACCATCCCTGGCTGTGCGACGAGCCGCTCATCCCGTTTCGCTACGGCAACTATCGTGCATTGCGGCGAAGCTATCTTCCCGGAGACTACGCTCGTGACGCGTCATCTTTCGACGTGGTGGCGTCGGTCCATGTGGAGTCAGAGTGGGATCCGGTCGATCCTATCGGGGAAACCCGGTGGATCGACGGAATTGCCAATGAGTGCGATCTTCCCCGTGCGGTCGTCGCGCAAGCCTGGCTCGACCGAGACGACATCGAAGAGGTGCTCTGCGCGCAAAGTTCGTTCCCACGAGTGCGCAGCGTCCGCCACAAGCCGCGCGCCGCACTGACCCCGAGCGCCGTGCAGCCGGGGGCAAAGGGCTCGATGGGTGACGCGAAGTGGAGACGCGGCTACGCTCTGCTCGAAGATCACGGGCTGGCGTTCGATCTCCAGACCCCGTACTGGCACCTGGGCGAAGCGTACGAGCTCGCCTGTGATTTCCCGCAGATTCAAATTGTCCTCAACCACACCGGCCTTCCCGCCGACCGGTCCGCCGAGGGACTGGCCGATTGGCGTCGGGCCATGCAGGCACTGGCGCGCGCTCCGAACGTCGTGGTGAAAATATCCGGGCTCGGTCAGCCGGGTACGGCATGGACGGTAGACGCCAACGGGCCGATCGTGCTCGACACTATCGACATCTTCGGGGTGGATCGTTGCATGTTCGCGAGCAACTTTCCGGTGGACAGCTTGGTAGCGGATTTCGAGACCATCTATCGTGGATTCTTACAGATCGTCGAGCAGTTTCCGCCGAGCGACCAACGCAAGATGTTCTGTGACAACGCACGGCGAATTTACCGCATGGACTGAGTAGACAGAACGGCCGCCTCTCGAGGCGGCCGTTCCGGTTCTGAGCGCCGAAACCGGACCGATGGCTCAGCGTCGCCGTTGTCCGGAAACCTTGCGATTGGTGCCGCTTCGAACTCGGTGTCTCGACTGATACTGACGGCCTCCGTGCCGGCCCGTTTCGCCGCGGAAATTTCGCCTGACCTGACGGTGGTCACCTCTCCGGTCCAGGCGTGCGTTCAGGCGGTCGCCTTTTTTGTCGAGCCGCCGATCGATACGGTTGCCCTTGTAGTCCAGGCGCGCATTGACCCGGTCACCCTTGTGCTCGAGCCGCCGGTCCATGCGATCACCCTTGTCGTCGAGGCGTCGGTCGATCCGGTCACCTTTGCGCTCGAGCTTGTTGGCGAGCCCGTCCTTCCCGGCCTCGCGGGCTTGGTCGGCTCTCGTGTCGTAGCGGGCTTTCATGCGGTCGCCCTTATTGTCCAGGCGGGTGTCGATGCGGTCGCCTTTTCTGTCCACGCGAGAGTCGATGCGGTCACCTTTTCTGTCCAGGCGTTCCCCGATGCGATCGCCCTTCCTGTCCAGACGTTTCTCTATGCGGTCGCCCTTTCTGTTCAGGCGGTGCTCGGCGACATCCCGAGATACAAGCGACGTTGCGTCGCTCGGCGCGGCCGTCTCCGCGCCCGCCGACAAGGGGTTGCTCGCGGTGATGATACAGATGATCGAAGTGCTGAGTAGATGCCGGGTCTTCATGGTCGCCTCCAGGTGGTAACGCGTTCGAATGCTGTACCCACCTAAACGTCCTGCCTCGGAATCGGTTGACAACCGGCGGCAGCCGCCTCCAGTATCCCTCCTCGACGGGAACGCCGTTCTATTCTCGCGAAGCCCCTGAAGGAGCTACTCCTGGCCCCGGTGGTTGGTTAAGATGGCCCGGCGGCCAGCCCCTGACTGACACTTCTGATGACCAACAACCAACGCCACCCTACTGCCATTATCGCCAGCGGCGCCCGGCTTGCCGACGATGTCGAGGTCGGTCCCTACGCGGTAATCGAGGACCAGGTGAGCGTCGGGGCCGGAACCGTCATCGGTCCTCACGCCGTCATCCATAATCACGCGCGAATCGGGGCGCGCAACCGTATCCACGCTCACGCGGTGATCGCCGATATTCCGCAGGATGATGCCTACTCCGGAGAGGAGACCTGGGTCGAGATCGGGGATGACAACATCATTCGGGAAGGCGTGACCATTAATCGCTCGACGAATCTGGATATCCCCACACGGGTGGGCTCGCAATGTTTTCTGATGGCCTACTCTCACGTGGCCCACGGATGTCAGGTGAGTGACGGCGTGATCCTCACCAATAATGTCATGCTCGCCGGTCACGTGGAGGTGGGCGCCGGTACCATCTTCGGCGGTGGCGCCGGGTCTCATCAGTTCTGCCGGATCGGAGTGTCCACTATGGTGGCGGCTTACGCCGGCATTTTGAAGGACATTCTTCCATTTACCATGGTCAAGGGCCAGCCGGCGCTTCACTTCCGGCTCAATACCGTGGGGCTCAAGCGTGCCGGCGTGATTGGCCCCCGTTACCGGGCGCTGGAGCAGGCTTTCCGCGCGCTGCGCGAGGGCGCCGAGCCGGATTTCGGCGAGGCAACGCCGGAGTTGAAGTTACTGGAGGAATGGCTGGCTGCGAAATCGAAGCGTGGCCTCTCAGGATTCATCCGCCCTGGGATTTAATGGGGACGATTTAATGGGGACAGATCTATTTTCCAGCGGGCCCATCGGGCCCGCTGGAAAATAGATCTGTCCCCATTAAATCGTCCCCATTAAATCTTCCGGGTCCACGCTTCGACCTGCTCGATGATGTCCATGGCTGTTTCCAGCGCCTGCCTGCCGTCTTCCCCGGTTACCATCGGCGACGCGCCATCGCGCACTGCTCTCAGAAAGGCTTCGATTTCCAGGCGCAACGCATCGTCGTCGTCGCATGCGAGCTGCTCGATGGATATCGGCAGATTCAGTGGTCCAATCGTGCTCTCACTTTTTCGATAGACTGATACCGCTTTCTGATGCAGGTCGGCGGAGAAGTAGCACGCCTCCTGGAATATGCGGATCTTTCTTTCCACTTTGAGACTCGTGCGGCTGGCGGTGACGTTGGCGATACAGCCGCTCTCGAAACAGATGCGGGCATTGGCGACATCGGGCTTGTCTGTAATGACCGCGGCGCCCACCGCTTCGATGCGATCGATGGGAGAACCGGCGATGAACTGGATGAGATCGATGTCGTGGATCATGAGATCCAGCACCACGTCGACGTCGGTGCCGCGCTCGTTGTAAGGCGCGATGCGTACCGACTCCACGAATCGTGGGTTGTGCAAAAGGGGTTTGAGTGCGCGCACGGCCGGATTGAATCGTTCCAGGTGACCCACCTGTAGCACCGCACTCCGTTGCCTGGCGATCTCGATGAGACGAGCCGCCTGCTCGACGGTTTCCGTTATCGGTTTCTCCACCAGCACATGGATGCCGCTGTCGAGGAAGACCTGGGCTATCTCGAAATGCGCCGGGGTAGGGACGACGACACTGACGGCATCGACGGCCCCGATGAGCTTGCGATAGTCGCCGATGGCGTCCACGCCCAGCTCCATCGCGACGCGCTCGCGCGCCTCGTGATCGACATCGACCACCGCAACCAGATCCGCGCCCGGGATCTCCGCAAACTTCTGGGCGTGGAACTTTCCCAGATAGCCTACGCCTATGACGGCCGTTCTCAACGCCGCAGATGCTCTTTCTACCATAGTATCTCGTGTCCAGACCTTCCAACAATCGAAGCAAGGGCCAAAGCAAAGGCCAAAGCAAAGGCGATTATAGCCGCAACCGGTGCGTGAACACCCGGGCCATCGATGGCGGTGGAGCGATCGGCGATGACAGCGCTGCGTCGACGAAGTATTCTTCGAGGACACCGGCGGAAATTCCCTCAACCATCGGGGAACGCTCACCCCCATGGTTTCGTTGCACCGTGGACCCTCGGCCATGATAAAGCAGAAAACCATTGTCAACGCGGTTACCGTAACCGGCGTCGGAGTGCACAGCGGCGAGCAGGCAACGCTCAGCATCAAGCCCGCATCTGTCAACAGCGGTATCCGGTTCGTGCGTACGGATCTGCCCGGGACGCCGGCAATTCTCACCAGCCCCGAAGCGGTCCACTCCACGGCCCAGGCGACAGTGCTCGGCGGCGACGGTTTCACCATTGCCACCACCGAACACTGCCTGGCCGCGCTTGCCGGCTTCGAGATCGACAATGCCGTCGTCGAGATCGATGGTGGAGAGCTTCCCATCGGCGACGGCAGCGCGCAGGTCTATATCGACGCCCTGGAGCAGGCCGGCAGCGAAGAGCAGGATGAGGCGAGGGAGTACATGGTGATGACCGATCGCGTGGTGTTCGGCGACCACGAGACCTTCGCCGCAATCGAGCCCTACGAGGGATTTCGTATTTCCTGCTCCATCGCGTTCAGTCACCGCAGTATCGGCGACCAGTCCCTGGTCCTGGACGTGGATCCGCAGAGCTTCAAACACGAGATCGGGCCGGCGAGAACATTCGGATTTCTCAAAGACCGGGAGCGTGCGAAGGCATTGGGACTCGGTCTCGGTGCTGCCCTCGAAAATACCGTGGTGCTCGACGACGTAGGCGTTTTGAACGCCGGCGGCTTACGCTATCCGGACGAATTCGTCCGACACAAGATGCTCGACGCGCTGGGCGATCTGGCGGTGCTGGGTAAGCCCGTACGCGGGCACCTGGAGGCACGGTGCTCGGGTCACGAGGTGATGCAGGGTCTGGTGAAGATGATCGCGGCGACTGAGGGCTGCTACCGTTACGAGAAATTTTAGTCCTTGCCCGAATCCGGTCAGCGGGCAAGCGCATTTCGGTGCAAACTGCGGGTCAGGCCGACTTTTCCAGCCCCGCGCGTTTCTCGAGAACCTGCATGAGGGCCTTATTCAAGATCTCGAATACCATGCCGTCACCGGATTTGGCGTTGATGGCGAGGGCCTCCTTCCATACGGAGTCGTCCCTGATCGCCTCGACGAATTCGTGGCCGGCCCAGGTAAGTGCTCCAGCGGACCAGCGGAACACGCCGATGGCCGAGCGATCCTGACCGTGCAACAGTCCCGCGTCGTCGAGGAGTGCAATGTGGTAGGAGATTTCCGTCTCGTTGTGGCCCTCGAACTTCGGATCGGTCAGCTCGTACGGGTCCGTACTCTTCTCGGCCTCGAGCATCACCATTCTGAGTAGCTCCATGTCTCTTTTCACGCGCTGGCCTCCGGCATAATCTGCCCAGCTGTCAATAGTGCTCCCCAAAGCATAGTCAGCGCTGCGCGCCGGGTCACATCCCCGGCCCTTCGGTGAGCGCGTCCGTGTAACATAATCCGCTGGCCCGGCCTGTCCGGAGTCAAGGAGGTAATAAATGCAGAACAAGCTACGCACGCTCTGGAATGAGGATGCTTCGGCGATCAACGCCTGGCTGGGGATTCCGAGCACCATCACCGCCGAGATCGTTTCCAGGCAGGGTTTCGATGCCATCACCATCGACCTCCAGCACGGTTTAACCGATTACTCGAGCGCTGTCCCCATGCTCCAGGCCATCTCGGCCAGCGATGCGACACCCATGGCGCGCGTGCCATGGCTCGAGCCCGGAATTATCATGAAGCTGCTGGACGCGGGGGCGCTCGGCATCGTCTGCCCCATGATCAACACGCCGGAGGACGCGCAACGTTTCGTGCGCTACTGTCGCTACGCCCCCGACGGCGACCGCAGCTTCGGCCCGGTGCGGGCCGGGCTTCTGCACGGGCCCGGCTACGTCAAGCAGGCCAACGACAGCATTATTACCCTGGCCATGGTCGAGACCGGCCAGGCTCTTGCTCAGGTGGCGGATATCGCGCGCACGCCGGGGCTCACGGGCGTCTATATCGGTCCCAGTGATCTGGGGCTCTCGCTGGGTTACGAGGCCAAGCTGGACCAAACCGAGCCGGTGGTAATGGACGCCATCAAACGCATACTGGAGGCTGCCAAGAGTGCCGACATCAGAGCCGGCATTCACTGCCTGGCGCCAGCCTACGCCAGGGACATGCTGGAGCTGGGTTTCGACCTGGTGACCATGGGCACGGACATACGGCTGTTCACCGCCGCCTACGCCGATGCCATGAAAGCATTGCGCGCCTAGAAGCGTACCTTCGCGAGGCCGGCGGTCTCGCAGAGCGCGTCGAGCAAGGCGGAGAAGTCCTTGCTGCCCCAGTCTCTGGCGCGCGCCATGCTCAGGCTTTCACGGGCTGCGGCGCCGATAGCCATGGGCACGTGCCCGGCGTTCGCGGCGGTCATCACCAGCGAGAGGTCTTTGTGAGCCAGGTCAATCTGGAACCCCGGCTCGATGTCGCCGGTGAGCACCTTGGTGGCGTAGTTGACTTTGAGCTGACCGTTGGTGGCCGTGGTGCCGTGGATAACCTCCAGGGTTTTCTCCAGGTCGAGTCCGAAGCGCTGTGCGAGTGCCAGCGCTTCGGCGTTCATCTGGCAAGAGGTGATGGCGAGATAATTGTTGACCAGCTTGGTGCGAATGCCGCTGCCCGGGGGGCCGCAGTGATGAATGTCGGTACCCATTGCCTCCAGCATCGGCCGCACCTGCTCGAAGTCATCGTCGCTGGCGCCTACCATGAACAAGCACTCGCCGCGATCGGCGTGGCTCGCCAGTCTGCCAATGGGAGCGTCGACGAAACGCATCCCTGCAGCGACGAGCGCAGCGGCCACCCGGTCGGTGCTTGCCGGGTCCACGGTGCTCAAATCCATCACCAGGGTTCCAGGCGCGGCATTGGCAATAACACTACCCTCACCCAGAATCACGGCCTCCACCTCCGCGTGGCTGGGCAGCACCGTGATGATGGTTCGACATTCCGCGGCCAGCTCCGCGACGCTGGCGGCAGCGCTGGCGCCTGATGCCACGAGCTCCTGCACCGGGGCATCGACAATGTCGCATACCAGCAACGAGAATCCTTTCTGCTGCATATTTCCCGCCATGGGCCGGCCCATACGTCCCAGCCCGATGAAACCGATTTTTGCCATGGCCAAGGTCCTCCAGCGCTTGAATTGACTGTGGCCGCACGAGCAACTTCCCCGACCCGGCACAGTCGAACGCACATATAATAACGCGCGGGGCCCGTGAGGGACTCCCATCCGATCAAATCAGCGCAAGGAGGGGAAGATAATGGGAAGAATCATACTCGGCATGGTGCTCGGCGCCTTTTTTGTCGCAGGGTCTCCGGCGATCGCCCAGGAAGCGAAACGCTCGATCACGAAAATTGCCGGCGATCTGTATCGCTTTCAGAACAATTTTCACTATTCCGTTTTTCTCGTTACCTCCGATGGGATTATCGCCACTGATCCGATTTCTCCCGATGCTGCGCGCTGGCTGAAGCAGGAACTGAAGGTGCGTTTCAATTCACAGGTCAAGTATCTGATCTACAGTCACGATCACCGAGACCACAGCGCGGGGGGCGAGGTGTTTGCTCCGGAGGCTACTGTCATCGCCCACGAGAACGCGCGCGCCGCAATCATCGGGGAAAAACGTCCGACGGCGGTCCCTGACATCACGTTCACCGATCGCATGACTGTCACGCTGGGAGGGAAATCGGTGGAGCTCATCTACCTGGGATTGTCGCATTCCGACAATATGATCGTCATGCACTTTCCGAAGGAACGGGCCGTTTACACTGTCGACTTCATTTCGGTGAAGGGACTGCCGTACAAAAACTTCAGTGACGCCTACTTTCCGGAGTGGATCGATGCGGTAAAAAAAGTCGAGGCGATGGACTTCGACATTCTGGTTCCCGGCCACGGGTCTACGGGCACTAAGGCGGATGCCACCGAGTACCGGCAATACCTGCAGGCACTCTATCAAGCGGTGCTGGCCGCGGCGAGGAAGGGTCAAACATTGGATGAGATGAAAAACAGCATCATGTTGGACGAGTTCAAGCATCTGTCGATGTACGATAAATGGCGCGAGCTCAATATCGAGGGCATGTATCGCCAGGTCAGTCTCCACCGGCGTGGGAACTGAACCTGTCGTTCAATCAAGCTCGAGCTTCGTGCTCGCGCCCACGGCGACCAAGATCCCGGAAACTGCCCGCGGCCAGGTGCTGGTGTGCGGCTCCCACGCTGGTGCCTACGCCGGCTATCTGGCCGTTCGCGCCGGTGTGCGCGCCGTGATTCTGAACGATGCCGGTGTCGGGCGCGACGATGCCGGTATCGGCGCGCTGGGTCATTGCCAGGCGCTGGGCATGGCCGCTGCGGCCGTGTCCCACGACAGCGCCCGCATAGGCGACGCCGAGGACATGCTGGCCCACGGTGTCATCAGCCACCGGAATGTCATTGCGGCCAGGATCGGTGTCAGCGTCGGCATGGCCTGCGCCGAAGCGGCTGCATTGTTGCCGGGGGCGCCCCCGGGCCGCGGTGACGACGCTACCTACGACGAGAGGCGCACAATGGCGGGCGTGAACCGCCACGGGCTGCGAATCGTTTGCGTGGATTCGGTGTCCCTGGTAACGCCGGACGATCTGGGTCAGATTGTATTGAGCGGTTCCCATGGCGGCATCGTATCGGGTCAGCGGAGTCTTGCCATCCGCGTTGCCGTCGCCGCCGCGTTCTACAACGATGCCGGCATCGGCAAGGACGAGGCCGGCGTGAGCCGCTTACCCGTTCTCCATGAGCAGCGCATCGCAGCGGCCACGGTGACGGCCGCGAGCGCGCGCATCGGTGACGGCCGCTCTACCTATGAGAGCGGAACCTTGAGTCGCGTCAACGCCACCGCGGCCGGTCTCGGAATTGCCCCGGGGATGCCGGCCCGGGAAGCGGTGGAGCTGGTGGTTCCCGCTGCCATTTGACCGCTGCGCCGGCAGCACGGATGATAGCCGCCGCTTTGTACTTCCATCAGGGGGAGGTCGTGGCAATGGTGAAACCATCGCCGCCACAGGTTTCTGCCAACGTCGACAAGCGACGGCTTCTAGCGCACTACCGCAACATGTGCCGGGTGCGTGCATTCGAGGAAACGGCCCTGGAGGCCCTCGAAGAGGGCCTGGTGCCGGGCCCCCTGCACCTCTCCATCGGCCAGGAGGCGGTGGCCTCCGGCGTGTGCGCCAATCTCGCGAGGGACGATATTTTGCTTTCAACCCACCGGGGTCACGGTCACACCCTGATGAAGGGGGCATCGCCGCTGGCCATGATGCGTGAGCTCCTGGGACGTGAAGGTGGATGCTGTGGCGGCAAAGGTGGCTCCATGCACATTGCGGACTTCTCGGTAGGCATGCTGGGGGCCAACGGCGTGGTGGGTGCCAACATACTCATCGCCACCGGCGCTGCCCACGCCATCAAGCTCAAGGGTGAGTCACGGGTCGCCGTGTGCATATTCGGCGATGGTGCCATCAACCGTGGCCCCTTTCTCGAAGGCCTCAACTGGGCAAAGATTTTCGCGCTGCCGGTGCTGTTCTTCTGCGAGGACAATCAGTTTGCCGCTACCACGCGCTCTTGCGCGGTGAGCGCAGGCCCGGGGCCCTCGGCCCGCGCCCGGAGCTTCGGCATTCAATCCGTCACGGTCAATGGCAACGACGTGCTGGAGGTGGACGCAATCGTCAGGGACACGCTGGCGAGCGTGCGTGCGGGGCAGGGCCCGCGCTTCATCCATGCACTCACCTATCGTCTGGCCGGCCACACGGCAACCGACACGGCTGGCTACCGCGACGGCGATGAAGTGGCGGAGCGCTGGCGGCAGGACCCGATTGCGCGGGCGGCGGCCATGCTGGTCGACGCAGGCATGGCGGCTTCGGAGCTCGAAGACATGAATGACGAAGCCGGCCTCGCCATGCGCGCGGTGCTCGACGAGGCTCGCGCGAGTCCCTGGCCGGAAGACCGGCACACGCATACGCATGTGCAGGATACCCACGGCCCCGGGTTGGTGGGGGGCGACTAGAGGCCGTGCCGATCAGCACCTATCTGGAGGCCGGCAAGGCAGCGCTCGCAGAGGAAATGCGGCGCGACGGTACGGTGTGGGCGCTGGGTGAGGATCTGGGTCGTGGTGGCGTGTTCGGACAGTATGCCGGTCTCGCGGATCTGTTCGGCACTGAGCGCATCGTCGACGCGCCCATATCCGAGGCCGCCATCATGGGCACCGCCGTGGGCGCCGCCATGACCGGGACCAGGCCCGTGGTCGAGATGCGGTTCTCGGATTTCGCCCTGTGCGCCATCGACGAGCTCGTCAATCAAGCGGCCAAGGCGCGTTACATGTTCGGCGGCCAGACCCGGGTGCCGTTAGTGGCACGAGAGCCCGTGGGCATGTGGCGCTCCTCGGCGGCCCAGCACTCCCAGTCACTGGAATCCTGGTACACGCATATCCCCGGCCTGGTGGTGGTGATGCCCTCGACGCCGGCCGACAATAAGGGGCTGTTGAAGACGGCCATTCGCAGCGACGATCCGGTCGTTTACATGGAGCACAAGGATCTTTGGGGCTTGCAGGGCGAAGTGCCGGAGGGAGAGCATCTGGTGGCCTTCGGCAGTGCGCGCGTGGTGCGCGCCGGAACCGATGTCAGTATTGTCAGCTGGTCGAAGACCGTACACACGGCGAGCGAGGCAGCCGCGGAGCTCGCCGGCCACGGCATCGACGCCGAGATCATCGACCTGCGCACCCTGTGGCCATGGGACCAGGAGACGGTCTCCGCCTCGGTTGTAAAAACCGGTCGCTTGCTGGTAGCTCACGAAGCGGTCGGTGTCTCGGGGTTCGGCGCCGAAATCGTCGCCGCCATCTGCGAGCAACACTTCGAATCCCTGCGCGCAGCACCGCAGCGCGTGACGGCGCCGCGGGTGCCCATCGCTTATTCGCCGCCTCTCGAGGACTGCGTACGCGTGACCGCCGCCCGCATCGTGGAGGCGGCGAGGCGACTGATGTCGGAACGATGAAGAGCCAACCAATATCTGGCGGCGAAGCCCTCGCGCACATGCTCGCGGCTCACAAGGTAGGACCCATGTTCGGCATGGGCGGCTTCCAGCTGTTGCCCTTCTACGACGCGATACGGCGGCTCGGTCTCGTCCACCACCTGATCAATGACGAACGCTGCGGAATTTTCGCCGCCGATGCGTACGCCAAGGTCACCGGACGCGTGGGCGTTTGCGACGCCACTCTCGGCCCCGGGGCAACCAATCTGATAACGGGCATGGTGGAGGCCCTCAACGCCGGTTCACCGCTGGTGGTCATCGTTGGTGACAGCCATCGCGAGCACTCCTGGAAGAACATGACCCAGGAATGCCGGCAAGTGGAGATACTCGGGCCGGCGGCCAAAGAGATCATTCGCATAGAGGCCATCCAGCGTATCCCGGCGCTGGTGCGCCGCGCCTTTGCCGTCGCCACCAGTGGCCGGCCGGGTCCTGTGGTCCTGGATGTGCCGGAGGACATCGCCCACGGTGT
>CAXMNG010000020.1:0-1447 GCA_964194585.1 Salibacteraceae bacterium | reverse complement strand
ATCGCCACTGACGGCTGTGTCTTGAAGAGCGCCGTGGATGCCTTCGAGCGCGGCATCGAACCGGTGGTGGTGACGGATGCCTGCGCGAGCCATGGGGGCCGCGAGATCCACGAAGCCGGCCTGCTGCTGCTCGGCCGTTTCATCGGCACGGGGCAGCTTAAGTCGGTGGCGGAGTTCGTTTAGGATAAACAGGGACAGATCTATTTATTCGTAGGTTGGGCTGAGCTTGCGAAGCCCAACAGGCGTCGGTGTGTTGGGCTTCGCAAGCTCAGCCCAACCTACAGCCACTTTTTGTGACCGCCTGTTGGAACGTGTGAAACGAAATGCGACTAGAAGACCATCGCCTGCTCACCGGTCGTGGACGCTTTGTCGATGACTTGCCGTTTGCGGGTGCATTGCACGCGCACATTCTCCGCTCTCCCTACGCCCATGCGCGCATCCTGTCGCTTGATGTGGAGGAGGCGCTGGCGATGGAGAGGGTGGTGGCGGTTTACACCGCGGCGGATCTGAAGCGCGATGGCATCGGGGCCTTGCCCTGCAGGACACCGGTGACGTCCAGAGACGGCAGCCCCATGCGCGCGCCGGATCGCCCGGTGCTGGCGGAGGAGGTGGTGCGGTTCGTCGGCGACGGCGTCGCCATGGTGGTGGCGGAGACGGCGGACATCGCCCGTGACGCCGCCGAGCTGATCGAGGTGGACTATGAGCCATTGCCGGCCTGCGCGGATGTGCGCGAGAGCCGGGATCGCTGCTTCGACTGGGAAAAGGGTGACGGGGAAGCCGTGCAGGCGGCGTTCGACAGGGCGGATCGGATATGCGCCCTCGACGTCGCCAATAACCGTATCGTCGTGAGTCCCATGGAGACGCGTTCGGCGGTCGCTGAATACGACGCCGAATCGGATCGCTACACGCTCCACACCCAGACTCAGGGCGTGCACTCCCTGCGCAAGGCGTTGGCGGAGTCGGTGCTGGGCGTCGCGTTGGACCGGCTGCGGGTGGTGACCAACGACGTGGGCGGCAGCTTCGGCATGAAGATCTTCACCTATCCGGCGCAGGCGCTGGTCCTATATGCGGCGCGCCGAACGGGAAAGCCCGTGAAGTGGGTGGGGGATCGCAGTGACGCGTTTCTCACCGACGCCCACGGCAGAGATCATTTTCATCGCGCGGAGATCGCGCTGGACGCCGGCGGCCGATTCCTCGCCCTGCGCGCGCACGTGCGGGCCAATCTCGGCGCATACCTCTCCAATGCCGCGCCGTCCATTCCCACCGAAAGCCTGCAGCGTGTGTTCGGTCATGTCTACGACATTCCGGCCTTGTACTTGCGCGTCGAAGGCATGCTCACCAACACCACGCCGGTGGATGCCTACCGGGGCGCAGGCAAGCCTGAGATTGTCACTACCGTCGAGCGCCTGATCGACCGCGCGGCGCTGGAAAGCGGTATCGATCGCGT
>CAXMNG010000019.1:0-18237 GCA_964194585.1 Salibacteraceae bacterium | reverse complement strand
TTCGGGCTCTGCGAATGACGCCGCTTCGCCCACATCGAAAGCGACATTCGTAGACCCCGGTTTCGCCGCTCTCCTCCTGGCAAAGCGAACGGAATCTTCGTCGGTGTCGATACCGAGGACCGAGCCCGAAGGACCCACGAGCTCGCCGGCCAGCCTTGTCACATCGCCGGAGCCGCAACCGATATCGAGAACACGCATCCCTTCGTCGATTCCACAGCGCATCAGCGCCCGGCGTGTGGTGTCCCGGTAGATGATCCCCTGCAGATCGAGCCGATCGAGCTCACGGGCGGAACGCCCGAGCACGTACGCGTCCTTCGAAGCCGGTTCGCGAGCCGTACTTTCGACAGTCATACGGGAACCTCGTGCTATCCCTCCTCCATCGGCAGGTCCAGGCGTTTCTCGCGGGCGCATTGCTTCGCGATGTCGTAGCCCGCGTCCGCGTGACGCATGACGCCGGTGGCAGGGTCGTTGGTGAGCACACGTTCGATGCGCCGCGCGGCGTCTTCGCTGCCGTCGCAGACGACGACCATGCCGGCGTGCTGGGAAAATCCCATGCCGACACCGCCGCCGTGGTGCAGGCTCACCCAGGTGGCGCCGCTGGCGGTATTCAACAGAGCGTTCAACAGCGGCCAGTCGGAGACGGCGTCGCTGCCGTCGCGCATACCCTCGGTCTCGCGATTGGGGCTGGCGACGGAGCCTGAATCCAGATGATCGCGGCCGATGACCAGGGGCGCTTCCAGCTCGCCGCTGGCCACCATCTCGTTGAAGGCGAGCCCGAGCCGCGCCCGCTCGCCGAGACCCACCCAGCATATGCGCGCCGGCAGGCCTTGAAACTGGATGCGCTCGCGGGCCATGTCGAGCCAATTGTGCAGGTGCGGGTCGTCAGGGATCAGCTCTTTGACCTTGGCGTCGGTGCGGAAGATGTCGTCGGGATTCCCGGACAGCGCCGCCCAGCGAAACGGGCCCACCCCGCGACAGAACAGCGGCCGGATGTAGGCGGGCACGAAGCCCGGGAAGTCGAAGGCGTCGTCGACCCCCTCCTCCAGCGCCACCTGGCGGATGTTGTTGCCGTAATCGAAGGTCGCAATTCCCATGGCATGAAAGTCGAGCATGGCACGCACGTGCACGGCCATGGATGCTCTCGCCGCCGCCACCACCCGCTCGGGCTCCCGGGCACGCAGCTCGACCGCCTGCTCCAGGCTCCAGCCGGCGGGCAGGTAGCCGTTCAGCGGATCGTGGGCGCTGGTTTGATCGGTAACGGCATCCGGGCGCACTCCACGGCGCACGAGCTCCGGAAGAATCTCCGCGGCGTTGCCAAGAAGTCCCACCGATACGGGCTCGCCATCCTTTTTTGCCTGCTCCATACGCGCCAGCGCGGCATTCAGATCGGTCTCCATCACGTCCACGTAACCGCTCTCCAGGCGCTTGCGGATACGTGACGGATCGCATTCCACCGCCAGCATTGCGGCGCCCGCCATGGTCGATGCCAGGGGCTGGGCGCCGCCCATGCCGCCGAGGCCCGCGGTCAGGATCCAGCGGCCCCGCAGATTGCCGTCGAAATGCTGCCGGCCCATGGCCACGAAGGTCTCGTAGGTGCCCTGAACGATGCCCTGGCTGCCGATGTAGATCCACGAGCCCGCGGTCATCTGGCCGTACATCATGAGGCCCTGCTGATCGAGGGCGTTGAAATGCTCCCAGTTGGCCCAGTGGGGCACGAGATTCGAGTTGGCGATGAGCACCCGCGGCGAATCCGCGTGGGTCTTGAATACCCCCACCGGCTTGCCCGACTGCACCAACAGGGTCTCGTCACCCTCCAGACGCTCCAGCACCTCGACGATCTTGTCGAAGCACTCCCAGTCCCGTGCAGCGCGCCCGATACCCCCGTAAACCACCAGCTCCTGGGGTTTCTCGGCCACCTCCGGGTCCAGGTTGTTCATGAGCATCCGCAGCGGCGCCTCCGTCAACCAGCTCCTGGCGGTGAGCTCCGTGCCCCGCGGGGCGCGAACGACGCGGTTGGAAATGCGTGTACCCATGCTCCTCGGCTACCCCTGCGGCTTCGACGGGAAACGCGACCATTCTACTTCGTCGAGGACAAAGTAGAATGGTCCCTGGAGCACCTCCATGGATACCTTCGAATTCACCCAAGGCTCGACACCGCTGCTGGTCAGCATGCCCCATGACGGCATCGCCATTCCCCTGGACCTGGCCGAGTGCATGACGGCCCATGCCCGCCGCACACCGGATACCGACTGGCACATGGCGCGGCTGTACGACTTCGCGGGCTCGCTCGGCGCCAGCGTCCTGAGACCGTTCTATTCGCGCTATGTCATCGATCTCAACCGCCCCCCGGACGACAAGCCCCTGTACCCCGGCGCCAGCAACACCGAGCTCTGCCCGGTCCGCTGCTTCGATGAAACACCCATCTACCGCAGAGGCGAGGAACCCGGCAGCGGTGAGATTGCCGCGCGCACGAGTCGCTACTGGCAGCCCTACCACGATCACATCGCTTCGACTCTGGCGGCCCTCAAATCGCGCCACGGCATCGCCTTGCTGTTCGACGCCCACAGCATTCTCTCGGAAGTGCCGCGTTTCTTCGAAGGCAAGCTACCGGACTTGAATCTCGGCACCGCCAACGGCGCGAGCTGTGACCCGTCGCTGGAAGCTGCGCTGACCTCGGTGCTGGCGAGCGCCAGCGACTACACCCATGTGGTCAACGGCCGTTTCACCGGCGGCTACATCACCCGGACCTACGGCGATCCCGGCGACGGCGTGCATGCCGTGCAGCTCGAGCAGGCCCAGTGCAGCTACATGAACGAGGCTTCGCCCTACGACTACCGCGAGGATCTGGCCGCGGGCGTGCGCCCGACCCTGCGCGCGCTGCTGGAAGCAATGCTGAAGTGGAGTACCAGTAGGTTGGGCTGAGCGCAGCGAAGTTTAATTGGGGGCAGGTTTAATTGGGGACAGATCTATTTTCCCTTCGGACGGATCCCGTCCGAAGGGAAAATAGATCTGTCCCCAATTAAACTTCGCTGCGCTCAGCCCAACCTACGGAAACGATTCAAACTTTGAGCGCCTTGGCCGCGTCGTCGAGACCGCGTTCGAATTTGTCGAACAGCTCGTCGATCTGTTTTTCGTCGATGATCAGCGGCGGACAAGTTGCGACGGCGTCCCCCGGTAGTCCGCGCACGATGAGGCCGTGCTCGAAGATTTTCTCCGCAACGATGGCGCCGGCTTTCACCTCCGCCGGGTATTGCTCGCGGCTGTCCTTGTCGGCGACGATTTCCACCGCGCCGATGAGACCGATACCGCGCGCCTCGCCCACCAGCGGGTGACCGGCAAGCGACTGAAGGAGAGTCTGGAAACGCGGCGTGACCTCGCGCACGTGACCGACGATGTCGCGCTCCTCGTATATCTTCAGGGTCTCCAGGGCGACGGCCGCCGATACCGGATGACCGCCGTAAGTGTGCCCCGAGCCGTAGGCACCGAGCTTGCGGCTCTGCTCGACGAAAGCCTGGTAGATGGGATCGGAGATCATCACCGCGGCGATGGGCAGATAGGCCGACGACAGCTGCTTGGCGCAGGTGACGATATCCGGCTTGATTCCGTAGGTCTGCGAGCCCCACATGTTGCCGGTTCGTCCGAACCCGCAGATCACTTCGTCGGCGACCATCAGCACGTCGTGGCGCTGGAGCACTTTCTGGACTTTCTCGAAGTAGGTTGCCGGCGGAACGAGCACACCACCCGCGCCCATGACGGGCTCGGCGACGAAGGCGGCCACGGTATCCGGGCCCTCGGCTTCGATCAGATCGTTCAAGTTGTCGGCCAGACGGGTCGCGAACGCCTCTTCGCTCTCCCCTTCCGCGCCGTGGCGGTAGTAGCAGGGGGTGTCCGTGTGCAGGATGCGATCGATGGGCAGATCGAAATCGTTCTGCATCAGCGGGATCGCCGTGAGACTGCCGGCCGCGATGGTCACGCCATGATAGCCGCGCTTGCGCGAGATGATCTTCTTCTTCTCCGGCCGATCCAGCGCGTTGTTGTAGTACCAGATCATCTTCATGGCGGCGTCTACCGCCTCGGAGCCCGAGTTCACCAGGAACACCTTGCCCATGTCCCCCGGGGCGATCTTGATCAACGCTTCACAGAGCTCGATCACCGGGATGGTCGATCGATGCGCGAACGTGTGCGCGAATGGCAAGGTACCGAGCTGCTTCACCGCGGCGTCGATGAGGCGCTGTTCGCTGAAGCCGAGACTCGTGCACCACAGCCCCGCGAGTCCTTCCAGGTACTGATTGCCTTCGTCGTCCCAGATGTAAATGCCCTCGCCGCGGGTAAAAATCGTCGGCCCACGCTCTTCGTGGAGCGCGAGGTTGGTGTAGGGATGCATGGCATAGGCCACGTCTCTGGCGGCAAGGGAATTCGGGGCGTGGGTCATGACGACTCCTTCATACAGACGATTACATCATTCTACCGTAGGAGCGAGCTTGGAGGGGACAGATTTGAAATCTGTCCCCTTATTCATCAAACGTGCTGGCCGCCGTTGATGTGGACCTCGGTGCCGGTGACGTAACTTGCCTGGGGCGAGCACAGAAAGTAGATGGTGCTCGCGACCTCCTCGGGCGAACCCAGCCGCCGCAAGGGGATCTGCTTGACGAGATCCTCGGTGCCCGGCGACAGGATGGCGGTATCGATCTCTCCGGGCGCGATAGCGTTCACGCGCACGCCCAGGGGGCCGAAGTCCGCCGCCATCTCCCGGGTGAGCGCCGCCAACGCCGCCTTGGAGGTGGAGTATGCGCTGCTCGCGTAAGGGTGCACGCGGCTGCCGGCGATGGAGGTGACGTTGATCACCGTCCCCTGCCCGACCTTCAGCTCTTCCAGCAGGCCGTGGGCGAGGGCAAGGGAAGCAAACAGGTTCACCTGGAACACCTGCTGCCACATGCCGGCGTCCCAGCCCAGCGTCCCCAACCTTTGCCCGTCCGCCCCCTTTGGCGAGATGCCTGCATTGTTCACCAGCGCATGCAAGGCGCCATCTTCGAGCCGGGATCGCATCTCGGCGATCCCGGTCACCAGGTCGTCCGGGTTGGCGAGATCGATTTGGATATGATCCTCCGGCCCTGCCTCCCACGGGCAGTCTTCCGGAAAAGGCTGACGAGAGCACGTGATCACCCGCCAGCCCGCACTGGAGAAGCGTTTGACGGTCGCGTGACCGATGCCGCGGCTCGCTCCCGTAAGAATGAGTGTGCGCCTGGTGGTTTGTTGCTCGTCCGCCATTTTCCCATCCGTGCCCATGGCCCATTGGCGGGCCCTCGATGAGTAGCATAATCGGTTGCCGGCGTACCTGCAGGATTGTGACGCCGCAACTGTTACTATCCTGACACTATGAAGAGCGACACCACAAAGAATATCGACCTGCGCAGCGATACCGTCACCCAACCCACCGCCGCCATGCGCCAGGCCATGGCGAATGCGGAGGTCGGTGACGACGTTTACGGCGAAGATCCCACCGTCAACCGTCTCGAAGCGCTGGCGGCCGAAATGTTCGGCCAGGAAGCGGCCCTGTTCGTCGCCACCGGCACCCAGGGAAATCTTCTCGCCCTGCTCAGCCACTGCCAGCGCGGCGACGAATACATCGCCGGGCAGCGTTCCCATTGCTACCGGGCAGAGGGCGGCGGCGGAGCGGCGCTGGGTGGTATTCAGCCGCAGCCCCTGGATTTCCAGAACGACGGCACCCTGGACCTGGATGAGGTGGCTCACGCCGTGAAGCCGGACGACTACCACTTCGCGCGTACCCGGCTCCTGTGCCTCGAGAACACGCAGTCGGGCAAGGTGCTGCCCCTGGATTACATGGCGCGGGCCCGCCGGCTCGCCCACCAGCACGGGCTCGCCCTGCACCTGGACGGGGCGCGGGTGTTCAACGCCGCGGTCAAGTTGGGCATTTCCGTCGACACCATCACCGCTCCCTTCGACAGCGTGTCCGTGTGCCTGTCAAAGGGCCTCGGAGCTCCTGCCGGATCGCTCCTGTGCGGGGCACCGGAATTCATCACCGCCGCGCGTCGCGGGCGCAAGATGCTCGGCGGCGGCATGCGCCAGGCCGGGGTGCTGGCAGCCGCCGGATTGTTGGCTCTGGAGCAGCACGTTGATCGCCTCGCGGACGATCACCGCAATGCCGAACAGTTGGCCCATGGGCTTGCCGGCATCGAAGAGCTGGAAGTGGACCCGTCGGCGGTGCAGACCAACATGGCCTTCGTGCGCGTCCGCAGCGGCGACGCGACAAGCTTCTCCCGGCGCCTGCGCGAGCAGAACATCATCATTCCCGGCACCAGTCCCATGCGCCTGGTGACCCACATGGATGTCAGCAATGGCGACGTGGATCGGGTCGTGGACGCGGCGCGGGGCTTCTTCGCAAGCCACATACGCCGGGCCGGTTGACGTCAGGCCGGCAACCTCCTGAGTTGCCGGCCAGGCGCCGATAGGAGTAAGGATGCGCGCCGGATGTGATCAGCTTGCGCTCAGACACGATTTTTTTCTCAAATGGATGCACCGAGAGCCACTCCAGGGGGCAGAGTGCCGCGTAACCCCAGGGCTACCCCCAGTCTGCTAACCTCGATGTCATACCGGTAACCACCGACAAAGAACATGGCTCGAGAGAGACACCACAACGCTCTGCCAAGCGGCTACAAGCTGCACTGGTATGTGATCGGCTCGGTGATCGGTAAGGGCGGCTTCGGAATCACTTATCTGGCCCTGGATACGAATCTGGACCAGCGCGTCGCCATCAAAGAGTTCCTTCCCGTGGAGCTCGCCACGCGCAGCAACAACAGCCACGTGCACCCGATCTCCGAGGATCACAGCGATACCTACGGCTGGGGGCTCAATCGGTTCGTTACCGAGGCCCGCACTCTGGCGAAGTTCCGCCATCCCAACGTGGTGCGCGTGATGAGCGTGTTCGAGGCCAACAGCACCGCCTACATGGTGATGGAATATGAACGCGGCGAAAGCCTGGAAAAGCTTCTCAAAGCCAAGAAGTTTACCGGCGAAGCCAAGCTGCGCTCCCTGGTCATGCCGCTGCTGGACGGGTTGAAGGTCGTCCACGAGGCTGGCTTCATCCATCGCGACATCAAGCCGGACAATATCTACCTGCGCGAGAGCGGCACACCGGTGCTGCTGGATTTCGGCTCCGCACGGCAGGCCATCGGCGTCGCGACGCGGACACTGACGGCACTGGTGACGCCGGGCTATGCGCCCTTCGAGCAATACGATACGTCCACGGCGGGGGAGAAAAAGCAGGGCCCGTGGACCGACATCTATTCCCTGGGTGCGACCCTCTACCGCGCGATCACGGGAGCGGGCCCACCCGATGCCATCGGCCGAGTCAACGCCGTCATGGGCGGTACGGATATCCTCAAACCCGCGAGCGAAGTGGCATCGGGAGAGTACTCCCCCGGCTTTCTCTCCGCCATCGACTGGGCGCTGGAATTCCTGCCGGAGAACCGGCCGCAGTCCATCGACGAGTGGCGGGTGGTGCTTGCGGGACGCGCCACCCGACCGGCGCCGGCGCCGGTCCCCAACGTCATCACCGACTTTGCCCGCGCCGCACCCACCGAGGTGCGCACCCAGGTCGTGGATCCCTTCAGCGGGCGCGACAGTGCCGCGATCAGCGGAACCGGGAGCCGTTCAGGCACCGGCTCCGGCGCGCCACCTTCGTCCAGGAAGTCCGCCAAAGCGTCGGCCAAAGCCAGGGGTGATGGCACCGCGGGCTTGGTCGCCACCGATCGCATTGCGCCTCCGACACCACCCAGGGGCGACAACGACCCGGAGCGGAAAAGTCGTGACGGTGGCAGCCTCGGGCGCCGGGCCGCGGAAGTGGCCGCCGTGGTGCTGATCATCAGCGCCATGGGCGCATGGTATTTCCTTACTCAGCCATCCAGTCGGCCTCCACCACGAAAACCGTTTGCCACGGTCGATGACGCCGAGAGTGCCGAGAAGGCGCCGAGCGCGGAACTGCTTTCCGCATCCAGGATTGCCGAGCAGGAAGCCGCCGCCGAAAATCAGGCGAGAATTGACGCGCAACGTACCCGCGAGCAGGCCGAGCACGACGCGGAGCTCGAGAAGGCGCGCGCGGCAGCGGAATACGAGCGCAAACGCGCCGATGTCGAACGGCTGCTGCGCGAAGCGACGGCGGACCTGGCCGCGGACAGGCTCACCACACCCGTGGACAAAAACGCTTTCTCGCGATACCGCGCGGTTCTCGCCCTGGATCCCGCCAACGATGCGGCACTGGAAGGACTGCACGACATTCTGACACGCTACCTGGTGTTGGCGAAGGCGGCGGCAAACGAAAACAACTTCGATCTCGCCGGGAGATACTTGAACAAGGCCGGCGCCGTCAGCCCCGGCGCCGAGAGTATCGCGGCCGCGCGGGTAGCGCTCGATGAGCGTAAGAAGGCCAACGTCGAAGAGCAGCTGCGTATCGAAACCGAAGTGCGTCGGGTAGCGGAGCAAGAGCGCCAGCTCATGGAGGCCGCGCGCCGTGCCACCGAAGAGGAGCGAAAGCGTCTGGTAGCCGCGCGACTGGCGGCGGAAGATGAACGGCGCCGCATAACGGCCGAGCGCGAAGCCGAGATCGAACGACAACGACGCGAGCAGGAAGCCATCGTGACAGCGAAGCTCGAGGCGGACTTCAGGAAATCACAGGAAATCGCCGCACTGCTGGGAGCGGCGGAAGAAGCATTCGAGGCCGATCGTCTGATCTCGCCACCGGATGACAATGCCCTCTCGGAATACAAGTCCGTGCTCGCCATCGATCCCGGGAATGCGGACGCCGATGCCGGCATCCAACGCATCGCCGATCGCCACGTGCAGCTCGCGGTAGAAGAAGTCGCGGCCTATCGATTCGACGAGGCCGAGGCGTTGATCGACCGGGCCGACACCATCTACGCCGGCATTCCCGGCATCGCGCCGGCGAGACAGGAGCTGCGCGATGGCCGGGCCGCCTACGATGGTAGACGCCCCAACGCAAAGCCGCCGTTCCGAATGACCCTGCCGCCAGTGACCGGCGCCAACACCTGCGGCATCGACGGCCTGACAACCGAGGTCGAAAGATTCGGTACCGGATATTTGCGACGGGACGGAGATCTGGATTACGTGTCCACGTTCGCGAACCTGGACGATAGCTGGCAGGATTCCGGTATCAACAAGGAACCACGCGCCGGGCGTTTGTACGTTCTCGGCCGCAAAGCGAAGCTCGACGGCGCGTTGATGTACTGGTACAGCGCAGTGGGCACGCAGTGCATCAAAGTTCACGTCGACGCCTACCTCGTCGACCTGCAGACACGAACGATCTACGCGGAGGAAGGCCCGAAGTCGAATATTCGAGGCTTGACGCAATCCCTGATCGATCAGTTCAAGAACGGCAGACGGGCCCTCGCCGGATCTCCTTGACGAATCTCCCGTTTCCAGCGCCGCCCGCATGGGCGTTAACTCATAACCGTAGGTTGGGCTGAGCGTAGCGAAGCCCAACAGAGCGCCCGTGTTGGGCTTCGCTGCGCTCAGCCCAACCTACAGACTCAGCGCCAAGCTGCGAAACTCCGACATGAGCGTTAACTCAGTCGGTCAATAGAGCACCGGCGCGCCGATCGGGCAGACTCTCCTTGCCGGCGACTTTGCATACCACTTTCCCCGGGCGCGCCAGGCGGTCCGCGGTGCGGCCATAGAGGATGCCATCGCACCGGCTCGTGAGTTCTGTGCGCGCTGCGGTGAAATCCGGATTCATGGGATCCACGACCACCGCGACCACCTCACCGGCAGCGACCGCTTCGCCGGGCTCCTTCGCATAGGCGATGACGCCGGCCACCGGCGATCGGATCATGTCGACACCCTCCAGGGGCGTCGCCTCGCAGGCTGCGCCGGGCAGCGGCCCCGGATCACCATCGACAATGGCGCGACGCTGCAGGAATCGGTACAAGTTATCGGCGTCCGCCGCCGCCATGGATTCACTCACATCACTGCGTCCGCGATACTCCACGGTTCCCGACAGACAGGCCGGCGGAATGGGATGTTCGGGAAAACGTTCCGCCAGCGCCCACCAGGGACCACCGACCGCCTCATCGAATGGCTGGCCGCCGGAGACCGTTGCCAACAGTGTCGCCTGGCTGCCAATCTGAGCCGACAGGTCCCCCGCATCGGGCCACAAGGGCGTCCCCAGATAAAGATGCAGCGCCGCCTCGGAGTCGCAATGCAAGTCCAGCGCAACATCGGCGTCGAACGCCAGGCCGAGGAGCGTAAGTCGTAAACAGGCAACCTCATCGGCGGGCTGCATTGCGTCCAGCGCGTCGCCCATGGCGGCGCGCAACACTGAAACATTGGCCGCCGCGTCGTCGCTCAAGCGCCGGGCAATGTGCTCGTCCAGCGCTTGCGCGAGATCCGGGAAGTGGCGATTGAAGTTGCCCGAACCAGCCAGGGCGAACCTGCCCATGGCGCGGCCCTGCACGAACTGCGCGAGCCCGATGGGATTCGCCACGGGCACGACCACCACCTCACCGCGCATGGCGCCGTCCCGGGCAGCCCGGATCAGGCGTTCGATCAGATGATTCAACACCAGCATCGCCGGAAGCTCATCGGCGTGAAGGGATGCCTGGAAGTACGCCTTGGGCCGCGCCCCTTCGGCCCCGAAACGCAGCACATGGAGACTGCGCTCGGTGCCCGGACTCATGGCGGGCAGAACGATGCGCTCGCGCCGAAAGTCATTCGAATTACTGATGGGTTGGCCCCCCTGCTCGTGCCGGCACGCCGCAATGTAGCACTCCTTGTTGCCGATCACGCTTTGCCGTAAGCTGCGCGCCGGTCGGCATCGTTGCGCTATTGTTGTTGATCTGTTCATCGGGAGTCCGCACGCGGTCATGGTCAAAGCCATCACATTCGATCTGTGGGATACCGTCATCCACGATGATTCCGATGAGAGCAAGCGCGCGGCGCAGGGCCTGTCGTCGAAGAAGGACGCTCGCCGGGCGCTGGCGCTGGCGGTACTCGAGCGCCACCAGCCCATGGACGAATCGACGCTGCGGGCCGCCTACGACACCATGGAGGCGGCATTCAATCACGTGTGGCACGAGCAGCACGTGACCTGGACGGTGGGCGAACGGGTCTCGGTGCTGCTGGAAGGCCTCGGCCGCACGCTTCCCGGCAACCATCGCGAGGAGCTGGTGCGCGGACTGGAAGAAATGGAGGTGACGGTGCCTCCCGACCCCATCGACGGAATCGCCGAGGCCATCGCCGCCCTCGCCGGCTCCTACAAGCTGGGGGTGGTTTCCGATGCCATCTATTCCCCGGGGCGCTGCCTTCGCCAATGGCTGGAGATGCACGATCTCATACAGCATTTTGACGGCTTCGCCTTTTCCGACGAAGTCGGTCACTCCAAACCCCATCGCGACATGTTCGCCTCGGTGGCATCCCAGCTTGGTGTAGAGATCCACGACATGCTGCACATCGGCGATCGCGATCACAACGACATCAAGGGCCCCCACGCCCTCGGCATGAAGGCCGTGTTGTTCACCGCGACGCGGGATCGCGACAAAGACAACACGACGGCGGATGCCGTCTGCGGGCGCGCCGCGGATCTGCCCGACACCGTGCATCGGGTCGACGGCGGCTGAGCTATTGAAATGAGCAATCATCCGAACTTTCTGGTCATCGACGGATACCGGCGGGACGGACGCGAGGAGCTCCAGGCAGGCGGCGCAACCCCGGCCGGCGAGCTTTATTCGCAGATGCTCATGAAATGCCACCCGGGCTGCAGCGTGGACATCGTGTACCCGGCAGACGCCGGCGATTCGCTCCCCAGCGGGGCTGCGCTGGAAGCCTACGATGGTCTGGCCTGGACCGGATCCAGTCTGACGGTGTACGCCGACGACCCGGCCGTAGCGCCACAGATCGCCCTGGCCCGGGCCGCCTTCGAGGCGAAGGTGCCGAGCTTCGGAAGCTGCTGGGCTGCGCAGATCGGTGTGGTCGCCGCCGGCGGCAGGTGTGCCGCCAATCCCCGCGGCCGTGAAATGGGGATTGCCCGCAAGATCACGCTGACCCCCGAAGGCCGCGCCCATCCCCTGTATATCGGCAAGCCCGGTGTATTCGACGCCTTCATCAGCCACGAAGACGAGTGCACGCATCTGCCACCAGGCGCCGTGTTGCTGGCCGGCAATGCTTTCACCAGCGTTCAGGCGGTCGCGATCACCCACAAAGGTGGCACCATCTGGGCGGTGCAGTATCACCCGGAATACGATCTGCACGAGATCGCCCGCCTCACCTACTGCCGCATCGAACGTCTGACCAAGATGGGTTTCTTTGCCGATACCGACGCCGCCCACGATTACGTCAACAAGCTGGAAGCCCTGCACCAGAATCCTGAGCGGCGGGATCTCGCCTGGCTGCTGGGCATAGACGCCGATATCACCAATGAAGACGTGCGCCAGGCCGAGGTGCGCAACTGGATCGAGCAGCTCGTGCTGCCGAACATGCGTTATTGAGGGATCACCGACTCCAGCGCCAGCACGTTCTCCAGAAGATGATCGCAGGGGGGACAGATTAATGGGGGACAGATCTATTTAATCGCGGACGGCGGTTTCCGCCCTCCCCGATTAAATAGATCTGTCCCCCATTAATCCCACCCTTGTACGGCGTGGCCGTTTGTGGGGATACTACCCTCGTCGCGGGTCCAGATACGATAACAACGACAATGGGTTACTTCCTGCAGCAACTCATCAACGGCCTCACCCTGGGGATGATCTATGGCCTCATCGCCATCGGTTATACGATGGTGTACGGCATCATCGGCATGATTAATTTCGCCCATGGCGAAATTTTCATGATCGGCGCATTCATATCCATCATCACGTTTCTACTGCTCGGAATGGTCGGACTGGGGTGGGTGCCGCTCGCGCTGCTCATCGTGCTGATATCGACCATGCTGCTGACCTCGGTCTACGGCTGGGCGCTGGAACGCATCGCCTACAGGCCCTTGCGGCATTCGCCGCGTCTCGCCGCGTTGATCACGGCCATCGGCATGTCGATTTTCCTCCAGAACTACATGCAGCTCCTCCAGGGCGCGCGCATCAAGCCCCTGCAGCCGGTTATCAGCGGAGGATTCCGTCTGCTCGAGGGGAGTGATTTCGTCGTCGCCCTGAGCTACCTGCAGATCCTGATCTTCGTGCTGACGATCTCGCTGATGGTCATCTTCACGCTGATAATCGGCCGCACGGCGCTCGGCCGCGCACAGCGCGCCTGTCAGCAGGATCTGGACATGGCGGCGCTGGTGGGAGTCAACGTTGATCGCACCATCTCATCGACCTTCATCGTCGGCGCCTCGCTGGCCTCGGTGGCCGGTCTCATATTCCTGTTGAACTACGGCGTCATCGACTTCTTCATCGGATTCCTCGCCGGCATCAAGGCGTTCACGGCGGCGGTCCTCGGCGGTATCGGATCCATTCCCGGTGCGATGCTAGGCGGCCTGCTCATCGGTCTCATCGAAGCCTTCTGGTCCGGATATTTCACCGTGGAGTACAAGGACGTGGCGGCTTTCTCGATTCTCATTCTTGTGCTCATATTCCGGCCCACCGGGTTGCTGGGCAAGCCGGACATCGAAAAGGTGTGAGCACCACGACGGCATCCCGGCCGCTGGACTTCCTCAAGATACTCAAAGAGGGTGGCATCGCTGCCGGTGTGGTTTTCGCGCTGGCATTCGGCCTCGTGGGTTTTCGCACCGAGGACGTGCCCGGCGGTCTCGACATCCGGTTTCGATTCGACGACGTCGTGATGGCGTCGGTCGTCGCGTTCTTCGGCCGTGCCGGCGTCATGCTGCTGCGCGCGCAACGCGCGATTCCGGTTGCGATGGTCGCGGGACTGGTTGCCGCCGGCATGCTGGGTCTGCTCATCACCCATGGTATTGCACCGCAGTGGCAGCTCGATCGCTTCCTGCCCCTTGGCGACATCGTGGTCAACTGGCTGGTGGCACTGTTTGCCCTCGGGCTCACCGTGCGCGCGGCGGTGGGTATAGGCCACGCTGTTTCCACCACGACCGCGGCGGCGCGCGAGGAAAGAATGGACCGCCTGAGCGTGCACGTGCAGCAGGCCGCGCGCTATGCGGGTCCCTTGCTGCTGGGGCTCGCGTTGATTCTGCCGTTCATGCCCTTTGCCGATCGCCGCTTGCTGGACATCGCCATCCTGGTCGTCACCTACATCATGCTCGGCTGGGGTCTCAATATCGTCGTCGGCCTCGCCGGGCTCCTGGACCTCGGTTACGTCGCCTTCTACGCCGTCGGCGCCTACAGCTACGCGCTGCTCGCCCAGTATTTCGACATGGGCTTCTGGGTGTGCCTGCCCTTTGCCGGCATCATGTCCGCCTTCGCCGGCCTCCTGCTGGGCTTCCCGGTGCTGCGCCTGCGCGGTGACTATCTCGCCATCGTTACCCTGGGCTTCGGCGAGATGGTGCGCATCATCCTGCTCAACTGGTACGAATTTACCAACGGGCCGGACGGCATCTCGGGGATCCCGCGCCCGACTTTCTTCGGGCTCGAGTTCAAGCGCCGGTCGCCGGAAGGTGTGGAAACCTTCCACGATTTTTTCGGCCTCACGTACTCGCCGGTGGACCGCATCATTTTTCTTTATTATCTGATTCTCGCGCTTGCGCTCATCACCAATCTGTTTACCCTGCGTATCCGCAAGCTGCCGGTCGGCCGCGCCTGGGAGGCGCTGCGCGAGGACGAGACCGCCTGTCGCAGCTTGGGCATCAACCCACGCAACACCAAGCTCACGGCTTTTTCCATCGGTGCCATGTTCGGGGGCTTCGGCGGCGCCTTCTTCGCAACCCGCCAGGGGTTCATCAGCCCGGAGAGCTTCACCTTCATCGAATCGGCCATCATTCTCGCCATCGTCGTTCTCGGCGGTTTCGGCAGTCAGATCGGTGTGGTGCTCGCCGCCATCCTGCTCATCGGGCTGCCGGAATTCTTCCGCGAGCTGCAGCAGTACCGCATGCTCGCATTCGGCGCCGCCATGGTGGCCATCATGGTGTGGCGTCCGCGGGGTCTGCTCGCCCATCGCGAGCCCACCATTCGCTTGAGCGGACGCGGACCGCCGGCGGCGGACGCCGGCGACGGCGCGCCGGAGCGCGTGCAGGCATGAGCAGCGACACGGCGCAGACGGCCGACGCCCGCACCTTGCTGTCGGTAGAGCATCTGACCATCCGCTTCGGTGGCCTGGTGGCCGTCGACGACGTCTCGTTTACGGCGGCGGACAGGCAGATCACGGCCATCATCGGCCCCAACGGTGCCGGAAAGACCACCGTGTTCAATTGTTTGACCGGGTTTTACAAACCCCACGTGGGTCGGCTCGCCCTGCATCATCCCGGCAAAGGCGATTTTCTGCTCGAGCGCATGGAGGGCTATCAGATCCCGCAGAAGGCCGCCGTCGCGCGGACCTTTCAGAACATCCGCCTGTTCCCGGCCATGTCGGTGCTGGAGAACCTCGTCGTGGCCCAGCACAACGATCTGATGCGTGCCTCCGGATTCTCGATCTACGGCCTGCTGGGATTGCAGCGCTACAGGCAGGCGGAAGACCAGGCCGTGGAGTTCGCGTGCTATTGGCTGGATCGCATCGGTCTCACGGATCGCGCCGATTGGAACGCCGGGAATCTCGCCTACGGCGCGCAACGGCGTCTCGAAATCGCCCGCGCCATGTGCACGCGGCCCGTGCTGCTGTGTCTTGACGAGCCCGCCGCCGGACTCAACCCACGGGAGTCGGGGGAGCTCACGGTGCTGTTGCAGAACATCCGCGACGAGGAGGGTATCGGCGTGCTGCTCATCGAGCACCACATGGATGTCGTCATGGGCATTTCCGATCGCATCGTGGTGCTCGACTACGGGCGCAAGATCTCCGAGGGCACGCCGCAGGAGGTGCGCAACGACCCGGCGGTGATCCGCGCTTATCTGGGCGAAGAAGACGAAGACGAGCTGCCTCCCGAGGTCGCTCGGGATCTCGAGTGCTGATGGCCATGGCCACCGACGCATTACTCAGCGTGTCCGGGCTGCACACCTTCTACGGGCGCATCGAGGCCTTGCGCGGTGTCGACGTGGAGGTCAACGAAGGCGAGATAGTGACCTTGATCGGCGCCAACGGCGCCGGCAAGTCCACGTTACTGATGAGCATCTGCGGTAACCCGCGCGCGGCCGAGGGCCGAGTCGTCTTCGATCACGACGACATCACGGAGCTGCCCACCTACGAAATCGTGCACCGGGGCATCGCCCAGTCACCGGAAGGGCGGCGCATTTTTCCGTTCATGACGGTGCTGGAGAATCTGCAGATCGGTGCTACCGGCACCGACCCCGGCTACTTCGACGAGGATTTGGAGCGCGTATTCACGCTCTACCCGCTGCTCAAGGAGCGCAGCCACCAGCGCGGCGGTACGCTGTCCGGCGGCGAGCAGCAGATGCTGGCCATCGCCCGTGCGCTCATGAGCAGGCCGCGGCTGCTGCTGCTGGACGAGCCCTCCCTGGGGCTCGCGCCGATGCTGGTCAAGCAGATTTTCTCCGTCATCCGCGACATCAACGAGCAGCAGAAGGTCACCGTGTTCCTGGTCGAGCAGAACGCCTACCATGCCCTGCGCCTCGCCCACCGCGGCTACGTCATGGCCAACGGCAAGGTGGTGATGTCGGGCACCGGCGCCGAGCTGCTGGCGAACAAGGAAATCCGCGCGGCCTACCTGGAAGGCGGGCACGCTTGATGAACTGCTACGCGAGGCCCAGCCGATGGAAGCGCTTCTAGGCACGACCCCGGGCGTATCCTTCACCGTGACCATCGTGGTCATGGGATTCGTCGCCTTCATGACCGGCCAGGCGATGGCCGACACCTGGAAGCCCGTGGGTCAGGTCGTCGCCTACTGCCTGCTGCTGGGCCTCGGCGACCGCTTTCTGATCTTCAGCCTGTTCGAGGGCGAGCTCCTGTCCTTGAGCGGCTACCTCATCGACAGTGCCGTGCTCGTCGCCATCAGCCTGTTCGCCTACCGTCTCACCCAGGCACGCAAGATGACCAGCCAGTACCCCTGGATCTACGAGCGCACCGGGCTCCTCAGCTGGCGGAACAGAACGGACTGATTGTTTCCCCGTCCGTGGGGTGGGGAATGGTGAGAATGGTCGTCAAATCCCTGCAAGACACGCTGCTCGACGGTCCGGGATTATGCTAGATTGGGCGGTGCAATTGTGGGTGCGCTCACAATCTCAGAACAAGAATTCTCACACAGGAGGATCGACCCGTGAAAACGACATCCAAGGTATTCGTAGTGGTCGCCGCCATGCTGCTGGGGATGGGATCGGCGATGGCCGAGATTCTCATCTCCACCGCGGGACCAATGACCGGCCAATACGCCTCGTTCGGCGAGCAGATGAAGCGCGGTGCCGAGATGGCCGTTGCTGACATCAATGCCAAAGGCGGCGTGCTGGGCCAAAAGATCAGGCTTACTATCGGCGACGACGCCTGCGATCCGAAGCAGGCCGTGGCGGTCGCCAACAAGTTCGTCAGCGAAGGCGTCAAGTTCGTGGCCGGCCATTTCTGCTCCGGCTCGTCCATTCCGGCGTCCAACGTCTACAGCGAGGAGGACATCCTGCAAATCTCCCCGGCGTCGACCAATCCCAAGCTGACCGACGAAGGCGGTCCGAACGTGTTCCGCGTCTGCGGCCGTGACGACCAGCAAGGCACCGTCGCCGGTAACTTCCTCGCCAGACATTACGGCGGCAAGAAGATCGCCATCCTTCACGACAAGACCGCGTACGGGAAGGGGCTGGCCGACGAGACCAAGAAGCAGCTCAACAAGAACGGCTTCAAAGAGGCAATGTACGAGGCCTACACCGCCGGCGAGAAGGACTACTCGGCGCTGGTCTCCAAGATGAAGAACGCCAAGGTTGACGTCTTCTACCTGGGCGGCTATCACACCGAGGCCGGTCTCATGGTGCGCCAGGCTCGCGAGCAGGGCTACGACGTGCAGCTGATCTCCGGCGACGCGTTGGTCACGGACGAGTTCTGGAAGATCACGGGTGACGCCGGTTCCGGCACGCTCATGACCTTCAGCCCCGACCCGCGCAAGAATCCGGAAGCGGCACCGGTGGTGAAGAAGTTCCGCGACGGTGGCTACGAGCCGGAGGGATACACTCTGTATACCTACGGCGCCATCCAGGCCTGGGCGCAGGCTGCCGACCAGGCCGG
>CAXMNG010000018.1:0-3579 GCA_964194585.1 Salibacteraceae bacterium | reverse complement strand
GTCGGCGCCGGCCAACCGGTTGATGGGATCCGAATGCGGTCCGGCGACGTTGACGACCACGGGTGCTGCGATACGTGTGTCGTCCTCAAGAACGACGCCGGTGACGCGGCCATTCCTGCGCGGGATTTCGACCACGGCTTTCTTGAACAGAAACTGTGCACCTTTCGCCTCGGCCGCGCGTTGCAGGTTGTGGGTGGCGAGCTGCGGATCGCTGATGTAGCCGGCGGTGGGGAAGAACACCGCTCCCTCGACGGTACCGCCCGTCGGTTCGCAGAAGCCCTCGTCGTCGGGCAACTTCGGGGGGGCGAAGCGCTGCATGTCGTATATGGGCAGACGCTCGACGATCTCTTCCGGTCCCCAGTCCTCATAGGGGATCGCGAATTGATCGGCAATCTCGCGGATTCTTCGCAGGCTTCCGTTCACCTCGGTCTTCATGACCATGCAACCGGTCTCGTGAAAAACGGCCATGCCGCTCTCGTCCCGGGCGCCGAGATAGTCTTGCCAGTTCTTCCAGTAGAAGTAGCCCTCGTAGGCGAATACCGCACCTTCCAGTGTCGAGTAGTGCACGCGGATGATGGCGCAGGAATTACTGGTGGGGCCGTAACCGGCAGCCGGCAGCTTGTCGACGCTGAGTGTGCGATAACCCTTCTTGCTGAGCTCGTAGGCGACCGCGGCGCCGATCACGCCCGCACCGATGATGACGGCATCGTACTTGTCGTTCATTGCCCAGTCCTCGGCGCCGGTTTACGCTCAACGGCGCGCTCCTCCAATATCGCCACGGCCGGTAACTTCTTGCCTTCCAGAAACTCGAGGAAGGCGCCACCGCCCGTGGAGATGTAGGAAATGCGGTCGGCGACGCCGTACTTGGCGATGGCCGCCACGGTGTCGCCGCCGCCGGCGATGGAGAACGCGCTGGACTTGGCGATGGCTTCGGCGACGCGCCGCGTGCCCCCACCGAATTGCTCGAACTCGAACACGCCCACGGGCCCGTTCCATACGACGGTGCCGGCGGACGCGATCAAGGCGGCGAGGGTGTCCGCTGATGCCGGGCCGATGTCCAGAATTATGTCTTCCGCGCCCACTTCGTCGACCCCGACCTGTCGTGCCTCGGCGTCGGCGCTGAAGGCATCGCTCACCACCACGTCCTCTGGAAGCGGAATAGCGGCTCCGGATGTCGCGGTGGCGTCCATGAGGGCGCGGGCCGTGCCGACCAGCTCGTCCTCGCACAGCGAGCGTCCCACTTCGTGACCTGCTGCCTTGAGAAAGGTGTTGGCGATACCGCCGCCGACGATGAGTTGATCTACCCGCGCCAGCAACGACTCCAGCACCGTCAGCTTGCTCGAGACCTTGGATCCACCAACGATGGCGACCAACGGCCGGGCGGGATCCTGCAACGCTGCCCCGAGGGCGCCGAGCTCCGCCATGAGGAGCGGTCCGGCGCAGGCAATCGGCGCAAAGCGGGCGACTCCGTGGGTGGAGGCCTGGGCGCGGTGGGCGGTGCCGAAGGCATCCATGACGAAGACGTCGCACAGGGCCGCCATCTTGCGGGCCAGACTTTCGTCGTTTTCCTTTTCGCCGATGTTGAAGCGCACGTTCTCGAACAGGAGCACATCGCTTTCGCCGGCATGGGCGGCGGCGTCCCAGTCCAGGAGAGGCACATCCCGGCCCAGAAGCGCGCCGAGCCTGCGCGCCACCGGTGCCAGTGAAAAGGCGTTATCGTGAACGCCTTCTTTCGGCCTGCCCAGGTGCGACATGAGCATGAGCCGGGCGCCGCCGTCCAGGGCCTGGCGGATGCCGGGCACGCTCGCCCGGATGCGCGTGTCGTCCGTTACTTCGCCATCCGCCAATGGCACGTTCAAATCCAGGCGCATGAGCACGCGCCGGTCGCCCAGGTCGAGCTCGGACATTGCGATTACCGGCATCATTTCCCTCACTCGCATTTCATCCGCTCCGCAGGGTAACATCGAAGCTCGAGCGCGCAACCCGTGCCGCTCAGGACCGTAATAAAATCAATTAGTTCATGGTAGTGGGAAGCCCATCAGGAGGATTGAAATGAATAACCACAAGTCAGGCTTCGCCCGGGTCGCGTCTCTGGCACTGGCCTTGTCACTCTTGGCAGCGCCTCTGAGCCTGCCCGCGGTGGATGGCACGCTCACCATCGTCACCTCGTATCCCAAGGACACCACAGGCACCTTCAAGAAGGCCTTCGAGAAGAAGTATCCGAACGTCAAGGTCGAGATGCTCAAGAAGAAGACCACCGCTGGCATCAAGTACCTTCAGGAAACGGCGGGCAGCAATACCTCCGACATGTTCTGGGCCTCGGCGCCAGACGCCTTCGAGGTTCTCAAGGGCGATGATCTGCTGGCCAAGTACCAGGTCAAGGTCAAGGGCATTCCGGAAAAAGTCGGCTCCTTTCCCATCAACGATCCGGATGGCTACTACAAGGGTTTCGCGGCCTCGGGCTACGGCATCATGTGGAACACGCGTTACCTCAAGGCCAAGAAGCTGCCGGCGCCGGCTGAGTGGGCAGACCTCAAGAAGCCCGTGTATCACGGTCATGTGGGCATGAGCGCGCCTTCCCGGTCGGGCACCACGCATCTTACGGTGGAGACACTGCTGCAGGGCAAGGGTTGGGAAAAAGGCTGGGCCGAATGGAAGGCCATGGCCGGCAATTTCAAGACCGTCACCGAGCGCAGCTTCGGTGTCCCCGACGGCGTCAACAGCGGACAGTTCGGAGTCGGCATCGTCATCGACTTCTTCGGGCTTTCCTCGAAGGCTTCTGGATTCCCAGTCGAATATGTTTATCCCACTGTGACGACGCTGGTTCCGGCCAACATCGCGCTGGTGAAGAATGGACCCAACCCCGAGGCCGCCGGTGCGTTCATCGAGTACCTGCTCTCCACGGAAGGCCAGGAGCTGTTACTGGATCCGAAGATCCGTCGCCTGCCGGTCAACCCGGCGACCTACGCCAAGGCGCCCGCGGGCTTTCCGAATCCCTTCAAGGACAGCTCCATCGGATCGGCGGTCAAGTTCGATCTCGGCCTCTCCAAGGGTCGCTACAATGTCATCAATTCCCTGTTCGACGTGATGATCACCTACCGTCTCGACGACCTGCGTGACACCACCAAGGCCATCCAGGACGCGGAGGCAGCCATGGTGGGCAAGTCGAACGCCCAGGCGGCTGACCTGATTGCCCAGGCGAAAGCGCTGGTCAACGAGGTTCCCGTGGATGAGGCGACTGCGAGCAAACAGGAGTTCAACGCGATCTTCAAGAAGAAGCGCAAGAAGGCGACCACGAAAGTCTCCGGACGCCAGGCGGAGGTCGAGCAGAAGTGGGACGCCATGGTGAAAGCCAACTATGCCAAGGCCAAGTCACTGGCGGAAAAAGCGAAGTCCATGCTCTAGAGCCTGAGCACGTGTTTACGGGGCCCGGCGACGAATGACGCCGGGCCCTGTTGCTTTTCCGAATAACGCGGCGTGGGGGAACGGGATGGCGTCCGCATTCAAGCCAGGACAGCGGGGACCGGCACTCGCTGGTGGATTGATCGCGCTGTTTCTGCTTTTCTTCCTGGTCGTGCC
>CAXMNG010000017.1:0-21863 GCA_964194585.1 Salibacteraceae bacterium | reverse complement strand
CGCAGGACCATCGCTTTGTCACCGGTGAGCGGACCGTCGAAGGCTTCTACCGGGTGCGCTGCGGCATGGAGCAGGCTATCGCCCGCGCATTCGACGGTGTCACCCAGGCCATCAGCGGCGGCAGGAGCTCGATTACGGCCTTGAAGGGTTCCACCGAGGAGGAGCAGTTCGAGGACGGGGACCAGGAGCAGAGCCAGGCCGTCGCCTGATCATCTGTAGGAGCGGGCTTGCTTTTTCAATGGGGTCATTTCAATGGGGTCAGCCTCGATTGATCCGCAGCGCGCATCACTCGAGTCTGCCCCCATTGAAAAAGCAAGCCCGCTCCTACAACAGCAATTTCTCCAGAATTCGCTCGTAGATCCGCGACAGCATCTCCAGCTCCTCGACGCTCACGTGCTCGTCGATGCTGTGGATGCTGGCGTTGACCGGGCCCAGCTCGACCACCTGGGCGCCGCTGCGGGCGATGAAGCGACCGTCGGAAGTGCCTCCACCGGTGGACGCGATGGCGGCGGCGCCGGCGACTTCCTGCACCGCTGCCCGGGTGGCGTCCAGCAGCGCTCCCGGAGTGGTCAGAAACGGCTCGCCGGAGTGCCGCCAGGTGAGCGCGTAGTCGAGGCCGTGGTCGTCCAGCACAGCCTCCACCCTGTTCCGAAGTCCATCCGCCGTGAGTTCCGTGGAGTAGCGGAAATTGAACATCGCCTCCAGGTGCCCGGGGATGACATTGTCGGCGCCGGTGCCGGCCTTGACGTTGGAGACCTGAAAGGAGGTGGCAGGGAAGTCGTCATTTCCCTGGTCCCAGATCTCCGCATCCAGTGTCGCCAGGGCGCGGGCGAAACCATGGATGGGATTGACCGCGCGGTCGGCATAGGCCACGTGCCCCTGGGTACCATGCACCAGCAGCCGTCCGTTGAGGGAGCCGCGTCGGCCGTTGCGCAGGCGGTCGCCCACACGCTCGTGGCTGGACGGTTCTCCCACCAGACACCAGTCGATGTGTTCGCCGCGCTTGTCCAGCTCCTCGAGTACCCGCACCGTGCCGTCCACGGCAGGCCCTTCTTCGTCGCTGGTGATCAGCAAGGCCAGCGCGCCCCTGCTTTCGAAGTGGTTGCCGAAGAATCGCTCGCAGGCGGTGATGAAAGCGGCGATGCTGCCTTTCATGTCCGCGGCCCCGCGGCCATAGAGGAGCCCGCCCCGGACCCGGGGCTCGAATGGCGGCGATGACCACCGGTTTTCCGGACCCGCCGGGACCACATCCGTGTGACCGGCAAAGACGAACAGCGGTCCAGGCGCGGCGTTGCGTGCCCACAGATTGCTGACGTCGCCGTGATTCATGTGTTCGCAGGCAAATCCCAGGGCATCCAGGCGCCCGCGAATCAGCTCCTGGCAACCGGCATCCTCGGGTGTGACCGAGGCGCGCGCAATCAGATCCATGGCCAGGCGCAGGGTGGGTGTCACAGAAGCAGCTGCGGCATCAGCCCTGCTCCTCGGCGTCCTCGTCGGGGATCATGTAGCGGAACAGGTAGAGAATTTGCGCAAAAATGAATACGAACATCAGGCCGGTGAGGCCGAAGAGCTTGAAGTTGACCCACGCGTCGGTGCTGAAGTTGTAAACGACGTACAGGTTGAGCGCACCCAGGCACAGGAAGAATACTATCCAGGCCAGGTTGAGCACGGTCCAGACCTTCGCGGGCGGTTCGAACTTGGAATCGAAGAATCGTTGCACCAGGGTTTTGTGGCCGATGAACTGACTGCCCAGAAAGGCAAGGGCCAACACCCAGAAGAACACGGTGGACTTCCACTTGATATAGATCTCGTCCTGCAGCAGCAGGGTCACGCCGCCCATGGTCATCAGCAGCGCGAGGGTGATGAGATGCACCTTCTCCACACGGCGTTTGCGCAGCCAGGTGACGGCCACCTGAACGCTGGTGGCGACGATGATGACCGCGGTGGCGGCGAGGATGCCCTGCTTGGGATCGTCGAACCACTTGAAGGTGAGGAAGAACAGTAGAATCGGAAAGAAATCGAACAGCAGTTTCATATCTCAGGGCACATATTGGAGAACTTGGCAGTATACTCCATCTGGTCCCCGCGCCGCGGGGTCGGCCGGGCGCCGTGGCGTCGCCTGCCCGGGTTCGAATCCGCCGTGAGCCTGTATTGAGCCAGTATTGAGCCAATATTTCGAAATCCACGCCGCCAGCCCCCAGCAGCGTCTGATCACCCAGGCGGTGGCGATAATCCGGGGTGGCGGTGTCATCGTGTATCCTACGGACTCGTGCTATGCCTTCGGCTGCTGCCTCGGCGACAAAGCGCCCATGGAGCGTGTCCGGCGCATCCGTCAGCTGGACGACCGCCACAATTTCACCCTGGTATGCCGGGACTTGTCGGAGCTCGCCACCTACGCCCGCGTCGACAACAGCGCCTTCCGGCTGCTGAAGGCGCTGACGCCGGGACCGTACACTTTCATACTCCCGGCAAGCCGTGAGGTGCCCCGGAGGTTGCAGAATCCGCGCCGCAAGACCATCGGTTTGCGGGTGCCCCGGCATCCCATCACCCAGGCTCTGCTGGAGAGTCTCGGAGAGCCCCTGATGAGCTCGACCCTGGTGCTCCCCGGCGACGATTTGCCGCTCACCGACGCCTCCGAGATGCTGGAGCGTCTGAATTCTCGAGTGGATCTGGTCATCGACGGCGGGTATTGTGGCCTCGAGCCTACTACCGTGTTGGATCTCACGGGGGAGACGCTGAAAGTCTTGCGCCTAGGCCGCGGCGACGTGAGTGTGCTGTCCCTATGAGCACCCATGGTGGCCACCAGGCAACCCACCTGTCGATTGCCGTCGCCGGGCCAGGAAGCCGGCGGTTTTGAGTTCCGTACCCAGTCAACACCAGCGAGTCCTTTCGGGCATGCGCCCCACCGGTCGTCTGCACCTCGGCCACTATCACGGCGTCCTCAAAAATTGGGTAAAGCTGCAGCACGAATATGAAAGCTACTTCTTCGTCGCCGACTGGCACGCGCTGACGACGCATTACGAAGACCCGGAAATTATCGCCGACAGCGTCTGGGAAATGGTCATCGATTGGCTGGCGGCGGGGATCAGCCCGGGCGACGCGACCCTGTTCATTCAGTCGCGGGTGCCGGAGCATGCCGAGCTGCATCTGTTGTTGTCCATGATCACTCCTCTGGGGTGGCTGGAGCGCGTGCCGAGCTACAAGGACCAGCAGGAAAAGCTACGCGAGCGCGATCTGGCCACCTTCGGCTTTCTCGGCTATCCGGTCCTGCAAAGCGCCGACATTCTCGCCTACAAGGCGGGGCTGGTGCCGGTGGGCGAGGACCAGGTCGCGCACATCGAGCTCACCCGGGAGATTGCGCGGCGCTTCAATTTTCTCTTCGGCCGCGAGCCCGGCTTCGAGGAAAAGGCCGAGGCGGCCATCAAGAAAATGGGCAAGAAGAATGCGCGTCTTTATCGCGATCTCAAGCGACGCTTTCAGGAAGAAGGCGACGCCGAGGCGCTGGAGATAGGGCACGCGCTGCTGGAAGACCAGCAGAATATTACGCTGGGGGATCGCGAGCGTCTTTTCGGCTACCTGGAGGGCGGCGGCAAAGTGATTCTTCCGGAGCCGCAACCGCTGTTGACGCCCGCCTCGAAGATGCCGGGTCTCGATGGTCACAAGATGTCGAAGTCCTATGACAACGTAATCGCGCTGCGTGACGACCCGAAGCGCGTCACCGAAAAACTACGCACCATGCCCACCGACCCGGCTCGGGTGCGGCGCACCGACCCCGGCGAGCCGGAGCGCTGCCCGGTGTGGCAACTGCATCAGATCTATTCCAGCGACGAGACCAGGGAGTGGGTGCAGGAGGGTTGTCGTGGCGCCAAGTTCGGCTGCCTGGACTGCAAGCGACCGGTCATCGACGCGGTGCTGGCGGAGTTGCAGCCGCTGCGTGAACGGGCCGCCGAGTACGAGGCCAATCCCAATATGGTGCGCTCCATCATTGCCGAGGGCTGCGATCAAGCCCGCGACATGGCCCGCGAGACCCTCGAAGACGTGCGCCAGGCCATGGGACTCGATTACCGTTGACGGTATGGAATCATGAACGACAACGACGACGACAGTAATACGCGAACCGAGAACGAAAGCGAGGCCGGCGCGCTCGCGGACGGGCCGCGTCAGCAGGAGATGCCCTTCGCGGTCGTCGAGGGCGTGGCGGTGACGGAGTTGCCCCGGGATCTCTACATCCCACCGAACGCTCTCGAGGTTTTCCTGGAGGCATTCGAAGGTCCCCTGGACCTGCTGCTCTATCTCATCAAACGTCAGAATCTCGATATCCTCAACATCCCCGTCGCGGAGATTACCCGCCAGTACATGGAGTACGTGGATCTGATGAAGGATCTGCGTCTCGAGCTTGCAGCGGAGTATCTGGTCATGGCCGCCATGCTCGCCGAGATCAAGTCGCGCATGCTGTTGCCGCGCCCGGAGGTGGAGCTGGACGAGGAGGGCGACCCCAGGGCCGAGCTTGTCAGACGTCTGCAGGAGTACGAACGCTACAAGCAGGCTGCCGAAGATATCGACGCGATGCCGCGAGTCGGACGCGATCTGTTTCCCACCGAAGCGGATGCGCCTTTCGTGGAGGTGGTGAAACGCCAACCCACGGTTCGGGTGGAGGATCTCGTGATGGCCCTCGCCGATGTTTTTCAGCGCGCCCGCATGTACTCCCACCACCACATACTGGCTGAGCCACTGTCGGTTCGTGAACGCATGTCATCGATACTGGTGGCTTTGGAGAAGGACAAATTCGTCGATTTCACGTCCCTGTTCGCCGTCGATGAAGGAAGGCGCGGCGTCATCGTGACCTTTCTCGCAGTGCTGGAGCTGGTCCGCGAAATGCTCATCGAGCTGGTGCAGGCAAAGCCCCTGGGTCCCATTCACGTTCGAGCGCAGACATCATGAGCCAGGAAAAGGTAAAGAACATACTCGAGGCGGCGATGTTCGCCGCCCAGCGTCCACTGGCCGTCGACGATCTGGCGGCGCTGTTCGAAGGCAGGGATTGGGCTCCCGAGCGCAAAGCCATTCGTGAGGCGCTCGCGACGCTCACCGAAGAATGGCAGGAGCGCGGCATCGAGCTGGTGGAGGTGTCCAGCGGTTTTCGATTCCAGGTGCGCAAGGAGTTCTCGGGCTGGCTCGGCACCTTGTGGTCGGAACGCCCGCCCCGATATACGCGCGCGCTGCTGGAAACGCTGGCATTGATCGCCTACCGCCAACCCATTACCCGTGGCGAGATCGAGGACGTGCGGGGAGTGAGCGTCAGTCCCTCGATCATCAAGACATTGACCGACCGCGAGTGGGTTCGCGTGCTCGGTCACAAGGACGTGCCCGGACGGCCCGAGCTTTTCGGGACTACCCGCGAGTTTCTCGACAGCTTCAGCCTGAAGAGCCTGGACCAGCTGCCGCCGTTGAGCGACATAAAAGACATCGACGAAATGCACGACGACCTGTTCGCCGCGGTTCCCCTGGTGGCGGTGGTGGAAAGCCAAGCGACGGATTTGCCAGAGAATGCGCAAGGCGACGCAGACGGGAACGAGGACCAGGGCGACGAAACCCGCGCCGACGGAGAGCCGGCCACGAGCGGAGCGGATTGAGCGCTCCCCGTGGCCAAGCAGCTCTCGGGACATGAAACAGGAAGCCGTCACCGAGAAGTTGCAGAAAATTCTCGCGCGGGCGGGCTACGGTTCCAGGCGCGAGCTGGAGCGTTGGATTGCGGCTGGCCGCGTGAGGGTGAACGGCAAACGCGCCACCATCGGCATGCGGGTTGCGCCGGGCGATGCCATTCAGGTGGATGGCAAGCGCCTGGGACGCCGAGCGCTTGGGCGGCAGCCCGTGCGCGTGCTGCGCTATCACAAAAATGCCGGCGAGATTTGCAGCCGACGCCGTGACGCCGATCGCCCCACCGTGTTCGATAATCTACCGCGGCTCAAGAGCGGCCGATGGATCGCTGTCGGTCGGCTGGATCTCAATTCCAGCGGATTGTTGCTGATCACTAACGACGGCGGGTTGGCCCACCGACTCATGCATCCATCCAGCGGTCTGGTGCGCGAGTACGCGGTGCGCGTGCGCGGCCAAGTCACTGCCCAGGCCATTCGTGCATTGCGACACGGCGTTCAGTTGGAAGACGGCCCTGCCAAATTCGAGACCATCGTTCACAAGGGCGGGGAGGGCGCCAATCATTGGTATCACGTCACCCTCAGGGAAGGCAGAAATCGCGAGGTCCGTCGCCTCTGGGCTTCCCAAGGTACTCAGGTCAGTCGCCTGACGCGAGTGCAATTCGGGCCCGTGAGTCTGCCGCGAAGCCTGCCGCGGGGTCGCTGGGACGAATTGTCGGACCGCCAGGTCGCAACCTTGATGAAAGCGGCCGGCCAGTAGGTAGTCAATCGAACTCGCTGGTCTCGCGCAGTAGCGGCTTACCTACTTCTTCCAGCATCGCCGCCGGTAACTTTGCGGACGCTTCCTGCGCCGCTTGCGGTGATTCGAATCGACCGTACAGCACCCGGTATCGGGTGCTGTCACCGTCGCTGATGTGTATCCGCAGGTCGAGGGGCTGATAGCGGGTCACGAGCCTGTCCACGTTTTCTCTGCTCGTAGAGGCAAATACTTGCAGCGTGTACACAATCGCCGGATCCGCCGCCGGAACGGCGTTCGATGCCGAGTCCTTGCCCGCACCGGTGCGTAGCTCTTCACGCAGATCGCTTATGCGGCGAACGAACGGCTCCTGCACCTGGCCGCGAAGCTCGGCGGGGAGCGCCTGGTGAGCGAGGCGCGCCTGCTCTTCGCTGGGAAAAGAGCCATGGACCAGGCGAAAACGCGGATCCTGGCCTTCGGCGGTGAGCAGATATAGCGGCACGTTCGGATGCGCGGCGGTCAAGTTGTCGATCCGGTCCAGATGGTTTACGGCAAATAATTGCAGTGTGAAGTCGCCGTCCTGTTGAGCCGCCAGCCATTGCGACCCGGTCAGGGGCGTCTTTTCCTCGGTGGGTACGATGCGAGTTCGGCCCGATGGTGACGGGTCCGGCATCTCCGAGTCGATGCCGAGGAACTCGCCGAAGCCCGCCAGTCGCTTACCGGTGGTGGTAGACAATCCGCTGCCGTCGAACTCGGCAAGTGCTTTATGGGCGTTGATCTCCTCCCGAAGCGCCTCGGACAGACGGCGAAACCACGATGCGGCGCGTGCCTCGGCTTGCTCGTTGGGCGTCAGCGCATTCCAGTTGTCGCGAAACTCCGCCAGGCTTTCCCTGGACCAATCCCTGGTGGTGAGAAATTCTTCCACCAGATCTCGTGCTGCAGATACGCGTCTGCCGGGAATTTGGCGACTGTCGATCTGGTCGCCGGCGCCGGGGATCATCGTTTCGCGTGAGACAAGAAACGCCCAGATGATGGCAATCACGACGCATGCGCCGACAATCAATGGTAGCAGCGTACCCCGGAAACTCCGATCCGAATGCTGCGCGGCCGTGAAGTCCTCCGTAGTCTCGACTGATGATTCGATGGCGATCTCGCCCGTGACGATCGCATCTATCAATTCGCTACGCCGTCGCGCGTACTCGTCGTGCTCCAATCGACCCGTTGCGTAATCTCTGGCCAATCGACGCAGTTGAGATCTGTTCATCGGTCACCAAAAGACGTCATGAGCTCAGCTCACGCACCAATCGGAATCCAGTCAGGGCATCGGGTTGGCCGGAGTGAACTTCATCGAGCTCTGGTCCGCATTCGGTCAGTGGATCGCTATAGGCACCGCCGCGCACAGCCAGAGTCTGATCGTCGCGCACCCACTCCCTGGCATTGCCGGCATAGTTCGCGAGGCCCCAACCATTTTGCTGTCCGGATCGCGCGTTCACCAGGGCGTGCCCGGCAATCACTTTACCCGCGGATAATACCCGGCAATTGAACTTCCGCTCTGGTTGTCGACCGCCGGCCTTCGCGGCGTGTTCCCACTCCGCTACTGTTGGAAGCCGGTAGAGCACCTGATTCCCGTTTTGCCTGGATGCCTGTTCCGACAGCCAGCGCGCATACTCCTCCGCTTCCACCACGGAAACTTCCGTCACGGGCAGCCGCCATTCGGTGCTGTTGCGTGGAGTGCATCGTCGGCTTTGCGCGCAGAAATGATTGAAGTCGACCACGCTGACCTCATACTTACCGATGGCATAGGCTTTGTCGAGGCCGTCACCGGCGGGCACCACCACCATCTCCGGTCCCTTGCGGCCCGCGACCAGGTCATAGCAGGTGCCGCCTGCCTGGGCGCCGTATCCCGACAGCGCGTCGTGGCACGCGCCTTTGCGTGGGGCCTGGATGCGCAATCTCCGGAATTTTGCATTGTCGTGCCACAGCGCGACGACGCGTGCGTGACGCTGGTCGAACCGCTGCTGCTCGCGGGCCTCGGCTTTTTCGACCTCGACGGCATAGTCGGTATACGCTCGCTGTGCTTCCTGCATGGCACGCTCGAGGCTCGCCCGCAACCCGGCGATGTCGGGATGACGTGGCTGCCTCTTTTCCGCTTCGTCCAGGACGCGCGCCGCGCTGCTCAGCGCGCCGTCCTCGAGATTCGCCCGCGCGCTGTCGAGTTCCGGTAGCGGTAGCTCGCGCATCGCGTGCAGAATGCTCTGCTGCTGCGGCAGGATCTCACGCGCCGACAACAGCAACCGGCGGCTCGCTTCCGGGTTTTGCACCGCCAGCGATCCAGCGCCGGCAATCACCGTTTCGGCGACAGCCACCTGCAGCTTCTCCCGCTCGGCGGGGGCAAGCTCAGCGACATTGTTTATTATCGGCCGCAGCGATTCAATGTCCTCGACGGTGGTGGGTACGCGCCTGCGAATGCGACGCTCCATCGCCGCCACCAAATCGTCCGCGAGCTCGCCCCGATGGGTGGGAAACAGCGCGTCGAACGCCGATAGTTGCCTGGCAATTTCGTCACCGATGGGTTGCGCCGTACGCGCGTGCTCCAGCACCGCGTGCGCCCGAAGCGCTGCCAGCTCGGACGCCATTTGGGTGTAGCGGTTGGGATAGCGCGCCTGCAGGCGAGCCAGGTCGGTGGCCGTGGCGGACACATTCAACGGTTGCAGATCGGACAGGCGCGCTCTCAGTGCGCGTTCGAAGCGTTGGTTCTCGAGCGCGATCTCGTATCCTGCCAGGCGCGCACGCAGCTCCGCGTGCTCCGGCCACTGCTCGAGGCCCGCGCGCGCCAGCGAGATGGTGCCGGTAAAGTCCTGCCGAGTGACGCGGCTCGCCGCCAGGCGCGCGTAGGCATCGGCAAGCGTGCGCGGGGCTTGTTCGCGTAGAAAAGGATCGGCATCGGCGAGACCGAGCTCGCGAAGCTCCTGTAGAAGACTCTTGGCCTCTTGCACCTGATTGGTTTCGGCCTTGCTGCGAAAGTCGGCTTTCATGCTGTCGACCAGCGCTGCCAGTCGCTCGGCGTCGCGCCGGGCACGGAGCTCGGCCTGCGCCTCCGCCAGCATCTGGGTTTCCACGTCGTAGGGAGGGTATCCGGGGTGAAACACGCGCCCGGTTTCGATGAAGGTGAGCGCTTCGTTGAAACTCGCGGCCCGTCGCGCCTGGCGCGCCTGAAAAAGAAAGTGTTCGGCGATCCGGTCACGTTGCTGGCTCAATATCTCGTGACCGACCGGGAGCAGCACCAGGAGTTCCTTGAACGGGCGTTCCAGAGTCGCCTGCCAGACGCTTCCGGCACTCGGGTTCTCCAGCAACACGGCGATGGCGTCGACGCGCTCCGGTATCTGCGCGTCGGCGGGCATCGTCAACGCCGTTCCACCCCTGTTCGCGGACACCGTGCCGGGCAGGCGCTCGCGGGCCGCGCGCAGATAGTCGATACTGAGCAGTGGTGCATATTCCAGCAGCAGCTGCCATCCTTCGTGATAGCTCTGCGCGTCGAACAAGCGGCCGAGCTCGCTGTTCATCACCTGCTCCAGACGCGACGTTGCGCGCGCGAGCGTCGCGCTTCCCGGGTCCAGCTCGGCCAGAATCAAAAGATCGTCATGGCGTGCGGCGAAGTCACCCATGGTCTCCAGCGTCGCCAGACGGTTCGCGAGACGCGTCTCCACGTCGGCTACACGCTGTTGGTTGGCCACGCGAGTCAGCTCGGTCTGCACCTGATAGCGCAGGTCGTAGAGCGTAGGATCGTCGGGTGCGTACGCGAGCCCGTCGCGCACCAGCGCTGCGGCGCGTTGGTAGTCGCCCGCGCGACGCGCCACCTCGGCAAGCTCGCCATATCGAAGACGCAGTCGATCGTCGCGCAACAAATCGTGCGTCGGATCCATCCCTCGAACGGCGTCCAAAACGTCCCCGATGTATTGACGGCCTTCGTCTGGTATCACCAGGCCCGCTTCGAGATAGAGATTGAATTGTTCCACGAGGCGGTCCAGAGCGTTCTTGCGCCGGAAATCGAGCTCGTTACTAATCTTCAGCGCCGCGGCCGAGTCCGGATACAGTGCCTCCAGGGCGTTCACCTGCCGGCGTGCCCGGTCGTAATCGTTGCGCCGGCGTACGGGATCGAACGCCGCGAAAATGCGCTCTTCGAAATGCGCGACGATGGCGCGACGCGCACGCTCGTCATCGAGGATGACGCGCTGCAGCTCGAGTGGAAATGTGCGTACGAACGCGAGCCACTGATCCAGGCGCTCGTCCTCCGCCTGACCGATGTGGGCGATGATCGCGCGCGGGGTACGTTCGTCCTCCATGATTTCACGCAACTCCCGATCGCCGAGGCTGGCGGCCTGGGCGAGTGCGTTACGGATGTTCTCCATTCCGGGTCGCTCCAGCGCCGCGATGACGTCTTCGTGTTGGCGTTGATCGAGCATGTTCAGTATCGGCTTGTAGGCGAGGGCCGCGATCAACAGCGACGCGGCCACCGCGCCGGTGACCGCGTAGGCTGCGGTGCTGTGCCGGCGCCGGATGTCGTCTACGAACTTCTCGACCGTAGCAGTGCGCTGCTCGCGGTGTATTGCGAGGCCTCTGGCGAGGCCGCGATTCTGTCGCTTGGAAAGCTTGGCGACCCGCGCCGGGCGTAGCCCCAGTTCCTTTGCCTTGGGTGCGCTCTTCTTGCCGTAGGGATGACGTCCGGTGAACAGTTGGTACGCGAGAATGGCCAGCGCGAAAATGTCGTCGCGGGGATCGGGGTCCTCGCCCTCGAACATTTCCAACGTCGCATAGGTGGGAGTCAGGGCGCCGAGCTCTGCGGGATCGAACAGCGTCGTTTCGCCTTCTTCCGTGTCACCCTTGGACTTCGAGGCACGCGCGATGCCGAAGTCCAGCAGCTTGACGGTTTCCTCACTGGTGATGAAGCAGTTGCCTGGCTTCAAATCCGAGTGCACCAAACCGTTGTCGTGGGCGTAAGCAAGACCGGCCGCCAGTTGCTCGATGATGGACATGGCTTCGTCCGCGGGAAGTCCATCGGCGGGGAGCGCCCGGATGAAGGCGTCCATGGGCTGACCTTCCATGACTTCCATCGTCATGAATACGGTTTGCGTGCGTTCGTCGCGGTCGAAGTCGTACACGGTCGCGATGTTCGGATGTGCGAGCCGCTGTTGCTTCGAGGTCTCGCGTTGCAACGCGATGAAGGCTTCCGGGTGTCTCTTGAAGTCGGCCTGCAGAAGCTTGATGGCGACGTAGGGGTTGCGGTCCTTGGCTTCTTCCTTGAGGAGATCCTTACCCTTCCAAACCGCCCCCATTCCGCCCTCGCCGAGCTTGGCGATGAGCCTGAAGCGGCCACGCAGCACCTCGCCTGTCTGAAATTCCCGCTCAGGGACATGGGCGTCGGTGTCGTTGTACAGCCCGGGCCACATGGTGCCGGTGGGTTCCTCGCCGGTACCGGCGACACCCATGTTGGTGATGGTGGGATCCGGGCGTTCAGCCGCCGCCGGCGGTGGCGGCTGTTCGGGCACGTGCTCGATGGCAACCCGGCGCCTGGCAATCTCGTCGTCACTGTAGCCGGCCGCAGGATTCAGCTCCGTGGGACCTTCGGGCTCACCGAGGCCGCGGTGCATGGCGGTTGTGCTGTCATCGACGGTAGCGCGGGGAGAGACGCCCAGCACGGTGGCGCTGTCCCCCGACAAAGCGGTCAGTCGACGACGCAGGGCCGTGTATGCCGGCTCCGATAATCCGTTGGCCCGCGCTGCCTCGAGCAGCATCAGAGCTTCGGTGGCGGCCCCGTTGGATTCCCCCACCAGCGATTTCAGGCTGGCCTGCAAGCCTTCGAGATCCGCTTTACCGCCACGATAGGCGCTAAGCAGGCGCTCGAACTCCTTCACCGATCGGAGGCCTCAGGTCGGCGGTTGCTGATCAATGCGCAAAGTGTCGCCATCATCTTCCACATCCGTCTCGTCGCAGCCGCCGGCCTTCTCGCTGCGCTTTGGACTTCCAGGCTGGCCGTGGATCGCCACCGTGATCACCGTGACGTTGTCGTGGGCACCAACGGCGAGTGCGCGCGCCAGCAGCGCGTGGCTCAGCTGGCGCGCGTCGCCCGCTTCGACCATGACCGACATCTCCTCCTCGACGATCTCTTTCTCGAGTCCGTCGCTGCATAGAATGAAGAGATCGCCCGCTTGTATGGGGATGATCTCGGCATCCAGGAACAAGCGGTCCGCGGCGCCGACAGCGCGGGTGACCAGGTTGCCGTGGGGATGGTCGACCGCCTGCTCGGGTGTGAGAACACCGCGTTCCACCAGCTCTTCCACCAGCGCATGGTCTTGACTGATTTGTTCCAGTTTGCCGTCGCGATACCGGTACATGCGACTGTCTCCGGCCCACAAGCACACGGCGTGCTCGCCGTGGGTAAGCAGGGCCACCACGGTGCTGCCGATGGTGTGGGTTTCCTCCCGCTCGGCGTATTCGCGCAACCGCGTGTTGGTCTCGACCAGCTGTCGCTCCACCTCTTCCACGAATTTGCTGAGCGATCTCGGTGGCTCGAGGATGTCCATTGCCGATACCACCATGTGACTGGCGACATCCCCGGCGAAGTGACCTCCCATGCCGTCGGCCACCAGCCACAAGCCCAGATCCGGACGCTCCAGGTAGGCGTCTTCGTTGAGCTCACGCACCGCGCCGACGTCGGTGCAGGCACTCGAAATCCAGTCAAGAGTCGATTGTTCACTCATGCCTGCTTACCCAGCCGCGCCAATCGGCCGCGAGCGGTGTCGAGTTCGTGGCTGACACGATGAGTCGTGCGCCGCTGCGGTTCCGTGAGTAGCATAGGCTCCAGTTAACGACGATCGGACGGCCCTTCCCAGCCCGGCTCCGGCCCGTGAGACCTTCCGGCGCCGGCAGGAGTAAGTGTAATCCTGTTGCGGTGGCTGCGCATCGATGCGCGATACCGACGGATTGACTGTACCGGTTGCGTGTGCGCGCTGCCGCCCCCGGGGTGGCATCGCCTCGGGGGGGTGGATTTCCGCTGCATCCTGGAGATGGTGTATGGCATGCACCACAATTAAGGGTTTACATGGAATTGTTCTGTTAACTGGTTGAGATAGCTGGGGAGATGCAAGGGCTGAAGACAGAAAAAATCCGCCCCCGGAGCAGCTTCGGCATTATCCTGCCGCGGCTGGCCGGCGCGCTGGTTCTGTGTGTTGCCCTGTGGCCGCCGGCGCTGTGGGCACAGCCGCTGCCCGGTGGGGCAACGCCGGGTGGAGCCCTGCCGGTGCCGCCTACATCACCCCCGGCGCCACCCAGCCCGGCCGACCTCGAGCCCTTTCCCGTTCCGCCAGCCGTCGAGAGGCCTCTGGATTCAATGGCCGGTGAGCGCCTGTTCGTGGCGCGCTTCGTACTCCAGGGCGCCGGGGATCACCCGCACGAGGGGGTCCGGCTTGCGGATCTGGAGGATTTGGTGGAGGACTTGCGGCGCGAGCACCTGGGGCTCGTCGACGTGGATGACAACGGTTTTACCGCGGCCGAGCGGGAACGTATCAGCGAGGTGGTGCGCGGGCTGGTGGATGCCGACGATGCGGACAGGGATACGGCCGCCCTCGAGACACTGATCCAGGGCTTGCGCCAGCAGCGCTTTCGCCGCCTCGCGGGCATGACCATCGGTCAAATTCAGGAGGTTGCCGCCGCCGTCACCGAGCGTTACCGCAGCGCCGGATTCATTCTCGCCCAGGCCATCATCCCGGCCCAGGAAGTCGACGACGGCGTGGTCACCATCGAGGTGTTCGAGGGCAAGCTGGGGACCGTGGTGTTCCAGGGTAACGAGATGTATCGGGACGCGGTCCTGGCCGCGCCCTTCGAGGATCTCATCGATGCGCCTGTCAGCGCCTCCGGCATCGAGTCCGCGATTCTGACCACCAGCGACTATCCGGGCATCAGCGTGTTCGGCGTGTTTCAACCAGGCACCGAGGTCGGCGAGACGGATCTCATCATTCGCGTGCAGGATGAGCGGCGCTGGCAGGCGAGCCTGCGCGGCGACAACTACGGCACGCGATTCACCGGCCAGTACCGCGTTTTCGCGGACCTGCAGCTGAACAACCCTCTGGGTATCGGTGACCGCTTCTACGCCGCTGTTCTGCGCCAGTTCGATCCCACCAACGGCAGATTCTGGAAGCTCGAGTACGAACTGCCCGTCGGCCTGCCGGGCACGACCATCGGCGTCAGCGGACAGAGAAATCCCTTCGACGTGGGCGCGGATCTGGCAGCCGCGGATCTTTCGGGCGAATCGGAAATCTTTCGGCTGTTCGGGCGCCACTCACTGGTCCGGTCACGCCAGAAGAACGTCTCCAGCATCCTCACCTGGCGGCGCAGTAACGCCACCACCAGCCAGGCAGGTGTCCCCATCGCGGAAGATGTGTTGTCGGTAATCGAGCTCGAGGTCGACTTCGACAGCATCGACAGCCGCGCCCGGGGGCTCAACCTGGGGGCGCTGGGCTTCACCTTCGGCCTCGGCGATCTGCTCGGTGGCCATGGTGAAGAAAGCGCGGCCCAGCAACCGGTGCCGCCGAGCCGCCAGGGCGCCAGCGGCGAGTTCGCCAGCAACGATTTTATCAAGACTTACGGCAGCTATTCACGCCTGCAGACGCTGACCGACGACATCTCGCTGCTGCTGCGCACCGAAGGCCAGTGGTCCCCTGACTTGCTCACCTCGCTCGAGCAGTTCAATATCGGTGGACCCGCGAGCGTGCGCGCCTATCCAGTGGCGGAGGCGCTCTTCGACAGCGGCGTTTTCGGCTCTCTGGAGCTGACCGTCAACGCGCCGGGCTTCTCGCACGTTCCGGCATTCGGGGGATTCAATTGGGGCCAAGTTCTAAGGGTGTCGTTTTTCAGCGATTTCGCCTACGGACGGCTCAACGATGCGTTTCCCAGCGATCGTGCCAGCGCCAGCTTATACGGTTACGGTGCGGGACTCGCCTTCGGCATCCCGGGGGAGATCCAGGGGCGGGTGCAATACGCTCGGCCATTCTCCGGCTCGGATCCTGCCAGCGACAGCGACGACGACCGCTGGTGGTTCGAACTGACCTATCAGTTCTGAGGGTCGTCGGGCCCCGAAAGTGTGACCACGTTCACAGTTCGGGGTGCAAGGCCCGGGTTACCTATGCTTATACCAGGTTGATCATGATGGGGTAGTTGCGCGCAGGGTCCCGATGGAGGAGGGAGGCGCGCCATGGCCCCGGAAAATATGGCGTTGCGACGGCTGCCGGAAGGCATCCGCGCATCCCAGGGTACGCCGAATGTCGAACAGTTCGAGGCAACACGCCCACCGCGGGCGGCCGCCGCTGGCGCCCGCTGCCCGTGCCGCCGCCATTGCGGGCGCGCTGTTGTCGGCGCTCGTCAGTCCGGGGGCGGCGCTGGCCGGACCCACCGGCGGCCAGGTGGTGGCGGGCAGTGGCACGATTGCGCGGCCCGACGCCACCACCACCCTCATCCAGCAGCAATCCCAGTCCCTGGCCATCGACTGGACCGGTTTCGACGTCGCCGGCCACGAGCTGGTCAGATTCCAGCAACCATCCTCCTCGGCCGCGGTGCTCAACCGGATATTCAATGAGTTGCCGAGCCAGATCCACGGCAGCATCCAGGCCAACGGCCAGGTATTCATCATGAATCCCAACGGCGTGATCTTCGGCCCCGGCGCCCGGGTCGAGGTGGGCGGTCTGATGGCGTCCAGTCTGGATATGGAACTTGCCGACTTCATGGATGGGAATTACCGGTTCAGTGCGTCCGGCGGCAGCGTGCCCGGCGCCGTCATCAATCGCGGCCTGATCAAAGCCGCCACCGGCGGCGGCGTCGCGCTGCTCGGCGGGACCGTGCGCAATGACGGCGTCATCATCGCCGATCTGGGTTACGTCCTGATGGGCGCCGCTCGCCAGGCCCTGGTCGATTTCGACGGCGACGGGCTCATCCGCTTTCATGTGGACGGCGCGCTTCTCGAGGATGCGGCGGGTCAGGGCGACGGCCAGGACATGAGCCAGGGTTCGGACGAGAGCGGTACGGTACTCAACACTGGCGAGATCCGCGCCGACGGTGGCCAGGTGCTGTTGAGCGCGGCGGTGGCTCGGGGCATCGTCAATGGCGCCGTCAACAACGAGGGCATCATTCGTGCCGCCAACATCGAGCGCTCCTCCGGGACCGTGACACTGTCGGCGCTCGGTGCCGACGTCGAAAACTCGGGCACCATCGACGTGTCGGCATCGGGGCTGGTCGATGCCGGCACGGTAACGCTGAGCTCCGGTGCAGATATCCGCAACCGCGGGCAAATCCATGCCGATGCCGGCCAAGGCGACGGCGGTCGCGTGACCTTGGAGAGCGCGGGGCTTACGTTGCTCGACGCCGGCAGCGCGATCTCGGCGCGCTCGGCGGAAGGGCGCGGCGGTGAGGTGCGGGTGCTCGGCAGCTCTGTGGCGATGCTGAACGCCGCCACCATCGACGTGTCGGGCGGCATCGGGGGAGGCACGGTGCTGCTTGGCGGTGACTTCCAGGGCGCTAACCCGTTAATCGCCAATGCCCGGCTCACGGGCGTCGCCGCCGGCGCTCTCATCAATGCCGACGCCACCGGCACGGGTGACGGCGGCAGGGTCATCGTGTGGTCCGATGAAACCACGAACTTTTACGGACGCATCAGCGCCCGCGGCGGTCCGTCCGGCGGCGCCGGCGGATTTGCCGAAGTTTCCGGCAAGCGGTACCTGGCATACCGTGGCAGCGCCGATCTCAGGGCCGCGGATGGCAGCCGGGGGACACTGCTGCTGGACTCGGAATTCATCGAGATTACCGGTGGTTCGGGCAATGGCAATACCGACAAATCCGCCGCGCATTTTGCGGGCAACGATGCCGGCAGCGCGGCCGGAGAGATACTGTTCGCCAACACCGGGCCCAGCATCGTCTACCAGTCCGAGATCGAGGGCCAGAGCCAGACCGCCGACATCAGTTTGCAGGCCACGCGATCGATTTCCACCGCTGGCAGCTTCAGCAACGGCGCGCTGACGCTCGCGCCGGACAGTAATCTGCTCATCGAGACGCGCAACCTCGGCAGCGGTGAAACCGGCCTCATCAATCTCATCGGCAGCAGCCAGGGGGCGGGTCTCGAGATCGAGACTTCGGGCAGCGGTACCATCACCGTGCGCTCCGGTGTCGGCGGCGACCGCAACACGCCGATACTGCTGCCGAGCCTGATCTCCGCCAGCGACATACGGGTCTCCGCCGGCGGCGGTCCCGCTTCCTCGGTGCTGGTATTCGGCACCGTGATGGGCGCCAGCATCGGCATCGACGCCACCGGTTCGGTAACCGTGGTGAGTGGCGCGAGCCTCGCCGCGGGGGGCGATGGCACTTCGCTCACCGTGGACGCGACCGGTATCACGCTCCTGGACGGGACGCGAAACACCGCCACGGTCAGCAACAGCGGCACCGGCACCCTGTCCCTCACATCCTCGGGCGCCGCCAACATCGTGCTCGGTGAGAATGCCATCGCCAGTGGCGTGGGCCTCCTGTCCTTGAGCTCCGGGCGCAGCATCATCGCCATCAACTTGACCGATGTCACCGACATGGTCGACGAGATCACCAGCGCCGGTGCCGTGTCCCTGACGGCGGCGGAAGATATCGGCAGCGACAGCGAACAGATCGAGATCGGTGGTGTCAGCGACTTGATCCTGAATCTGAAAGAAGGTGATTTTTTCGTTTCCGGCTCCAACGGCGCGGGCGGGCCCGGGCGCGCGCTGTCGAGCTTCACCCTGAGCCTGGAACCCGAAGACGATGGCGACTATGTGGTCGAGAATTTCGCCGGCCAGGCTTTCGACTTCGCTCAGGGCACTTTCGGCGATGATCTGGTTATCCGGGAAATTACCAGTGCCTCGCTGCTCGATCTGAACATCACTACGCGGGATGAAGGCATAGCCATCGGCGGCGCCGGCGGTATCGGCATCCGCCTCGCCGGCGCGAGCAATGTGACCCTCGATTCTCACGGCGGTATCGAGGAAGTAGTTTTCGACGACCGCGCGCAGGTGGTCGCCGAGATCACCACCGACGGCCGACTGACCCTAGTGGCGAACGCCGACATCGGCAATAACGGTTTACTGGATGTGGCCGCACATGCGAGCGGCGGATCGGCGTTGCAGGCCACGTCGAGGGGCGGGGCCGTGCGCGTCAACGGGCTGGACGCTCTGCGCGTCGAAGGCAGCGGCATCAAAGCGGCGGGTGGCGGAAATCTGGTGGCGGGATCCGCGCTTACCATTGCCGCCGACGTCGAGACCAGCGGCGATATGACGTTTTCCGCCGGCAACAATGGCGCTCGCGCCGGCGACGATTTGACCATCGCGGCGGGCGCTGTCGTTACCCTGAACAGCGGCAACGCCGCTGTGTTGCGTTTCAGCGCCGGCGACAACATCGTATTCGACGGCGGACGTATCGAGACCACCGGCCAGGCGGCCGGCGCCAATGATCACCGGGTGGAGTTGCTGGCGGATCTGGAGAAGGGTGGCGGTGACGGCGTCGTCGGCCAGGTATCACAAACCGGGGCCGGCGTCAGCGTGGCCGCCGGATATGTGAGCGTCGTCGCTGGTGGTGGCATCGGCGCCAACGCTGCGCTGCAGACGGCGGCCGCTTATCTGACGGTGGACAACAGCACCAGCGGAGACGTGCACGTCGCCAACCAGGGAGACGTGACCCTCCTCGGCAGCTTTCGCAACGCCGCCGCGGGCGGTGCGCTGACGTTGGTTAGCGACAACGGCGCGGTGAACACCGGCACCGCCAGTGTAGCCAGCAACGCCGGGCTCCTGACGTTGGAGGCCCGGGAAAGCGATCCGCTGGCGGCGCCCGGTGATCGTGCCCGCATTACCATAGGCGCCAAAGGCCTGCATTCCGCGGGCGGGGAAATCGTCGTCAAGGCGGCGGACAACATCCACGTGAACGGGCACGTGATCAGCAGCGGCGCCGACGTCACCATCCAGGCCGGACTGGATAGCATAGAGGCAGCGCCGGACGCCATCGGCGATCTGCGCATTGCGGAGAACATCGATACCGGCGCCGGCGAGCTGTCGCTCAGCGCCGGCAGCGCCATCGCGCAGCTGGCTGGACGCATCGCCGCCGCCAGCTTACGCAGCGAGTCCGGCGGCGCAACAACACTCGACCAGAGCAACAACGCCGTCCATCGGTTTGCGGCGCGCGCGGGCGGCAACGTCGGCTTGAACAACAGCGTCGCCCTCGCCGTCGGCCCATCCGATGTCGTCGGAGATCTGCAGATTGACAACGCGCAATCCTTGAGCGTCGCAGATCTGGTGCGTGTCGGCGGCACGGCGACCTTGACGACCGCCGCCGGCCACATCGATGGCGCGGGTGGGCGCATCGTCGCCAACGGCCTGGCCGTGGATTCCGCGGCGGGCATCGGCGTCGCGGCCATGCTCGAGATCGAGGTGAGTGGCGCCATCTCCCTGCGTAGCCGCGGCATCGCGGCGGACGGTGATATCCGCATCCATCAGCAGGGCAATCTCGCCACCAGTCAGATGCAGCTGACCACCGATTCCGCCTCGGCGCAGACGGTCTCCATCGCCGCCAGCGATGTGCTGATCGTGGACAAGGATCCCGTCGACACCCCGAACCTGCAACTCGGTGACGCGCTGGAGTTGGATGCGACCCGCATCGATCTGGCGGAGAAAATTTCCGGCAAGGACGTGGACGTGCGTTTCAAAGCGCCCGTGGACGTCACCGGTGCGTCGGTGTTCATCGATCTCGGTCGGGGCCTGCTGACCTTCGATGAAAACGTGTCGCCGGGCTCGAATACCACATTGACCTTGAACAGCGAGGTCGTCTTCGCTTCCGGGCACGTAACCGGCAAACCCGATTCCAGCCTGGTTATCTCGGATATCTTGAATCTGGTCACCGATACCACCATCGAGGTCGACAATCTTCGCCTGAGCGGCAATCCGGCATCGCTTACCGGCGGCGGCAATCTCACGCTGCTACCGGCGACCAATGGCAAGGACATCGTCATCGGTGGCCTCGGCGGGCTGGTACCCAATGTCACCCTGGCGACCCTGCAGGGCTTCGGCGGCGGCCGTGCGCTCGAAATCGGGGTACCCACGTTACCGACTACGAATTCGCCCTTTGCCGGCAACGTAAGGGTCGAAAATGGCCTGTCGGTGGGTGACGCCGTGCTCACCATCGGTGGTCTTGGTGATGTGACACTGGAAAACCACGGCGATCCGCTGACAAGCGATCGCGTCATCAACATCGTCGCGGTGGGCGACAGGCGGGTATTCCCGAATCTGGTCAATCACCGGGGCGGTAATATCCTGGACACGGACGCCAGTGCCGGTGCCTCCGCCACCCTCAAGGCGCCGGTGGTAAACACTATCGCCCAGGGGCGCGTGGGTATCGCCAGCAACGCCCTGGAAGTGGAGGTGGGTCCAGGCGGACACGCCAATTTCGTCACCGGCGCCAGCAACGTTTTTATCAACACCGTGCCTGGCGGGGAAAGCGTCACTAACATCGTGGGTACTTCCATCGTCCTGGCCGCATTTCAGGCCCAGGGCTTTTTTCTCGATCCGCTGAACCAGGCGGCGCTGGGCCGCACCGTGGGACTGGAAACCACCGGGCTGGAGACCACGGGTCTCGGCGAGCTCCTGTATGTTGACGAGGGGGTGTTCCTTCTCCCGGATCCCTATACGACGCCGATTCAGGCGACCCTGCTTCCCACCCTGGCGGACCCGGACTTTCCCGCCGACCGACGCCCCGACGATCCGGACGACGAGGAGGCGTGGCAGACATTTTATGCGAGCGTTCTAAAGGATTATGTGCAGTCGCGCTACCTGCTGCACGACGACGCTCCCGCGTCCGAACGTGCCGCCGTCGACGCGCGTATCGAGAGCGAATGGCGGTCCCTGGTCGAGTATTTTCAGAGTGTCCGAGGCCGGGAACGCGCCGCCATCCTGACCGGCAGTCCCGTCCCGGGCAGCGGCGGTTAGCCGAGCCCCCCGAAGCCAACGTCGCGGCCCCGCTGCAAGCCATTCGCGGGCATGCTAATCTTCTCCAGTGACGTACTTCACGACTCTTCGACTTCGACCTTTGTCATAAAAATCAAATAGATAAGTAAAGATACCGCCTCGGTCAGGGACCTGATCGGCAACGCCGGGGGCGGGGGGGCAACGATAGTGAATGATCGGATCTGACGGCCGGAGAACTGCCTGAACCATGGCGAAAGAGACCGCTTCGCGAGCGATCGTATTCGCGGATATCAGCGGCAGCACGCGCCTCTATGAAACTCTCGGCGACACCGTCGCGCGCGAGCTGGTGTCCCAGTGCCTCGATGTGATGACAGAGCAGGTCAATCGGCACAACGGCGCCGTCATAAAGACTATCGGCGATGAGATCATGGCCACCTTCGCCAGCGCCGAACAGGCGGTGGAGGC
>CAXMNG010000016.1:0-3798 GCA_964194585.1 Salibacteraceae bacterium | reverse complement strand
GCGATGGCCTCCAACAGCTTGAAATTCTCCCCGCTCTGCATGCCCCTGCCACCGGATATGACGACGCGGGCGGAGGTCAGCTCCGGGCGCTCGGTAACCGTAAGGTCCTGGCCCACGAAGCGGGAGACGCCCGGGTCGTCTGCCGCGGCCACCGATTCCACGCTGGCACTGCCGCCCTCGCTGGCAGCATCCTCGAATGCCGTCATGCGCACGGAAATCAGCTTGACGTCGTCGTTGGACTTTACCGTTGCGATGGCATTGCCGGCGTAAATGGGGCGGACGTACGTATCCGCATCCTTGATCTCGATGATGTCGGAGATGGACGACACGTCCAGAAGCGCCGCCGCCCGCGGCAGGAAGTTCTTGCCGAACTTGTCGGCAGGTGCCAGCACGTGGCTGTAGTCACCGGCGAGACTGACGACCAGCGCTGCCAGGGCTTCGGCCACGCCGTGGCCATAGCGGGCGTCGTCGGCGCAAAGAACCTTGGTGACCCCCGCTACCCTGGCTGCGGCCTCTGCCACCCCGGCGCAGTTCTCACCGGCAACCAGCACGTGCACGTCATCGCTGAGCTGGCAGGCGGCGGAGACGGTATTGAGAGTCGCCGCAACGAGGCTCTCGTTGTCGTGTTCGGCTACGACCAGTACGCTCATTCAGATCACCTTCGCTTCGTTACGGAGCTTGTCCACGAGCTCCTGAACACTTTCCACCCGCGCACCCGCCTCGCGTTTGGGTGGTTCGACAACCTCGACGACGGTCACGTGCGGCGTGATGTCGACGCCCAGCTCTTCCGGCGTCACGATGTCCATTTGCTTTTTCTTGGCCTTCATGATGTTCGGCAACGAAGCAAAGCGCGGCTCGTTGAGGCGCAGATCGGTGGTGATCACCGCCGGCAGATTCAATCTCAGGATCTCCAGGCCGTCGTCCACTTCCCGGGTGACCTTGAGGCTGTCGCCTTCGAACTCCAGCTTCGAGGCGAACGTCCCCTGGGGCCAACCAAGAATGGCGGCCAGCATCTGACCGGTTTCGGAATGATCGCCGTCGATGGCCTGCTTGCCGACGATTACCAGTCCCGGGGATTCGCGCTCGACCAGTGCTTTCAGCAGCTTGGCCACCGCCAGCGGCTCGAGTTCTTCCTCGGTCTTCACGAGGATACCGCGATCGGCGCCCATGGCCAGCGCGGTGCGGATGGTTTCCTGGCAGCGCTCGATCCCTAAGGAGACCGCGATGACCTCCTCGGCGGTGCCCGCTTCCCGGAGGCGCAGGGCCTCTTCCACGCCGATCTCGTCGAAGGGGTTCATGGACATCTTGACGTTGCTGGTCTCCACGCCGCTGCCGTCTCCCTTCACGCGCACCTTGACGTTGTAGTCGATGACCCTTTTGACCGCGACCAGAATTTTCATGTCAGTTGCTCTACCAGGCGAGGTTGGCCATGCCGAAAGAACGCGAAGGGTAGTACGTTGCGGGGGGCGGCGCAATCACGTTCACACGGAAAAAACAGGTCTTCCCGGAGCCCCGATTTCAGCTTGCCGGCGCCACCCGGGGCGAGGAAAATACGGGCCGTTCCGGGCGTGGCAACACCGGGGGAGGTGAACAGTGGAACGGGAATCCATGGAGTTTGACGTCGTAATCGTGGGCGCAGGACCCTCGGGTCTGGCGACCGCCATTCGCCTGCGTCAGCTATCCCAGATCCAAGGCACCGATTTGAGCGTGTGCATCGTCGAGAAGGGCTCCGAGGTCGGCGCTCATATCCTGTCCGGCGCCGTGCTGGAACCGCGCTCGCTCACCGAGCTGCTGCCGGACTGGAAGGAGCTCGGTGCGCCGCTCAAGACACCGGTCACCGAGGATCGCCTCCTGTTCCTGACCCGCACGGGCGCCATGCGCCTGCCGACGCCGCCTCAGATGCACAACCAGGGAAACTTCATCATCAGTCTCGGCAATCTGTGCCGTTGGCTGGGTGAGCAGGCCGAGAATCTCGGCGTCGAAATTTTTCCGGGCTTTGCCGCCGCCGAGGTACTGTACGACGAGGCAGGCGCGGTGCGTGGTGTCGCCACCGGTGACATGGGCGTTGCGATCGACGGCAAGCACAAGGCGAGCTTCGAGCCCGGTGTAGAGCTTCTCGCCCGGCAGACGGTCTTTGCCGAGGGCTGCCACGGCTCGTTGACCAAGACGTTGTTCCAGCGGTTCAATCTCCGCGAGGGCGTCGATCCGCAGACCTACGGCATCGGCATCAAGGAGCTGTGGGAGATCGATCCGGCGAAGCACAAGCCGGGACAGGTCATCCACACCGTGGGCTGGCCCATGGACCGAGCCACCTACGGCGGATCCTTCATTTACCATCTGGAAGACAACCAGTTGGCCATCGGCTTCGTGGTGGGCCTCGACTACCGGAACCCGCACTTGAGTCCCTTCGACGAGATGCAGCGCTTCAAAACCCACCCGCGCGTGCAGCCCTTACTCGAAGGTGGCCGACGAGTCGCTTACGGTGCGCGGGCGCTGAACGAGGGCGGCTTGCAGTCCATTCCCAGGCTAACCTTCCCCGGCGGCTTGCTGGTGGGTGACACGGCCGGCTTTCTCAACGTGCCGAAGATCAAAGGCACGCACACGGCAATAAAGTCCGGTATGGTCGCGGCCGAGACGATCCACGCGGCCTTGAGCGGCGATGAGTCTGGTGCGCGCGAGCTGGAGGACTATCCGAAACGCCTACGCCAAACATGGTTGTGGGAGGAGTTGCGCAAGGTACGTAATATTCGACCGGCTTTTCGCTGGGGATTGTGGGGAGGTATGGCCTACGCTGGTATTGATACTTATCTACTGCGCGGGCGCGCCCCGTGGACGTTGCACAACCACGCCGACCATGCGTGCATGAAGAAGGCAGCCGAATGCCCGAACATCGAGTACCCGAAGCCGGACGGTGAAATCACTTTCGATAAGTCGTCATCGGTGTATCTTGCCAGCACGGTCCACGACGAGGATCAACCCGTTCACCTGCGGCTCAAGGACCCTGACGTTCCCATCCGAATCAACCTGCCGGAATACGACGCGCCGGAGCAGCGCTTCTGTCCGGCGGGCGTATACGAAATCGTCGAGGGCACCGAGGGTAAGCGCCTGCAGATCAACGCCCAGAACTGCGTGCATTGTAAAACCTGCGACATCAAGGATGTCACCCAGAATATCGACTGGGTAACGCCTGAAGGCGGCAGCGGCCCGAACTATCCTAATATGTGAGTTACTCATGGCAATCTACAAAGCTCCCATCCGCGATATGCAGTTCGTGCTGCACGAGTTGCTCGAAGTCGAGCGCACCTTCACCGAATTGCCCGGTGGCGAAGAGGCAAGCGCGGATATCATCGATGCAATTCTCGAAGAGGGCGCGAAGCTCTGCGAGAATGTCGTGCTTCCCACCAATCGCATCGGCGACATCGAAGGCTGCCGATTCGAGAACGGTGAGGTGCACACGCCCAGCGGTTTCAAGGAAGCCTATGGCGCTGTCGCCGCCGGCGGCTGGACGGCGCTCGCCTGTGATCCGGAGTACGGAGGACAGGGTCTTCCGCACACCCTCAGCGTCTTCTTCGAGGAGATGTTGCAATCCTGCAATATGTCGCTGGCGCTCTATCAGGGTCTGACACGCGGCGCCTATGTCGCGATCCACGCCCACGGCACCGATGCGCTCAAGCGCACATTTTTGCCGAAACTGGCGGACGGTAGCTGGACCGGCGTCATGTGTCTGACTGAATCCCATGCCGGGTCCGACCTCGGGCTTCTGCGAACCCGCGCGACACCGGACGATGATGGCAACTA
>CAXMNG010000015.1:0-3686 GCA_964194585.1 Salibacteraceae bacterium | reverse complement strand
CAACTACCGGAGGGGAGGTAGAGAATGGACAATGAACTAACCGCACTCGGGATAATATTTACCGAGTTTTACTACTGGTTGACGGTAGTGCTGATGTTCTTGATTCATATCGGCTTCTGCATGTACGAGGTGGGTGCCTCGCGGCACAAGAATCACATGCACACGCTGATGAAGAACACCATGCTCATTCCGTTGGTAACAATCACATTCTTCTTCTTTGGATGGTGGATTTACTTCGCGCTTCCCAATGGCCCTGGCATCACCGGCGGTATCGAGTCCGCTCCCTGGGCAGAGCCCTGGAGCGAGCTCATGGGCCCGCACATGGGCGGTGCTCCGGCTACGGATGCGTTGACCGCCGATGACACGGCCGGCTGGGCGCGTATCAACGGCGTCTTCTGGGCCGCTTTCCTGCTGTTCTCCTGGACCGCGGCATCCATCGTCTCGGGCTCGGTGATCGAGCGCATCAAGTCCACGGGCTTCTGGATCCTCGCCGTCGGTATCGGTTCCGTCTGGTGGATCATCGACGCATCCTGGGGCTGGCACTCGGCAGGTTGGATGGTGCAGAAGCTCGGTTACCACGATGCCTATGCGTCCGGCGTCATCCACGCCATCGCCGGCGGCTATGCGCTCGGAATCCTCTGCATCCTCGGTCCGCGCATCGGCAAATTCGCCCCCGACGGTACGCCACGCAATATTGGTCCGCGAAATCCCTGGCTGGTGACCATCGGGTTGTTTCTCATCTACACGGGATTCTGGGGATTCTACGTGGCGTGTAACGTGCCCATGTGGGACGTCCAGGCCGGAGACGGCGTGTTCTTCTCGGCGACCAATATTTACCTGGCGCCGACCACGCTCTCCGCTATCACCGTGAACTTCCTGATGTCGCTCTCTGGCGGCCTGCTGATGGGCTACATCGTCTCCAAGGGGGATGCTTTCTGGACCTACTCCTCGGGACTCGCCGGGATTATCGCGGCTTCCGCCGGCAACGACCTCTACCACCCGCTCCAGGCGATGTTCATCGCCGCCCTCGGTGTGATCTTCATGTACAAGCTGCACTACTGGGTGGAGCGGAAGTTCAAGATCGACGACGCCGTCGGCGCGGTGGCGGTGCATGGTTACGCGGGCTGCTTCGGCGTGTTCATCGCCGGGATATTCCTCTGGGGATACCCGTCTTCGCCGGACGCTTCCTTCGCCACCATCACCCCATGGGGTCAGTTCATCGGCGCAGTCATCATGTTCTGGGTGCTCGGCTTTATCCCCGGTTGGGTTACGGCAAAGATCCTGAACGGATTCGGCATGCTGCGCATTCCGAGGGAAGTGGAGCTGGCAGGGCTCGACGTCGGCGCCAACGCGGAACGCTATGCCGAAGAGTTGGGCATCATCAACGCCGAACGCGCCGCTATCGGCGGAGCCGCAGGGTCGGATTGAGGAGGAACTGATATGTCTACGGGTAACTTCGAAAACTGGGCCGGCACCATCACCGACATCGGCCCCATGTACCCATTCGTCGGGACGGAAATGCTGTGGTTCATTGCGGGCCTGGTGTTCTGGATCTGGTGGCACGTCGTGCAGACGAAGCGCGAGAACAAAACCTACGCAGAGGAGGTAAAGCGCTTCGGCGACGCTGAATCGTTGAGAAAGATCGTGGACGGCGAAACGCCGGAAAACCCATAGGGCACGTTGCCACGCAGCCCCTCGCCGGTATCTCTTTGCCGGCGAGGGGCTTTTCGTTGATGACCGTGTTCATTCCCGCATGCTGAAGGACGCTCTGGCCGGCCTGCCGACGCGCCCGGTACTGTATCTCTCCTTGACCGTGCTCGTTCTGGCGCTCGGATATCACTTTGCAACGACCTATCGAAGCTGCAGGAGCCAAGCCGATCTCCGCGAAACGCTGCGCGCGGCCATCGAGGCAAGCGCCGACGGTGCCGCGCCTGTGCGGCTGTCGACGATCACCGACTTCGCCTGGGACAGAGCCGACATACTCGTCAACTACAAGCCCAGTGGTTCGAGCACCGATTGTCCGTTCCAATGGGACTGGTCCCGGGAAACCCGCGACAAGCTGATCGCAGGGGATCTACTCACGGTCATCGTATTTCTAAAGGATGGCAAGCTGGTGCGCTACCTGGAGTTCCGCCGGGACCGGGCCGATTTCGTCCACGTAAAAAACCCCTATACGCCGGAGACGGCGGTGTTCAGGGTTACGTCTCCAACGGAGAACCCCGAAGAATTCATTCTTTCGCCGGCCTTGTAGGCGCGAGCAAGCTCGTTTTTACACGCAGCGGACGTGTCCGCGAGTTTCGTTTGCTGGGCGAGTTCATCCGTGAGCATGCTGGCCGGTAACAGGGGAGCGAACAGATGAAAATCAAAGCCGTCGTCTGCAGAGAGTTCGGGAAGCCGCTCTCTATCGAAGAAGTCGAGCTCGCAGCACCGGGAGCCGGCGAGATTCGCGTGAATGTCGCGGCCTGCGCCATCTGTCACAGCGATATTCACTATGCGGATGGCGCCTGGGGCGGCGATCTGCCGTCGGTCTACGGGCACGAAGCGTCGGGAACCGTCGAGGAAATCGGCGCCGGCGTGGGGGGATTCACGGTCGGCGATCGTGTGGTGGTCACACTCATACGTTCCTGCGGCCGATGCTACTACTGCACCGCTGGTGACGAGGTACTCTGCGAAGCGGATTTCTCCCTGGATCGAGAAGGGCCGATCACCGGCGCCGGCGGTGAGCGTATCTGTCAGGGCCTTAAGACCGGCGCTTTCGCCGAGCAAGTGGTGGTGGACGCGTCGCAGGTGGTCGCGATTCCGGATGGGATCCCGTTCGACAGTTCATCATTGCTTGCCTGCGGCGTCATCACGGGGTTGGGAGCGGTGGTGAATACCGCCCGCGTCGAAGCCGGCTCGAAGGTGGTCATCATGGGTACCGGTGGCGTCGGTCTCAACAGCATTCAGGGTGCTTCCTTGAGTGACTGCTCGACGATCATCGCCATGGATATCTCCGACGAGAAGCTCGCAGCGGCCAAGCGCTTTGGTGCGACCCACGGCATCAACTCCAGGCGCGAAGACGCTGCCGAGGCGGTGCGCGCATTGACCGACGGCCGGGGCGCCGACTACGTGTTCGTTACCGTTGGCGTGAAGTCCGTGGTCGAGCAAGCGTTCGGGCTGGTTCGCAATGGCGGCGCCCTGGTTCTCGTCGGCATGCCCGCCTCCGGCGAAACAGCCGCATTCGAGCCCCTGAGGGTCGCCAACGATTGCCTGGTCGTACTCGGCAGCAAGATCGGATCGTCGAAAATCCGTGTCGACATTCCGAAGCTGGTGGGCCTCTACCAGCAGGGAAAGCTCATGCTCGATGAGCTGATCACCGGCCGCTATTCTCTGGAAGAGATCAACGAGGCCATCGCGTCGGTCAACCGGGATGAGGCATTGCGCAACGCCATCGTATTTTGACGTAGACGAGAGATTTAAACGACGCCGAGCAGGTCTTCCCGAGCCTTTTCCAGGTGACTCGTCATGATGTCGGCGGCCTCCTGAGTGTCGCGGCTCTCGATGGCCTTGAACAGTGCGCGGTGTTGCTTGTTGTACGCGATGATACGGTCCGGTGTGAGGATCTTGTCTTTTCGCGCGCTCCACTGGCCGTGTCCGCGAACATCGTTGATATGACGGTACAGCCAGACCATCAGGGGATTTCGGGT
>CAXMNG010000014.1:0-4159 GCA_964194585.1 Salibacteraceae bacterium | reverse complement strand
GGGTCGGCATCGTGCCCCAGGGCGGCAACACGGGTCTCGTGGGCGGAAGCGTGCCCGCTGAGTCCGGTAGCGAGGTGGTGATTTCCCTTTCGCGCATGAACAAAGTGCGCGATGTGGACGCGATCAACTACACCTTGACCGTGGAGGCGGGCTGCGTGCTGGCGGAGGTACAGAACGCGGCACGTGAAGCGGGCCGCCTGTTTCCCCTGAGCCTCGCCGCCGAGGGCAGCTGTCAGATTGGCGGCAACCTTTCCACCAACGCAGGCGGCACCGCGGTTCTGCGTTACGGCAGCGCCAGGCAGCTGGTGCTGGGCCTCGAGGTCGTGCTGCCTGGCGGTGAGGTCTGGGATGGATTGCGGCGTCTACGCAAAGACAACACGGGTTACGATTTAAAGCAGCTATTCCTCGGCGCCGAAGGCAGTCTCGGTGTGGTCACGGCCGCCGTGCTGAAATTGTTTCCGCTCCCCACCGACAACGCTACGGCGCTGGTGGCGATGCCGGACGTGGAGGCTGCGCCAAGATTGCTGGCGACTTTGCGCGAAACCAGCGGCGATACCATTACCGCATTCGAGTACATGCACCGGGCATGCCTGGATATCCTCGTCGCATACACCGATCTCGGCGATCCTTTCGAGGAAGTGTATCCGCACTACGCGCTGGTGGAGCTGACATCCAGCCGCCGCGACTCGGGCCTCCGATCGCTGCTGGAACGCGCCCTGGAAACTGCTTTCGACGACGGCGTTGCCGTCAATGCGGTCATTGCTTCCAGTGGCGCTCAGGCCGAGCGACTATGGCGCATGCGGGAAACGCTGCCGGAGGCACAGAAAAATCTGGGCGTCGGCATCAAGTTCGACGTGTCTGTGCCGGTTTCACGGGTGCCGGAATTCATCGTCCGGGCGACCAGCTACTGCGAGGCGGCGATCGCGGGCGCACGGGTCGTGTGCTTCGGGCATATCGGGGACGGCAACGTTCACTTCAATCTGATGCAGCCGGAAGGCGCCGACGTGGCCGAGTTCCTGGGCCGCGGCACCGAGATCACGACTCGTGTCCACGATATCGCCGCCGAGCTCGACGGCAGCTTCAGCGCCGAGCACGGGATCGGCGTGCTGAAAAAGCACGAGATGGAACGCTACAAGTCGCCGGTGGAGCTGAACCTGATGCGCGCCCTCAAGCACACCCTCGATCCCAACAACATCATGAACCCCGGCAAAGTGGTGTAGGAGGGGACAGATTTCAAATCTGTCCCCTTGTTCGCATCAGTCGTAAATCGCCTCTAGCGGATCTAGGAACTCATACCCCAAATCGTGCGCCACCTCTTTCTGCGTCACTTGGCCCTTGTGGACGTTCAATCCTGCGCGCAGGTGCGCGTCGTCCTCCAGCGCTTTCTTGTAACCCTTCTCGGCCAGCGTGAGCACGAAGGGTAAGGTCACATTGTTGAGCGCGTAGGTGGAGGTGCGCGGAACCGCGCCCGGCATATTCGCGACGCAGTAATGGACGACCTCGTCGACCACGTACGTGGGGTCGTCGTGGGTGGTTGCATGAGAGGTCTCGAAGCAGCCGCCCTGATCGATGGCCACGTCCACCACCACCGAGCCCGGCTTCATGGCTTTGATCATATCGGCGGTGACCAGCTTCGGCGCGGCGGCTCCCGGGATGAGCACCCCGCCAATCACCAGGTCCGCCCCCAGAACATGTTCCTCGATGGCGAAGCGGGTGGAGTACACGGTATCCAGCGGTCGGCCGAACTGGCGCCACAGCGCTCTGAGCGCGTCGGTCGATCGGTCGATCACCCAGGTGTTGGCGCCCATGCCCATGGCGATATGCGCGGCATGGGTGCCGACCACACCGCCGCCGATAATCACGACTCTCGCCGGGTCCACGCCGGGCACGCCGCCGAGCAGGATCCCTTTGCCGCCCTGAACCTTCTCCAGGCAGTGGGCGCCGGCCTGCACGGCGAGACGCCCGGCCACTTCGGACATGGGCGCCAGCAGCGGCAGGCCGCCGAGGGGGGATGTCACAGTCTCGTAGGCGATGCAGATGGCGCCGCTGGCCACCAGATCCTTGGTCTGCTCGGGATCCGGGGCCAGGTGCAGGTAGGTGAACAGAATTTGATCCGCCTTCAACATGGCGCGCTCGTTCGCCTGTGGCTCCTTCACCTTGACGATCATTTCCGCCTTGTCGAAGACCTCCGCGGCGTTGGCGGCGATTGTCGCTCCGGCGCGCCGGTAGTCTTCGTCGCTGGCGCCGATGCCGGCGCCGGCATTGCTTTCCACCAGGGCCTGCTGACCGTTGTGGGTAATTTCACGAATGCTCTGCGGCGTCAAGCCGACACGGTATTCGTGGTTCTTAATCTCTGCGGGTACACCAATCAACATGACGACAGCTCCCAAATTTTCGATCGTCAAAGGGCATTGGCCGGCGCCTTTCTGGATGTCGCAACAGCCGTGCAAACCCCATAACCTAGTGCCTACCCGGCACCCGGCATAGAGCCAGTGGCGGGTATTGGCCTAGGCCAGGTCGTGAACGATTCCGGCGAGAGTCTGAATGCCTGGCTCGATGCGGTCTACTGGAATCGAGGAAAACCCGAGCCGGAAGTAGTTTCGCGGTGGATTATCGGAAAAAAAGAAGACATCACCGCGTTCGATGAGGATGCCCTGCTCGGCGGCCCGCTCCACCAGGATTTCCGTATCCAGACCCTCCGGCCCCTTTACCCAATAGGAAGTGCCCCCGAAGGCCGGCATACGCGCCGACTCCGGAAGATACTGGGCGAGCGCCTGCCCCAGGATCTGCCAGCGCTCCTTGTAGGCATGACTCAGCCGCCGCACCAGGGAGTCATGGTGACCGAGGGAAAGGAACAGCGCCACCGCGCGCTCGTTGTTTGCCGGCGGGTGTCGCAGCATCAATCGACGCAGCGCCCGCGCTTCCGTAATGAGCTCCTTCGGGCCCACCATGTAGCCGAGCCGTAGCCCCGGCGCGAGGGTTTTCGACAGGCTGCCGACGTAGATCACGCGATCGCTTTGATCGAGGCTCTTGAGCGCAGGTGTCGGCTGGTCTACGTAATTGAATTCGCTTTCGTAATCGTCCTCGATGATGACGAAATCCGAGTCTACCGACCGGGCAAGCAACTCGTGGCGGCGTTCCAGGGGCATGGTCACGGTGGTCGGTGACTGATGGCTGGGTGTGACGTAGATGTAGTCGCACTGATCCAGCTTCTCGTCGGGCATCAGCCCCGATTCATCCACCGGCAATCCAATCAGGTGCGCCGTCGTCATTCGGAATATGCTGCGGGCATCCACGTATCCGGGATCCTCGATACCCACGACGGTTTCTTCTCCGAAAAACAGGTTTGCTACCAGGTAGAGCGCATGCTGGGCGCCGACGGTGATCAAGATCTCATCGGGGGATGCCCACACGCCGCGACGGGGCAACAGTCGGGTGTGAATCTGTTCCAGGAGCTGGGGGTCGTCGCTGTCGACGCTGTCTCTCGCCCATCCCCGAATGGCGCCGACGCTGAGTGCTTTGCGCGAGCATTCCCGCCAATCCGCAACCGGGAACAAGGCGAGATCGCACTGGCCATAAATGAATGGATAGGGATACTCGAGCCAATCCTTCGGCTTGACGATCTGACGCCAGCGACTGGGCATGGTGCGAAAGCGACCGCCCCAGTCGGGTCCGAACATGTCGCCACTATGGGGCTCGGCGGGTTCGATGCTCACGCGGCCAGCGAGAATGTCCTGATTGACGTAGTAGCCGCTGCGTTCACGGGCGACCAGATAGCCTTCATCCACCAGGTGCTGGTAGGCGAGAACCACGGTATTACGGGCCACGCCCAGCTGCTTCGCAAGCTGTCGGCACGAGGGCACCGCGCTTCCCGGAACAATGTGGCCACCGAGTATGGCCCGCACCATCATCTCCCGCAGCTGGCTCTGGAGACTCGCGCCGCTTTTCGGAGGCAGGTGGAACAGGTGTTCGCGCATGGGCTGGTCTCATCCGATCGGCCCATCTGGCACTATCAGACGGTGGCAACGGCAGTCTATTGTCTGCCATCAACCTGTACAAGCTGGTGATCCCGGGGGTGTGACACTCCGCGGGCAGCGATTTAATGGCGATTCTATGGTGACACGAGCAATGAAATACGCGACCAATACACTCGAATACT
>CAXMNG010000013.1:0-6883 GCA_964194585.1 Salibacteraceae bacterium | reverse complement strand
AAGGAGATTTTCGCCGACTTCCGCATTCGCGTGGCCGAGGTAGTCCGCGACTACACCCTGGCCGATTCAGAGCTTAAGTAATGCTGCAAACCTTACGATCGACCCGCGGCATGGTGACTTCCTCCCATCACCTGGCAGCCGAAGCCGGTTTGCGGTGTCTTCGCGAAGGCGGCAACGCCATCGAAGCCATGGTGGCGGCAGCGGCGACCATTTCGGTGGTCTATCCCCACATGAACGGTCTCGGCGGCGATGGCTTCTGGTTGATCTCCGAGCCCGGGCGCAGGATACCGAGAGCCATCAACGGCGTAGGCGCTGCCGGTGGTGGCGTCTGGTTGATCTCGGAGCCGGATCACAGAGTGCCCAGGGCCATCAATGCCGTCGGCGCCGCCGGCGCCCGGGTGGATGTGGATCTCTACCGACGCAAGGGCCTCGCACAGATCCCGTCGCGCGGACCGCTGGCTGCGAATACCGTCGCCGGAACCATCTCCGGCTGGCAGGCGGCGCTGGAGATGAGCGACGCTTGGGGCGGAAGCATGCCACTGGCGCGCTTGCTGGAGGATGCCACCCACTATGCCGAAGCGGGGTTTCCGGTCACCGACAGCCAGCTCCACAACACCGCCGCCAAGCAGGCAGAGCTGATGGACGTGCCCGGCTGGGCCGATACCTTCCTCGCCAACGGTGAACCTCCCGCCCCGGGAACGCTTTTCAAGCAACCGGCAATGGCCGCCACCTTGCGCCGGCTGGCCGACGCCGGGCTCGACGACTTTTACCGCGGCGAGCTCGCGCGCAGCATCGCAGCCGATCTGGAACGCGCCGGCTGCCCGGTGAATGCGGCGGACTACGGGCAGCAACGTGCCGTCACCACCGATCCCCTTTGCGTGCGGCTTCGATGTGGCGACGTGTACAACACCACGCCGCCGAGCCAGGGGCTCGCTTCGTTGATCATCCTCGGGATATTCGATCGCCTGGGTTGCCACGAGGCCGATGGCTTCGAGCACGTTCACGGTGTGGTGGAGGCGACCAAGCGTGCGATCCTGCTGCGTAATGCCCATGTTACCGATCCGGCCTACATGGAAATCGACCCACAGTCGTTGTTGGACGACGCGTCACTGAGTGCGCTGGCCGCGGAGATCGATCCATCCCAAGCCATGCCGTGGCCCGTGGATCCGGTGCCGGGCGATACCGTGTGGCTGGGCGCCGTGGACGGCGCGGGACGCGCGGTCAGCTTCATTCACAGCATCTACTGGGAGTTCGGCTCCGGCGTCGTGCTGCGCGACACCGGCATCCAGTGCCAGAATCGAGGCAGCAGCTTCTCCCTCGATGGGAGCGAGCAGAACAGCCTGCGCCCCGGGCGACTGCCCTTTCACACCAATAACCCCGCGATGGCGTTGTTGAACGACGGCCGGGTCATGATCTACGGCGCCATGGGCGGTGAGGGCCAGCCCCAGAGCCAAGCGGCGGTGTTCACCCGTTACGCCATGCTGGGGGTGGAGCTTCAGCACGCGGTCTGCGCACCGCGTTGGGTACTCAGCCGCACCTGGGGTGATACGCGCACCGATCTGCGCCTGGAAAATCGATTTCCCGGAGAGCTCGTCCATGCGCTTCGCGATGCGGGACACGAGGTCAACACGGTGGATGCCTTCGACGAAGTGATGGGCCACGTGGGCGCCATCGTGCTTCACCCCTCGGGGTTGATGGACGGCGCTACCGATCCGCGAAGCTGCGGCGCGGTCTCGGCGTATTGATTACTCCTCATTTGCACAGACACTGCCAAGTGACGACGCAGCGGGGCATCGACCATCTTGTAATTGCCGTCAACGATCTGTCCGCGGCCCGTGATCGGTTCTCGAGCTTCGGATTTCGCACGACGCCGCTCGGCAAACAACCCTGGGGCACGGCCAACCATCTGGTGCAATTCCCGGGAAACTTCATCGAGCTCGTGGGCGTCGTCGACCCCGGGGCACTGGTGCCCATGAGCGAAGAGCACTTCAGCTTCAGTGCCCACAACGATCGCTTTCTGCGCCGGCGCGAAGGCATGTCCATGCTGGTGTTGTCCAGCGAGGATGCGCGGGCCGACGCAGCCGAGTGGCGGGAGCGCGGACTCCATGTCTACGAGCCCGTCCACTGGTCACGAAAGGCGACCCTGCCCGATGGTAACGAGCTCACCGTCGCCTTCACCCTGGCATTCGTCACCAACCCGTCAATGCCGGGAATCGCTTTCTTCGCCTGTCAGCAACACAATCCCGAGGCGTTCTGGAAGCCGGAATACCAGCAACACGAAAACGGCGCCACGGCAATCTCCGGCGTCACGCTGGTCGCCGACCGGCCCGGCGAGCACGCGGCATTTTTCTCACGCCTGCTGGGCGGCGCGCGCATCGAGGAAGAAACGGACGCGCTCTCCATCCATACCGGCCGTGGTGTGATCCATGTTCAGTCCCCCCGGTGCTTCGCGGCTCACTACTCCAGCGTACGGCCCAGGGACGACGCACAGGGCACCGTGCTGATGGCGGCCAGCGTGGATGTGGCGGATTTGGGTCGGCTGGCGCACTGCCTCGAAGAGCATGGCGTTGCATTTTCCAGGGACGCCACGGCGATTCAGCTGGCAGACCACCAGTGCTGCGGCGTGGTTCTCGAGTTCGTGCAGATCCAAGGCCAGGCGCCCGGCGGCAAACGAGCACACGACCATGAGTGACTACGTTCTTTTCGAGATGGGCGACCTGGCACTCCAGTGCGGGAAAACCCTGCCGGAAGCGAAGCTTGCCTACAAAACCTACGGGCAACTCGCGCCGGACCGGTCGAATCTTATTCTGTACCCGACTTCCTACGGCGCTCAGCATTTTGATACGGAGTGGTTGGTCGGGCGCGACCGGGTACTCGACCCGGGCAAGTGGTTCATCGTCATACCCAATATGTTTACCAACGGGCTCTCGACGAGCCCCAGTAACTGCGTGGAGGAATACCGCTTCGGAAACTGGCCGGAGATAACCCACGTGGACAATGTCGCCGCCCAGCGGCGATTACTGCACGAAGTGTTCGAGGTCGAGCACATCGCGCTGATTTACGGATGGTCCATGGGGGCTCAGCAGGCACTGCACTGGGGTGCGCTTTACCCGGACGAGGTCGAGCGTATCTGCGCCGTGTGCGGTTCCGCGAAAACGTCACCCCACAATCTCGTTTTCATCGAGGGCGTCAAGGCGGCGCTGACCGGCGACGCGGCCTGGCGCGGTGGGTGGTTCGAGGGGAAACCCGAGCGCGGCTTGCGTGCCATGGGACGCGTATACGCTGGCTGGGCGATGTCTCAGGCCTTTTACCGCGATGGTTTGTACGGGCACTTCGGCGTGTCCACCATCGAGGACTTCATCGTGCAGTTCTGGGAAGCCAACTTTCTCAGACGCGACGCGAACGACCTGCTGGCACAGCTTCAGATCTGGGCACGTTCGGATATCAGCGCCAACGAAAGGTATTCGCAGGATTTGCAGGCCGCGCTGGCAGCCATTCGGGCCCGCGCCATCGTCATGCCCGGCCGTACCGATCTCTATTTCACAGCGGAAGACAGCAAAGCCGAAACAGCCATGATGCCGAATGCGGAGTACCGTCCCATCGAGTCGAATTTCGGTCACCGTGCCGGAAATCCCACCCACTGCAAAGAGGACGAGGCGGTGCTGCGGAAAGCCGTGCAGGATTTGCTCTCACGTTGACAAACACCGCGGAATCCCAGCGTCGACGCGGTGATTTCAGTTGAACCGGGCCGGGGAAACGCACCAATGAGCACAGGGGAGTTGAAGAGCCTGCTGGCCTCGCCGCCGAGAATCGTCAACGTGGGCCTCGACGCCTTTGCGCGGGATCTGCAGGCCCACGGCAACCAGGTGGTGCAGGTGGACTGGGTGCCACCCGCCGGCGGTGATGCCGCGCTCGCAGGCCTGCTCGCGAAGCTGGATTTCGCGAAGACAGTCACCGGTGGCGAGAAGATCGCCATCTCGAGCGCAAACAACCAGGCGGTGGGGCGGATGCTGTCGGCGGATCCGGTGCTCGTCGACGTGATACCGGCGGGGCAGGCGATCCCCGCGTTGGGGGAGCGCATGATCCTGCATGCGGGACCGCCCATCGAGTGGCCACGCATGTGTGGACCCATGCGCGGCGCAGTCTGCGGCATCGCGGTGTTCGAAGGCTGGGCGCCGGACCTGGAATCCGCGGCCCGCATGGCGGCGGATGGTGCCTTCGAACTCAGCCCCAACCACCACTTCGATGCCGTAGGGCCGATGACCGGCATGACCACCGTCAGCCAACCGGTGATGGTGGTGGAGAATCGCCGCTTCGGAAACCGCGCTTACTGCACCATCAACGAAGGGCTCGGCAAAGTGATGCGCTTCGGCGGTAACGACGAGCAGGTGTTGAATCGCCTGCGCTGGTTGCGCGATGTGCTCGGCCCGGCCATGGGCGGCGCGCTGCGCGCGTCCGGGGGCATCCCGTTGAAGAGCCTGGTTGCCCGCGGATTGACCATGGGCGACGAGATGCATCAGCGCAACGTCGCCTGCTCGGGCCTGGTGTTGCGGGCCCTGGCTCCCGCCCTGGCGGAGTCCGTCAGCGACAGCAACGCTGTTGGTGAAACCCTGGGTGAAATCCTGGGCTTCATCGGCGCCAACGACCAGTTCTTTCTCAACATCGCCATGGCCATGGGCAAGGCGATCATGGATCCGGTCTGCGGTATCGATGGCGCCAGCATCGTCACGGCCATGTCCCGCAACGGCACGGACTTCGGCATTCGCGTCAGCGGCACCGGCGACACCTGGTTCACCGCGCCGGTGGAGATGCCCCGGGGCTTGTACTTCCCGGGCTTCACCGAGATCGACGCCAATCCCGACATGGGGGATTCGACCATCATCGAGACCATCGGACTGGGCGGATTTGCCATGGGCGCCGCGCCGGCGGTGGCCGGCTTCGTGGGTGCCGGCGCGCCATCCGAGGCGGGCAACTTCACCCGCACCATGAGCGAGATCACCGTCGACGAGAATCCCGAATGGACCATTCCCGCAATGGACTATCTGGGGGTGCCCACCGGCATCGACATTCGTCTGGTGGTGGAAACCGGCCTGGCCCCGACTATCAACACGGGCATCGCACACCGCGAGCCGGGTGTCGGCCAGGTGGGCGCCGGTGTGGTGCGCGCACCCATGGCGTGTTTCCGGCAGGCGTTGGAAAGTTTCGCGAAACGTGCGGGCGTGACATGAGTGACACCGTCGTCAACGAAGTACGGCAGGGCTTGTACCTGGATTCCGTGGCTCTCATGCAGCTCTCGCGCACCATTTCCGAGCGCGCGGGGGTCTGCGAGGCGGCCTTGATGATGGGCACGCCGGCCAACAAGCAACTCATGGCCGACGCCGGATTGCTCCCGGCCTCCGGAGTCGAGGCCACCGGGGGCGATCTGGTCATCGGCATACGCGCCGCCGACGCGAGGACCGCGGATCTGGCGCTGGCAGAAGCCCGTGACTCCCTGGACCGGCCGCTCTCCGCTCGCGGCAATGCCGGCGCCTGGCGGCCGCGTTCCTTACGAGCCGCCGTCAAGGCTGCTCCAGAGTCGAATCTCGCGCTGATATCGGTGCCCGGCAGCTTCGCCGTCGCCGAGGCGCGCAAAGCTATCCGCAACGGCCTGCACGTCATGATCTTCAGTGACAACGTGGACGTGGAGGAAGAGGCGGCGCTGAAGCGCGAAGCCGCTGGCCTGGGCTTGCTGGTCATGGGGCCGGACTGTGGCACCGCCATCATCGGCGGCACGCCGTTGGCGTTCGCGAATGCGGTTCCCCGGGGCAGCATCGGCATCGTCGCTGCATCGGGAACCGGCATGCAGGAAGTCGCATGCCTGATCGCCCGCCAGGGCCAGGGGATCTCCCAGGCCATCGGCGTGGGTGGCCGGGATCTCTCGGAAGCGGTGGGTGGCGTGTCCACCTTGATGGCTCTGGATGCCCTGGATGCCGATGCGCAGACACGGCACATCGTCCTCATATCCAAACTCCCGCCCGCCTCCGTGGCGGCGCGGGTGATGGATCGCATCGCCGCGAGTGCCAAGACGTTCACCGTCTGCCTCGTGGGCGGCGGCGATCTGCAAGCCCCGGTCAATGCCGCGATGGCCGTTACCCTGAAAGAGGCGGCGGCGCTGGCGTGCGGCGGCACTGGCGTGCTCCCGCCCTTCGATGCCGCATCCCTGGCGGCGCCACTGCCGGCGAACAGGAGTTCGGTGCGCGGCTTGTTCTGCGGCGGCACCCTGTGTGCCGAGGCCCAATGGATCTTCACCGCGGGCGGCGTCGCGGTCACGTCCAACGCGCCCATTCCCGGTGTGGCCCGGATGGATGCGTCGCGCAAGACACATGCCATGATCGATCTGGGAGCAGGCGAATACACATCGGGCCGACCGCACCCCATGATCGATCCCGGCGGTCGTGACCAGGCGATGCTGCGCGCTCTCGAAAGCGCGCATGTGGGTGTGGTGCTCGTCGATGTGGTCATCGGTTACGGCGCCCACGCGGATCCGGCCGGCCACCTGGCCGGGGTGATCGCGGGCCACCCGTCAAACGCCGCGCCGACCATCATCGCGTCGGTGACCGGTACCGAGGATGACCCGCAACGGCGGGGAGCGCAGATAGCCAAGCTGGAAGCCGCGGGGGTGCGGGTGGCGCCATGCAATGCCGATGCCGCCGCTCTGGCACTGGCGATGGTGCAGCGAGCGCGGTGAGTGTTCTCCGATGACGCGCAAGTTGGAAATTCCCCACCGCTATTGCGCCACCCGATGCGGCAGCTTCGCCCATGATCTGCTGCTGGATGGACGACGGGGACGCATCATCGCGCTGTTCAAATCCAGCTTCTACCTGGAAGCCGGCGGCGCTATCGC
>CAXMNG010000012.1:0-4629 GCA_964194585.1 Salibacteraceae bacterium | reverse complement strand
TGGACGAGGAAATCCGCCGGCGCTTTCCCATCCGACTCAGCAGGGAGCAGATGGTCGCCGAGGGTCGCCGCTGGCAGACCGACGGCTAAGCCACCGTTTCAATCGTCCATCGCGATGAGCTCGCGACGGAAAGGGATGTCGTCCGACTCGGGCTCGTCGCATTCTCGCGCATAACGGTGGCCCGCGTACACGGCAGCAGCAATAGTGGCAGGTGCATGACAGTCGCCGATGCACTCGAGATGTCGGATCCCGGCGTCGGCGAGCTCGTTCGCATCGCCCTGAAGCGCTTGAAACAGGGAATCCTCGGGCAGCCTCGCGGTGACCATGACGACGGACGCCGCGTCCAGTGGGCTGCGCAGGTCGGTGTAGACACAGGCGAGCTCCACGCTTCCTTTCTCGACGGTCACGACGTTCTTAGAGGCGGCGACGCCGATTCCTGCTTTCATCAGCTGCGACTGGATGCGGAACTGCTCGAGGGTCGCCCAGGTCCAGGCGGACGCTTGAGCCGCCGGCGTGACGAGAATCACGTCGAGCCCCTTGGCACGGAGCTTTTCCGCGAGCACGCCGCCGAGATACGCGTGATCGTCATCGAAGACGACAACGGGTCCGGGGATCGGAACGTCCCCCATGACGTCTTCCGGCGTGTAGACGTTGCTGCCATCGCAGCCGGCGATGGGCTTTCGATTTCTGCGCCCGATGCCGTCCCGCCGCCAGCGCGCTCCGGTGGCGAGCACCACGCGAGGGAATCCGAACTCCAGAACATGCTCGGTGGAAAGTCGGCTCGCGCGATAGACTTCAACCTTGGGCATTTGATTCAGCTGCGAGATCCGGTAGTCCCGCACCCGCGCCCACTCGGCGAGCCCCGGAAGCCGGCTCTCGGCGCTGACCCGGCCACCAAGCTCGTCGCTGGCTTCAGCGAGCGTTACTGCGTAGCCGCGCATGCCCAGGGCCCGTGCGCATTCGAGCCCGGCCGGTCCCGCGCCGACGATGAGGATGCGATCGTCGGAGCCCTTCGCCGCAATGCGCTCCGGATGCCAGTCCCGTCGCCACTCCTCTCCCATGGTGGGGTTCTGCGTGCAGCGCATGGGCACGATGCGGCGCTCACCGCTCACGCAGATGTTGCAGCCGATGCATTCGCGGATGTCCTCCGGCCTTCCTTCCTCGATCTTCTTCGGCAGAAAGGGATCGGCAATGGATGGGCGCGCCGCGCCGATGAAATCCAGCACACCGCGTTTGATCTGTGACACCATGGTATCGGGAGAGGTGAACCGTCCGACCCCCACCACCGGTTTGCTCGTGACCTGTTTTACGAAGGCCGTGAATTTTTCTTGAGAAGCCTCACGTTCGAAACGTGAGGTGCTGGAATCGTTACTCCAGTCGCTCACGTTCACGTCCCACAGATCGGGTAACTCGGCAAGCATCTCCACCACCTCTCGGCCTTCTCCTTCAGCTGTGATGCCGTCCGAACCGAGTAACTCGTCCACGGCGAAGCGCACGGCCACCCCGCAGCTGTCTCCCACCGCGTCTCTGGTGTCCTCGATGAGCTCGCGAAACAGGCGCGCGCGATTCTCCAGAGAGCCGCCGTACTCGTCGCTGCGATGGTTCCAGCGCCGCGACAGGAATTGCATGGGCAGGGAAAGATTGTGGCCGGCGTAGATGTAAACGATATCGAAACCCGCGCGTTTGGCCCGAAGCGCGGCGTGCCGATGCCATGTTCTCAGATCGGCAATATCGGTCTTGGACATCGCGCGTGCCTGCACGGGGTCCACGTCGTCGACGGGCACGTGTGATGGCGCCAACGGAGGCAGGCGGCTGTACAGATTGTTGGCCATCGGGCCATTGTGGGTGAGCTCGATGGCGGCCAGCGCCCCGTGCTCGTGTACTGCCTCCGCCATCAGGGCCAGGGCGGGGATGTCGCGATCGTCCCATAGCCGCGCATCCGGCGCAGGCTCGAAGTCCCCACTCCAGTGAATTGAACATTCCTGGGTGCTGATGACCGCCCAGCCGCCCTCGGCCTTGACTCCGCGCATGCGCGCCTCGGCGCGCGGGTGACGGTAGCCCATACCGCTGCAGTGGGGTACCTGGAAGAAACGGTTCTTGGCCCGGACAGGGCCTATTTCGACGGATTCGAAAAGAATGTCGTAGCGAGGGTCACGCGGCATTCCAGTCAACTACCTCTGGCCAGTTCGAACGCGGCTAGCGCACGATCATGACCGTGCACTCGCTCAACATGCCGATTTTCTGAGATACGCTGCCGAGCAACGCCGCATCCAGCTCACCAACGCCGCGGGATCCGACCACGATGAGATCGATATCGTTGCCCTTGGCGTACTCCAGCAGCGCGCGTGCGGGTTTGCCCTCGCGCACCACGGCTTTCACGCCTTTCAGGCCGGCCTTGGTCGCCAGATCCTCGGCCTCGGAAACGATGGTGTTGGTCATTTCATCCATGACGTACTTGGGCTCGCCGAGGAGATTCTCCGCCTCGAGGAACTGGCGAAGCTTCGGTGAGACCTTGTACGGTCGCGTGACAGTCAGCAGGTGGAGCTCGGCGTCAAAATTCCGGGCCAGTTCCACCGCCGCCCGGGCGGCATCGATGCCGTGCTTCGAACCGTCGAGGCCCGCCAGTATTTTCTCGTACATGATTTTACCCTCCCGATTTCGGGGATGGTGGCTGGACCGCGATCACTGGGACGCGTGGACGCGCTCCTCCGCCCTGGGTACGGCGATTACCGGGTCCGCCTGGCGAAGCTCGTCCAACGGAATGTGGCACGCGATGGCGTGGCCATTGGACGTCATCTGCACCGCCGGGCGTTCCTCATCACATATTTTTCCGATCTTGTGCTGGCAGCGTGTGGTGAAGGGACAGCCCTTGGGCGGATTCATCACGCTCGGTAGATTGCCCTCGAGGACGATTTCGCGCTTTGTCACCTCCGGATCGGCGATGGGAACTGCCGATAGCAGGGCCTCGGTATAGGGGTGGTAGGGCGGCTGGAAGATCTCATCGGTGGTGCCGCGTTCCATGATCTGTCCCAGGTACATGACGACGATGCGATCTGCGAGGTAGCGCACCACGCTCAAGTCATGGCTGATAAACAACAGCGTCGTCTTGTTCTCGCGCTGAATATCGGTGAGCAGCTCCGTCACCGCCGCGGCCACAGAAACATCCAGTGCGGAGACTGGCTCGTCGGCGATGACCATGGCGGGATTGCCCGCGAACGCGCGGGCGATGCCGATGCGCTGCTTCTGCCCGCCAGAGAGCTGTCGCGGACGCCGGATGTAGAAATCTCGCGGCAGCTTCACCAGATCGAGAAGCTCGAGCACCCGTTCGCGGATCTTGACCTTGTCCGACTCGACGCCGAATTTCTTGATGACGCGACCGATTTGCCCACCGATGGTATGGCTGGGATTGAGCGTGTCGCTGGGATTCTGGAACACCATCTGCAACGAACCGATCTGCTTCGGCGTGCGTTCGCGCACGGGGACTTCGCCGATATTGGCGCCGCCATAGCGCACCTCACCGTCTGTGGCGGTCTCCAGACCCATGAGCACCTTGGCAAAAGTCGACTTGCCGCAGCCTGACTCGCCGACAATGGCGACAGTCTCGCCCTCGCGGGCATCGAAATCCAGCGCCTCGTTGGCTTTGACGAGCTTGACGCTCTGCCCGGCGACGATGGCCGCGATGGAACGGTCGTGTACCTCGTAGTACTTCTGCATCCCGTCCACCTCGAGCACCGTGTCGCCGATGCTGATAGGCGGCTTCTGCTCGCCGTGGGAAATTTCCGCGGTGAAGTCGAGCTCCGTCCAGCGCACACACCGCACGCGATGGTCGGCGGCACTGCCGGTGACCTGAGTCATGTCGATGTCTCTGGAGTTACAGCGCCCGTCCGCGAAGAAATCGCAGCGCGGGCCGAAGTTGCAGCCCGTGGGCCGCTCGTGGGGAAGCGGCAATTGGCCACGAATGGGCTTCAACGGCGCCGCGTTCTTGTCGGCGGTTGGCAGCGGGATACACCCGAACAGACCGTGGGTGTAGGGATGCTTCGGCCAGGTGAACAGTGATTTGATGGTGCCTTCTTCCACCACTTCGCCGGAGTACATGACGAAAACCCGATCGCATACCTCGAGAATGAGGCCGAGGTTGTGAGAGATGTAGATCTGCGACGTGCCGTATTGCTTGGCGATGTCGGCGATGAGCTTAGTGATGCCGGCCTCGACCGTGACGTCCAGGGCCGTGGTGGGCTCGTCCAGGAGCAGCAGGGACGGATTCGACAGCAACCCCATGGCGATCACCACGCGCTGCTGTTGGCCGCCGGAAATCTGGTGGGGGTAGGCGGCCATGACCCGCTCGGGATCGGGCAGACGCACGTCTCCCAGTACCTTGACGGCACGATCGTGGGCCTCCCTGTCGGTGATGCCCTCGTGGATGATGGGCACCTCCTTCAGCTGGGTGCCCAGGGTGAGGCTGGGATTGAGCGCCGCGAAGGGCTCCTGGTAGATCATCGAGATCTCCGCACCTCTCAGCCGGCGAAGCTCTTCGGGAGCAAGCGTGTTGAGCTCCACGCCCTTGAACTTGATGCTGCCGCTCTTGATGCTGCCGTTGCCGCCCATGTACTGCATGATGGCCATGGCGAC
>CAXMNG010000011.1:0-6035 GCA_964194585.1 Salibacteraceae bacterium | reverse complement strand
AAATTGCTGGGCTCCGAGAATCCCAGCAGATAAGTCACTTCGCTCACGGAAAGGCAGGCCTGGCGCAAATACTGGTTGGCCAGTTCCCTGCGGGTCTCATCCAGAAGACCCTTGTAGCTCGTGTTCTCTTCACTGAGCTTGCGTTGCAGGGTGCGCAGGCTCATATGCAGGCTGTCCGCAACGTCCTGCTGGGTCACATTTCCCGCCGACAGCAGGTCGATCAACTTGGCACGCACGCGCATCGCCGTGCTTCCCTTGTCGAACTGCGCCAGGTACTGCGTGACGATCCGATCGTTGACGCGGGCGAGGCGCGGATTGGCGGTCGGGAGATGGGCTTCCAGCGATTCCTTACTGAAGTACAGAATATTATCAGGGGCCGAAAATTCGACCGGCGCCTGGAAGTACTCGATATAGGGCGCTGGATCATCGAACTCAGGGCGCTGGGTCGCCACCCGCAGTGGATGAAAGTCATCCCCGTAGCTCGTGCGGCACATGCTGACGAAGGTGGCGAGCCCCGCGTCGACGGCTTCGTTCGGTACCTTCGACCTGGCGATCAGCGGATGAATCCTGAAAGCGAAATGGTCGTCGAATTCCTCCAGCCTCATTTCCGCCACCGTGGTCACGAGACGACCGTAACGCGTCATGCGGGTGAGCGCATCGCGCAGGCTGTCGCTGGCCATCCAGGAGTAGCCCAGGGCATTCATGGTGGTCGGATGCCAGAAGCCGGCGGCCCTCAAGCCGAAATACGGGTCGCCGGTGACCTGCGTCGCCAGTCGCCACAACCTGCACATGCCTTCCACGGGATAACGCGCATCCGCGTCCTTGAGCCGTGCGGGATCGAGTCCGGCACGACGAAACAAATCCTCGCTATCGCGGCCGTCGGCCTCCAGCGCCTTGGCCACCAGCAGTGCCCAGGACGAGATGCTGCTACCGCGCATGGAACCCACCGCCAACCTCCGGATTCAGGGATAAGAACTTGGCGCCCCGTGATTACGGCCCGGACGCCGGTAACCCTTATGTTATCAGCCGTGCACCCCGGTGTCCGGGGGACGGTCATTGAGCTCGGACCGGCGCTTACGCGCGGACGGCACCGAGTGTAAAGGAGGAACGGCACATGGCGTCCATAGTTCAGCGTACCCTCGAGACCTGCATCCCCTATGTTGGAACCGGCCTGCACAGCGGCTGCCGCATCGGCATGCTGGTGCGGCCTGGCGGGATAAATACCGGCGTGCGATTCGTTCGCAACGATGTACCCATGGGTCGCGGCGTCATTCCGGGCTTGTGGCACCACGTGGTCGACACACGGCTCGGCACTATCATCGGGAACGAGTTCGGTGTTTCGGTTTCTACCGTCGAGCATCTGATGGCGGCTCTACAGGGCTGTGGCATCGACAACGCGGTGGTGGAGCTGGACGGGCCCGAGGTGCCTATTCTGGACGGCAGCGCGGAGCCTTTCGTCGCCATGATCGAACGCGCCGGCATCGTCGACCAGGAAGCAAAACGCTGGGCGATGCTCGTGCAGGATACCGTTGAATTCCGTGACGGCGACAGATTCGTCAGGCTCGAGCCCTACCCGATTACGCGTATTACCGCGGAAATTGACTTCCCCGATACCGCAGTCGGTAGTCAACGCCTCTCGGTGGTGATGACCGAGCCCGTCTTCAAGCGTGACCTTGCTCGCGCACGCACATTCGGCTTCGCCGACCAAATCGAAGACCTGTACGAACGGGAGCTCGCCCTGGGCGGCTCGCCGCGCAACGCTATCCTCGTAGACGGAGAAAGGATCGTCAACGATGAAGGTTTGCGATTCCAGGACGAGTTCGTACGCCACAAAATTCTCGACATCGTCGGCGATCTTTCTCTCGCCGGTGTACCTGTTATCGGACACTTTCACGGTTACAAGCCAGGTCACGGTTTGAATCAGGCTTTGCTGCGCAAGTTCATCTCTGACGAGAGCGCATGGTCGTATGTGATGTTGGACGAGTACGAGGATGTGCCGGGGCTGCAGCGCCTTTCCGACGCCCTCGCAACCACCGCGAATCGCATGAGAAAGGCGTGGTCGCGCCTGCGTGTCGTCGCATGAGTGCGAGCCGCCTTTGAGTCACTATTCAGGAGTGCAGTAATGCAAGTTCGAGCCCCGAACAGGGATCCGCTTCCGAGCCGGGGGTTGGACAATTACTTCTTTGCGACCCCGGCATTGAGATTGCGGCTGGATGTCGTTCAAGAGCATGTCCGCCGCCACGAAACGCCAGTGCTGATTCTCGGCGGACAGGGTGCCGGCAAATCGGCGCTGTTGATTCAACTCGTGTGCCGTGCCGACAATAATTGGCGCATCGTTAGAATTCCGGCGGTGCCTTCGTTCTCCGCCAATGACGTCGTCACGTTTCTCAATGCGGAGCTGCGCTTGCCCACTCATGTTTCCACTGGAGAAATGCTGAGAGAATTCGATGGCTGGCTCGATCGCCTCGCAACGCGAGGACAAATCGCCGTCATAATGATCGACAATGCACACAGTCTCAGTGACGAGAGTCTGGCAAGGTTGGCAACACTGAAGAATGAGCTGAAAGCAGCGAATCACTGTGTGGTGATGACGGGCAAGCCTGAGCTTCGGACACGGTTGAGTGGGGCGTCCGGATCTACGCGCTCGCCCATGCCGATATACGCAGTCAGTATTCCATCTCTGGATCAGCGTGAAGTCGCTTCCTACATCGACATGAGGTTGTATCACGCGGGCGTGGAAGGCAGGGGACCGTTCAGTCGAGCCGTGATCGACGGCATCTCCAGAGATTCTCGTGGCCACCCTGGACAGATTAACGCGATGGTCGATGACTTGCTGAATGGTGAAAGCAAGCGGGTGTTTCCCACGCTTCGAGGAATCTTGCCCCGCCTGTGGGGAAACGCGCGCCAGAATCTGTCTGCGTTCCGCGACGGTTGACGGCCCGGACGGTAAAGCTGCCCACCGGATACTGTGCAATCCTCCGATGAGGATCTAAACTGTTACTGCTCGATCGCCCCGGCACCAGAGGGGTACAAGGGTCCGTGGATCGAGCACCCGTCAACAATTCTTACTGCAGCAGCACGATGGCACGAACCCTGAGATTGTTCGCACCGCCGAAACGGGTAATCGGCCCGCTGCTCTATGTCTTTGTCGCGGTGGTGATCGTGTTGCCCCTGCTGCTATCCATCGGGTGGGTACTCGCGCAATACGCCATCGAGCGCACCTCGGGCGTGGAATTCTGTACCACCTGCCACAGTATGGATCCCGTGGGCGAGTCTTACAGATTTGACGTGCATGGGGGCCGATCCATTCACGGCGTGCAGGCGAGCTGCTCGGACTGCCACCTTCCCCACGATAACCCGCCGAGCTTCATGTGGGCATATTGGAGAAGGCTGGTGGGCGACACATGGGTGGAGGTCATCCACGGCCCGGATCTAACGGATTGGGAGGGCTTGGCCGAGGACCGCGAGTCGTATGTCTACGACTCCGGTTGTCTGAGCTGCCACGCCAACCTACTGAATGCTTTTCCGAGAAATATCGAAGCGTTCGCCGCGCACAAACCGTATTTTCTCGGGGAGACTCAGAACAAGTGCGTGACCTGCCACACTTCCGTGGGGCACAGAAGAGACCAGACACGATAATTCGCTACCGTAGCGTATCCAGGCGCACGCTCCCGTGCCTGTCAGTGGCCTTGCCGTAGGTCCTGCCTTCCGCTCTCTGGCCTTCTTGCCGGCCCTGCGCACCGGCGGTACGCCGCGCTTGCGCCCGCTGTTCTTCGTTCCGATTCTCCGCCGCCTGCACCGCGTGGCGATCCTGTGCTGCTTCGTAGGTGCGCTGCTCACTGTGACGCACGCTTCCCGTCCCCTGGTAGTGAACAGCCCCTGACGTGGACTGGGGGCGCTTCACCTTGGACACGTCGATGACCAGGCGATTCTGTGCGAGAGGCGCCGCTGCCGAGAACACCAATATTGCCAAAGCACAGAGGCGCTTGAAGGAAAATCGCATGGTCACTGCTGGACGGGCTCAATCTCGACCTGCTGCGCTCCGTCCGGCGGCAGGAACTCGAACAAACTGTCCGCCAACCGTGGCGCAAAATTCCAGTTCGACAGCCACACGGTAAATTGCGGAGAGCCGGTGACGTTCTTGTAGGTAATGACGGCTTTCCGGGGCACCGGATTCGCGCCGTCTTCGATCCAGAGTTGCCAGTCGATGTTCTTCTGAGTGAATGCAAGATGATGCGTCGGCACACCGCGTACCACGGGCTGGCCGATATAGGTTCCGGTCTCCACATTCTCCACGAGAATTGCGTAAGGGTCGCTGTAGAGAACATCGGAGACGGGGCTCGAGATACCGTACTTACGCGCCATGAGATCCAAGGCGTCGTCGATCCTCGGTGGCACTTCCACTTTTACGTATCCGTGATCCCACAGATTCATCAAGATGAACGTTTTGCCGTTATACCAGATACGTTCGTGGACCAGGTCGCCATTGACGAGAATGTGCAGCCGATCGGGACGCCGCATGGAAATCTCGGCCTGACGGCCATAGAGAATTTTCTGGCCACTCTCCAGCACCTGGTCGTAGTTGACGTGCGTTTGGAAGCTGAACTCGCTGGCACCCTTGAGATAGTCACTCATGTCACGCAAGAGCGTGTCCACGCGTGGATCGATACCCGGCCTCGGCGAATCCGCGACTGCCAGGGGCGCGAACAACAGGGCCGCACACAGGAAAAGAACTCGTGGTCGTACGGACATTGCGCCGGAGCCTCCTCTAAAGCTGAATCGGTCGACAATCGACATGCAAAGTCTAGATGCTGGCCCCACGCGACGCCAACCGAAGGGCGAGGTGGGGTGAAGAAACGTAGGTTGGGCTGAGCTTGCGAAGCCCAACATGCCGGCCCGGATGTTGGGCTTCGCAAGCTCAGCCCAACCTACGATACTATGTTCCTGCCAGGCTAACCCCACGCGTCAAGGACGATACTTCGGCCAAGACCGCATCCAGTTCCCTGCGCGCCATTGCCCGGTGTGCCTGCACGCTGGTTACTCTCGCGCAAGCATGCTGCAATGTAGCCAGGACGGCTTGGTTCTGTTGGAACAGTTCTCTTGCCGATTCCGTCAGCGCCTCGTAGCGGGTGCGGGCGCGCCGCAGTTCGACGATCTCCATGCTGTCGGGATCGTCTCCGAGCACCTCGATGCGGCGGATTCTTTCATCGATCGCGTCGATTCCGATTGCCAGCGCCGCATGCAATCGCTCCACGGCATTCTCGAGATTATCAAGAGCGGACAAGAACAGCTCCTCCAGAACGACCCGGAATTTTTGGTAGCCGAGTTCGCCGCTGTCGAGCTTCTTCTCGAGCACCTTCTTGAATCCATCGAAGCCCACCCGCAACTCGCGAATCTGCTCCGATGCCTCGATCATGCCCTCAGCCTGAAGCTTGGCATCCAGGCGCACCAGCTCCTGATCGCGCTTCTGCACCAGATAGGAAGCGCGTTCCTTCAGGATGACAGCCGCATGCTGGTCGCGGCGGCGCACATAACCCCACGCCCAGAGGGAAAGGCCGAGCAGGATGCCCACCGTGGCCATGGAGACGGCGATCGCGTCGGTGCCAGCGACCACCGCCGAGGAAATTCCGATGGCTCCTACCAGCAACGGATAGACAACGCCGTCGGTCCAGAAGCTGAAGGACAGCGCCTCGCGCCGAGCGACGCGAAACAGCTCTCGATCCAGCAACGGGGGGCGCTTTGGCATTTCTCACGGAGCGGACGACTTCAGGACGGGCAATATTATCGGCGGTCCGGGATAGCTTCTGCCCACGGTGTCACGGATCGGCGCCCCGGAAGGGCGCCCCCGGGATCTTGTCAGGAGGTGGGCGGGGGGTGGCGGACGTCCCGGGTGCCCGGGACGCCGGGGGGCAAATCGAGGGCAGGCGGCGTCAGGCGCGGAGAGAAGCGATCACGGGCCGCGCGTCGGCGCAACTTTGGTAGACATCCGAAATCTCAGCGAAGGCATTCAGGGCGTCCTGCAGATCGTCATCCGA
>CAXMNG010000010.1:0-8257 GCA_964194585.1 Salibacteraceae bacterium | reverse complement strand
GCCCTGGAGGACTGGCAGTCCGGCAAGCCCGGTGACTGAATCTCAGCTCTTGATCCATTCGTCCGCTTCGGAAAGCTGACGGCCGTTAAATACTTTCACCGGGCACGGAATCATGAATCCGAAGGCGCTGACCATGTGGTTGATCCAATCCACGTCCGAGACGAATGCGATCTTCTCGAAGTCCGTGAAGTGCTTGAGGCCCGTTGTGGCGTCTTCCCACATGGCGGCGGCGTCGAATCCGGTGAATTCCGGCCCCAGATAGTAGAGCATGCGGATTTTCCCGTGGCTCTTCACTTTGGCTTCGATGGCGGGAATGATGATCGACTCGTAGTCGTCGCCGGTGACGGTGTTGCTGGCGGTGATAGCGAGGGTGTTATCGGGATAATCGGGTAGGATTTCTATCATCGGATCATATTCATTTTAACGACGTCGTCGTTGCAGAAAGCGTTGCATATATTCGTGCGGTTCGTCTGAGAGGAAGGCGTCACCGAAAGCATCGATACCGGCCTCGATGGCATCGCTGAGCGGCAACTCCTCCCATCGGCGGCAAAGATCCTTCTGGGCTCGGATGGCGCCGGGCCCGGCATTCAGAATCATCGCAAGGCGTTCGTCGACCACGGCGTCGAGGCGATCCGCCGGAGTCAGGCTCTCCACCAGCCCCCAGGCCAGCGCCTCTTGCCCATCGATGATGCGGCCCGTGAACACCAGGTCGCGGGCGCGCCCGGCCCCAATCAGGCGGGGCAGCAGTGCCGCCTCGATGACAGACGGGATGCCCACATGCACTTCCGGCATGCCGAAGCGGCTACCGATGGCCGCGATGCGCAGATCGCAGCAGGCGGCGATTTCGAGGCCGGCACCGAGGCAAAAGCCGTCGATGCGCGCGATAACGGGAACCGGCAACTCGCGCAAGGCCTGGCACACCTGGTGCAGCCGGGTGATGAATGCTCTGGCAGATCCGCTGTTCAGCGTCACCATCTCGTTGATGTCGGCGCCACCTATCCAGGCCTTGTTTCCGGCGCCACGCAGGACGACGGCCCGGGCGGCGTCATCGCCGGCGATCCGTGCCAGCGCATTGCTCATCTCGGTCAGCGCGGCCGTATCGACAATATTGAGCCGCTCCGGGCGGGCGACCGTCAGCCGGTAAACCGAGCCCTGACTGTGTTGCTCGGTGTCTACCTGGAGTGCGTGGGCGGGCTCGACGTCAGAGGAGTCCAAATACAATGGGCACACGGGATGAATGTGATGGTGGCAGAATAGCACCGGCGAAAACTTTCTCACAGCACCGCCCCCGCCACTACCTGGCGTGCAAAAGCTGCGATAATTCCGGTTCGCAAGCTTTACGGAGAGGAACCAGGCCGTCATGAGGGCTCGACCCATCATTGTCATCCAGGGCGCCGCCTGCGCCGACCAGGTGCCGGGACTCACGGCCATCGCGTCCGATGCGGAGCTGCGATTCGCCGACTCTACGCACGCACTGGCCCAGGCGCTTCCCGGCGCTTGCGTACTGCTCGGATGGAAATTCAGCGAAGCGAATCTGCGTGGCGTCTGGTCTCATGCCGAGCATCTGCGCTGGATACACTGGACCGGCGCCGGCGTCGACGCAGTATTGTTCCCGGAGCTCGTCGAAAGCGATGTGGTTCTGACGAACTCCCGCGGAGTCTTCGATCGTGCCATGGCCGAGTACGTCCTCGGCCTGATCCTGTGCTTCGCGAAACGCTTTCCGGAAACCACCAGGCATCAAGAGCAGCAGCTCTGGCAGCATCGCCTGGGCGAGCTCATCATCGGCAACCGCGCGCTGATCGTCGGCGTCGGCAGCATCGGGCGCGAGATCGCCCGGATGCTTACGCGTGCCGGCCTGCATGTGGAGGGAGTAGGGCGCCGGGCGCGGGCTGACGATGACGATTTCGTCGCTGTCCACGCGCAGGCAGACTTGAACGCCGTGCTACCCGAGGCGGACTACGTGGTGATCGTCGTGCCGCTGACGGATGAAACTCGCGGCTTGTTCGGCGCCGCACAACTCGGCGCCATGAAGCCGACGGCGCGTCTCATCAACGTCGCCAGGGGTGCGGTGCTGGACGAACCGGCGTTGGTGAAGGCGCTTGCGCGCGGACAAATCGCGGGCGCGGCCCTGGACGTTACCGCCATCGAGCCGCTTCCCGGAGACAGCCCGCTCTGGTCCATGCCCGAAGTCATCGTATCGCCACACATGTCCGGTGATTTCATCGGCTACCCGGAGGTGCTGGTGTCGGCATTCATCGAGAATTTCCGCCGTTTCCGCGCGGAACAACCATTATTGAATGTTGTGGACAAGGCCTCCGGCTTCGTCTCGAGCACCGACAACCAGGAAAGAGTGCAAAGTTAGCTTTTCAGCGAACTCTCCACTTCGCTGGCGAGCTTACCGAGCAGGCGGTTCGATTCCAGCGTGATTTCGTTGTTGACGCTCACGAGCTCGATGAGACGGTCGAGCCGGCCCTTAATCGCAAACACGGCGAAGGGCAGGATGAGCCAGAGAATCAATAAAACGAGCCCGACCACGCCCGTGACGATGGTGACGATGGTCTCGAACTGTTCTCCCCCCATTGCTCCGCTCCTTGGGTTATTTGACCAGCGCTGCACAGGGTAGCACGGTCCGACACGATCCATTCCCGGGCTGCCGGCAGGGCTCATCAAGCCCCGGATTGCGGCCGATAAACTAAGGTCAAGGGGAGATCCTACGAGTCGAATCGCCATGGGCGAGCCAGATCCGATAGTGCCATCGGAAGACCAGAAGCGGCGCGCCCGCGAGCTGGACGTGCATTTTTCCGAGGAAATTTCCGCCCGGGCCCTGGATCTGCTCATCGGGGCCCGCTGCCGGGAGCTGGACCCACCGCCGGAGTGGCTCCGTCAGGTTGCCGAGCAGCTGCGGCTCGGTAGCCGGGGCAGCACCCGCCGCGAGCTCTACCACCTCATCGAGGCAGAGCTGATGATCACGGGCCGCGAGGTGGAGCTACTGGTGTGGTTCCTTTACGGGGTGAGCCGGCATCTGGGCGGGAGCGCCTGGGACGGTCCCGACGGCAGCGGCATCTCCACCACGGTCATGGAAAAGCTCGCCAGGCGCCTGGCCCGGGAGCCCTGGGTGATGGCGTCCCTGAAACGCTACCTGCCGGGAACGGTGTACCGCTTCGGCGGATTCTATGGCAGAACCGATACCCTGGCGTTCAGAGTGGCGGCCAGGGCGCTGGAAGAGAGAACCGGCGCCGCGTCGCGCACAGAAGAAAGCGGGCGTCCATAGCGCCCGCTACCTCGATGGCGTCTGCTGGTCAGTGGATGACCTGTGGCTCGGCCATCTGGTCCACCATCTGGCTCAGACTGACGGATTTGGCCAACAGGTCCGCCGCCTCGTTGGGCGACACTTGCCCGTACAGGCTCCAGTGCACGATGCGGTTCTCAGCCAGGCCGATGAGGGCCAGGGTTTCGAAGTGCTCGCAGTAGTAGTAATCCACCTGCTCACGCCGATCGAGCATGGAATGTATGGCCTTGATACAGCCGGGACACACCTCCGGCGGCGATTCGTGATTAGCCATGGTTAAAAGTTCCTGGTTAAAAATTTGTGGTGCCATTCTTAACGGCGCGGGGGGGTCTTGTCAGGGGGGTGAGCCGCGCACACCGTCACACTCCGGGCCCGGTCGTGGCCTCGATACGGGGCGACATGTGAAGACGGTCACAGCTGGGGCAGGGGGGGAGGAGGGCGCTCGGGAGCGCAATCAGGCAAATACACGATTCGGGAATAGGAAGTTAGATCAGGAAGTTAGCACTGAATATGACTGTAATGTGTCGAGTCATGCGACGGCCACGATCCCGCGGAATCATCCCGCCAGGTCTGGGGGGTCCAGGCAAGCGCGCGCCGGCAAACCAGTCCATGGTGTCGCGCAAAGATGCAAAAAAAAAAGGCCGAGAAACTCGGCCCAAGTCAGGGGGATAGCGGGGGACTCACACCAGGTGAGTTGCGGCTAGATTACCGCTTCCGGGCCGGCGGGGATGTGAGATAGCGCACACGAATGGAAGGAAATCGGGTCCGAATTGGACATCATCGATGCCTGTTCGAGGAACGCCGTTCCTGGCCGATGGAACCCGGCTAGACCCGCGCCAGCGCATGGGCATGCTCGACGCCTTCGCCCTCGTTCACCGCCAGCAGCAGGCCGCCGCCGGCCACGAACAGTACGATGATGGCCAGGATCGAGAGCCGCGGGTCGCCGGTGGCGACGCTCACCACGCCCATGATGAGGGGGCCGAGGATCGCGGCGAATTTGCCCAGCATGTTGTAGAAGCCGAAAAATTCACCGGCCTTGTTGGCCGGGATGAGGCGCGCGTAGAGGGCCCGGGACAGTGCCTGCACGCCGCCCTGCACCAGCCCGATGGTGCCGGCGAGGACGAAGAATTCCCAGGACTCGCGCATGGCGTATCCCCAGATGCAGACGAAGACGTAGACCAGCAGGCCGATGAGAATGGCGGTTTTCGCGCCGATTCGTTCCCCCAGGCGCCCGAAAACCAGGGCCGCTGGAAAGCCCACGAACTGGGTGAGCAGCAAAGCGACGATGAGGTCGTTGGCGTCCAGCCCGATGGCGAGCCCGTAATCGACGGCCATGCGGATGACCGTGTGCACGCCGTCGATATACAGCCAGTAGGCGAGCAGGAACACGATCACCACGCGCATGTGGCGCAGGGCGCGGAATGTTCCCCTGAGTTGCGAGAACCCGGATTTTACGGCAGCCCAGCCCCCGACCTGGTCCGAAAGGGGTATTTCCCTGAAAAAGAATATCAGAGGAAAGGAGAACAGGGCCCACCAGATGGCGACGCTCACGAAGGATACTTTGACCGCCGCCGTGGCATCCGCTAGCCCGAAGGTTTCCGGCCACAGGGTCAATGCGACGTTGAAGCTGAACAGCACGCCGCCGCCCAGATAGCCGAGGGCGAAACCGAGGGCGGATACCCGGTCGATCCTGCCATGGGGCGCGGCATCCAGGATGAGCGCGTCGTAGAACACGTTGCTCCCGGAGAAGCCGATGAGGGCGAACACGTAAATACCCACGGCGATGGGCCACTGGCCCTCGGCCACCAGGGCCAGGCACCCGGTCATGACCACGCCCATGCCCGCGAACAGCAGCAGATAGCGCTTGCGGGCGCCGCTGCGATCGGCGATGGCGCCCAGGATCGGCGCCAGCATCGCCACCACCAGGCTGGCAGCGGCATTGGCCACTCCCAGCTGGAAGGTGCTCACCGTGACATCGCTGCCGGTGCTCCAGTACTTCTTGAAGAACAGCGGGAAGAATCCCGCCAGCACGGTAGTGGCGAAGGCCGAGTTCGCCCAGTCGTAGAGGGCCCACGAAATCACCTGGCGACCCCCGGGTCGGGCATCGGACGTCGTCATGGTTCCCTCGGCTGTTGTGGGAGGTCGGGATGCCGGCGCTAGATTACCACCCGAGTACCGGCAAGGCGCGACGGCTCACCGGATCCAGGATTCGGGATTCGCGAGCTGGGAGAGATGTGCGTCGATGATCCGGCCCAGCTCGGAGGCGGGGAACCAGGTCACTGCCATGAGCAAAGCGGTCAGGAATGCGATACCAGTGACCGGGGAAAGCACGGTTCGGCCGCGCCGCTCTGCGGCCGCGCGTGGATCGCGAGTGCGGGTGTTTTGTGAAGTCCGTCCGGTCATGATTCCAGCTCCTCTTCGGCACTTGCCTCCGATAGTGCAATCCACATACCAGCATTAACTTTGCACATTAACTATCTAAAAAATAGGCATTTACCAGATCTTCATAATTCACTTTAACTGGTGATTCAGCGGGCGCTTGTACACGCCAGGCAGGACCAGGTGGTCATTCAATGCACAGATTTGGGCCAAATCCGCTGCCATTGGCGCCTGTCAGAGACCCCCCCCGACCTGAGGTGATCCCCACAGTTCACCCCCGCCAGGTATTGCATCCTTGGCGGCAACTTGAATGCGATGGGTCAGATGCAATGGCTACACGAGAACAGACACTCGCCAGAGGGACCTACTTCGGCGAGCGGGACGTGGAGAAGCGGGTTTACGACGCGTTGGTGGGTGACGGCATCGCGCATCATCGCGAGATGGAGCTGTGCCGGGAACTGGCGGCTCTGGCCGGCAGCATGTACCAGCGGCAAAACTTGAGCGACGCCGATATCGACGAAATGCTGTACGCGGTGGCGCAAGACTGAGCCACCCCTCTCAGCGCGCCCGGCGTACCTCCACCACGTTGGCCAGATGCGTCAGCCGGTCCATGACCCGGCTGAGCTGGGCCAGATCCGTCACCTCCACCGTCAGGCTCACATGGGCCATCTGCTCGCGCTCGTTGGTCTCGGAGCTCAGCCCCGCCACATTCACTTCCTCGTTGGCGACCACCGCGGTGATGTCCCGCAGAAGGCCGGCTCGGTCGTAAGCGCTGAGCTGCAGGGCCACCGGGTAGATGTCTTTTCCAGACTCTTCCCAGGCCACATCCATGACCCGGGCGCGATCCTCGACGCCCAGGCGCAACACGTTGGCGCAATCACTGCGATGGATGCTGATTCCGCGGCCACGGGTGATGTAGCCCAGAATCGGCTCCGGCGGCACCGGTTTGCAGCATCGGGCGATCTGCGTGAGCAGATTGCCGACGCCGCTGATGCGAATGTCGCCATCCCGCGGGCGGCGCGCCTGCTGGCGCGGTTTCGGAATCGGCGCCGGCGCTTTTTTCGGTAGTTCGGCCTGCAGGGCGGTGGCGAGCTGACCGGGACTCACGTCGCCGCCGCCGATGCCGGCCAGCAGATCGTCGAATCGCCTGTAGTTGTAGCGGGTCGCGAGCTTGGCGCGGTCCAGCTCTACGACGCCGAAACGCTTCAGCTCACGATGGAATATCTCCAGTCCCTGGCTGAGGTTCTCATCATAGTTCTGCTGGCGAAACCAGTGCCGGACCTTGGCACGCGCCCGGGTGGTGGCGAGATAGCCGAGATGGGGATTCAACCAGTCGCGGCTGGGTCCGGCGTTGCGGGTGGTGAGGATCTCCACCTGATCGCCGGAATGCAGAGCGTGGGTCAGCTGCACCATGGTGCCGTTGACCTTGGCGCCCCGGCAACGATGGCCCACGTCGGTGTGCACCTGGTAGGCAAAATCCAGCGGCGTCGCGCCCACGGGCAAATCGTGAATCTGGCCCTTGGGCGTCACCACGTAGACGCGATCAGCGAGGAACTCCGTGTTGAGCTGATCAAGCCAGTCATCACCGTCCCCGCCGTGCTCCTTCCATTCGAGCACCTGGCGAAGCCAGTCCGCCTTGGCCTGACGGTCGGCGTCCTGGCGCGCCGCGCCGGCCTTGTAACGCCAGTGGGCGGCGACCCCGAATTCGGCGTGGGCGTGCATATCGTGGGTGCGGATCTGCACCTCCAGGGTTCTGCCGGTGGGACCGATGACCGCCGTATGCAGGGATTGGTAACGATTCGGCTTCGGATTGGTGATGTAGTCGTCGAACTCCTTCGGGATATGCGTCCACAGCCCGTGCACCACACCCAACGCCGAATAGCAGTCGCCGAGATCGTCCACCAGAACGCGCACGGCGCGCAGGTCGAAAACCTGATCGAAGCTCAGTTGCTTGTCGCGCATTTTTCGCCAGATGCTGTAGATGTGCTTCGGCCGGCCGCTGATCCGGGCATCGATGTCTGCGTCGGCGAGCTCTTCAGAGAGCTGCGCGACCACCTCATGGATGAAGCGCTCGCGATCGCCGCGGCGCACCTGGAGCTGCCTGGCGAGGCTCTTGTAGGTCTCCGGCTCGAGCTCGCGCAGGGCCAGATCTTCCAGCTCCCACTTGAACTGGTGAATGCCGAGCCGGGTCGCCAGGGGCGCGTACACGTCGAGGCTCGCGCGCGCCATGTCGGATCGCCGCTCGGCGCCCAGCTCGCGCAGACTGCGCATGCGCACCAGGCATTCGGCGAGCTTGATGAGCACCACGCGCACGTCCTCGACCATGGCGAGGAGGAGGTTCTTGATGCGCTCCAGCTGCTTGCGGTCCTTGCCCGGTGACGTGGAGGCATGCCGGTACTCGTCGATGGCGTCCATTTTCGCAAGACCTGCCACCAGGCCCGCGATTGTCGCGCCGAAGGTCTCACGGATGTTATCGATGCTGAATTCCGAAAATTGCTGCCGGGTATGCAGAATTGCGGCGGTGACGCACTCGTGGTCCAGGTTCAGCTCCCGCAGCATCTCGGCCACGGCGCGTGCGAGGCGCAGTCC
>CAXMNG010000009.1:0-16381 GCA_964194585.1 Salibacteraceae bacterium | reverse complement strand
GGTGTGGGAGACATCGTCAACTACCGCGCCAGCTACGTTCAGGAGACAGCCGCGGTCATCCGGGCCGCCATCGATGCCGGTGTGAGTCCGGCACAGATCTGCGCCTACGTGCAGAACGATGCCTACGGAATGGCCGGCGTGATCGGTATCAAACGCGCCCTCGGCGCCCTGCCGGGGACGGAGATCGTGACCAAGACGCTGGACGTCATCTTGCAGCAGCAGGGCGAGAATCCGGCGCGCAACGGCCTGGGTCCCGTGGGTGTTTACCAGAGAAATACATTCACCTCGCGAAGCGGCTATCAGTCGCTCAAGAGCTGGGAGCAGTTCAGCAAAGCTCCGTGCAAGGTCGTGGTCACGGTCGGTACCTACAACGCCATTTCCAAGTTCGCAGCCTATTCGCGCTACAAAGGCCAGGATTGGATCATCAGTGCGGTGTCATTTACGGGCGCCGACAACTTCCATAAGGCACTGGCGGACGCGAACATCAACGACCGCGTCATCATGACCCAGGTGGTGCCGCCGCTGGATTCCAAACTTCCCATCGTCGGCGAAGCGCGCCAGAAGCTCGGCGAAAAATTCGGCTGGGTCAGTCTCGAAGGCTATATCGTGGGAAAATTGTGGCTCGATGCCATGGAGAAGGTTCAGGGGCGTATTACCAGGGCGAAATTTCTGGCCAACCTGCGCGGGCGTAAGTTTGATCTGGGCGGCCTCAGGTTGGACTACAGCAACGACAACCAGGGCTCGGACCTGGTGATATTGACCAATCTCACGCCGAATGGCTTCGAGCCGATGTCCTTGAGTGCATGGGATGCGCTGGTGCGCTGACGACAGTTTCAAGAAACTTTACAAGGTAGATACATGTGAACAAGCTATTCAGCAAATTTAGAATTGGACCTCGATTGATCTTCTTGATCACCGTTCAGGCGATCATCTTGTTGACCATTGGCTTTACGGCGCTCGCCGGATTGACCTTCGCATCGCGCTCTACGGATTTGTTGAACCGAAACGTCACCGAAGGCACGCGGCTCAGTTACTTGGCGGACACCATTCAGGGTGAGCTACTCGCTACCGTGCATCGCGTAAATACGGGCGCCCTGATCTGGGAAGAGGGGCGGCAGAATCTCGCCTTTGCCAACCAGCAGTTCGAAGAGGACTGGAGAACGTACACCGTTGCCCTGAGTCCTGATGAAGCGGAGTTCATCGAGGACGTGCTGGCACCGGGACTCGCTGGTGTGCGATCGTCCTTCGTCGAACTGGAGCGCTTGTTCAGTAGCGAGAATCGCACCAATCTCTCCCTTTTCGTCATCAATGATCTCGATGAGTTCGTGCAGCCCTTCCTGAACGCCTTGCTCGCGAGCTCCTCCGAGCGCCAACTTGCATCCGAGAAGACATTCGCCAAATCATTGAAAACCAACAATGCGTTTCTCTACGCGAGTCTCGCCGTGGTAGTGGTAGGCGTAATCCTGGCCGGTGTAATCGGGTACTTAATCTATCGCTCCATCGTCGATCCCATCGAGCGTATCTCGAACACCGTGCATAGCGTGGCGGAAGGTGACTATGGTGTGCGTACCGGACTAACCGGCAGTGACGAGTTCGCCCGCCTCGGCACGGCCCTCGACGAGCTCCTTCAGGACAAGGTCACGACGCTGGTCGACGCTGAACAAGAGAACGAGCGCCTCAACGAGTCGGTTCTCAGGCTTCTGGAGGCCGTTGCCAGGCTCAGCGAGCGCGACCTGACAGTGACGGTCCCGGTATCCGCCGACGTTACCGGACCGGTCGCCGATGCCATCAATCAAATGGCCGAGGAAACCGGGAGGGTGCTGACGCGGGTATCGCGCATCGCAAGCCAGGTGGGAGCTTCGTGCGCCACGGTGAACAAGAAGGCCGAGATCGTCAACGCCACCGGCCAGGCCCAGCAGATCGAGGTGGAGAGAACCGCCAGCGAGCTGGCGGGGGCCTCCAATACGCTGGTGAATATTGCGAAGGTTGCCCGTGCCTGCAACGAATCCGCCAAGCTCACCACGGAAACGACCCAGTCCGCCATGGCTACCGTGACCGGGACGCTCGAGAGCATGACTGAAATCCGCGAGGCAATTCAGGAAACCGGAAAACGCATCAAGCGGCTCGGCGAGCGTTCTCAGGAGATCACCGCCATCGTCGACATTATCAACACCATCGCTGAACGCACTCACGTGCTGGCGTTGAACGCCGGCATGCAGGCCGCTGCAGCCGGCGAGGCGGGACGCGGCTTCGCAGTGGTCGCGGACGAAGTGCAGCGGCTCGCCGAAAGCTCACGCGAGGCGACTGCGCAGATCGCGAGCCTCGTTAAGAATATCCAGGTGGATACCAACGACACGATCGTAACCATGGACCGCACCATCAGCCAGGTGGTCGCCGGGTCGCGGATGGCGGAATCAGCGGGCCAGCAGATGATCGCCAGCCAGAAGACTACCGCTTCGCTGGTGCGCTCCGTTGGCGAGATCGCGGCCAGCTCCGAGCAGCAGGCACGCATCAGCAACGAGTTGCGACAACGTGCGAGCAGCATGTTGTCGCAGACCCAGGAGACTTCCAAGGAGCTCGTGGAGCAGCTCACGCAGACGAAAAATCTTGTGCAGTACGCGAGAATGCTCGTTCAATCGGTAGGCGTGTTCAAACTACCGACCGGGGCGAGAGGCTGATCGACATTTATCGATGGACATTCTCCGCCGCTGCACGTAGCACGTCGAGGCCATGGCGGATCAAGATGTAGTCGGCGCGCTGTGCGCGGAACTCCAGGAGGGCGAATCGGAGCTTGCCGATGCCCTGTCGGGGATCGTCGCGCCCGATGCTGTGGAGTCCGACGTCGTTGGTCATATTCAGCGCTACTCGGACTATCTGCGCCGGTTCTCCAACGCGGCCGAAATGCTCGATCTGCCGGCGGTCAAGGAGCTGGCAGGTTTCTTTGAATCAAATGCGTTGGCGCTCGCCGAGTTGACATCGGAGGATCGCGGACACGTGGAACGCCGGAGCCTGTTCGCCGAGTGGCCACAGTTGCTCAGCGGCTTTCTCGCCAAGCCCGACGATGCCTCGACCCTGCGTCGACTGATGCTGCAGACACAGGATCCGGCCTGGCCGACGCCCATGGACGAGGAGCAGGCACAGGATCTCGCCGAAAGGATGCTGAGCGAGGTTCTACCGGGCGATGGGTCACGACCGGACGCGGAGCCTTCGGGCGACGTGCCACCGTCCACCGCCGCCGACGAGGACGATGTGCGGTTGAGTTTTTCCGATGACATCAATCCCCAGCTCGTGAACGCTTTCCTGCACGAGGCGCCGCAGCACATCAATCGACTGTCCCGGTGTGTGCAGCGCATCGTCGGCAACCAGGCCGGCCTAGAGGATATCAGTGAGGCCCAGCGTGTCGCGCATACCATCAAGGGATCCGCGAACATCACCGGTGTCGCGGGTATCGCAAACCTCACCCATCGCATGGAAGATATTCTCGAATTCTTCGCTGACCAGGAACGGCTTCCGCCAACGGGACTCGCTGACACGCTTCTCGATGCCAGCGACTGTCTGGAGGTGATGGTGGAGCACCTGCTCGGTATGGGTGCGCCTCCGGCGCAGTCGTTGGCCGTGCTGCGGAGGCTCATCGACTGGGCCGGGCGAATCGAACGTGGCGAGCTCATGGATCTACCCGACGCGGATACCGTAAAGATACCGAATCCCGCCGAGCCCACGTCGGACACCGTAAAGCTGCCGGCTTCCGCCAAGCCCAGCCCGCCCATGGAGCCCCAGGTGACGGCGGCTCCCAAAGCCGGAATCGTGCCCAGTGTGTCGATCCCCCCGGTGACCGCGCCTGTCCAGGTGAGCGCCGGGGCCGAGACGGCCGCACTTCGCATCCCCATCGATACCGTCGACAACCTGCTGCGCCTGGCCGGCGAGATGGCAACCTCCGTCGTCCAGATTCAAGGCCGCCAGCAGCAAAGCCTTACCCAGGCGGCGGCGCTGGCCGAGCAGAACGAGCTCGTGCGGCAACGCTTGGGGGCTCTACAGGATCTGGTGCAGCTTCGTGGCGTACCGTCTGCTCACCGCGCGTTGCTCGCGGTTGCGGGCACCGATCAGGAAGAGTTCGACCCGCTGGAGCTCGACGAATACAGCGAGCTTCACAGCGCCACCAACGCCTTTGCCGAGGCGATCACCGACTCCTGCGAGTACGCTGATCTACTGCGTGCGGAGCTGAATACGCTCGACGACCTGATCGTGCAGCACGAGCAGGTCAGTTCTGAGCTCAACCACGTCGTGCTCTCCTCGCGCCTGGTTCCGGTATCCACCATCGTGCCGAGATTACAGCGCGGTGTCCGACAGACCAGCCGGGCGACAGGCAAGAATGCCCGTTTGAGCGTCACCGGTGACGAGATGCTGATCGACAGCGAAATACTCAACAATGTCATCGACCCGCTCATGCACATCGTTCGAAATGCCGTCGACCACGGCATCGAAAGTCCGGCTGAGCGTATTGCCAATGGCAAAGACGAACACGGCAACATCGATTTGGATTTCGCGCGCGAGGGTGAAAGCGTCATCATTCGTTGCCACGACGACGGAGCCGGTTTCGATTTTCTCAGAATCCGTGAATTGGTCGTGTCTCAGGGACTGGTTCCCGGCGATCGTCATATGAGTGAGCGTGAGCTGGCGCGCCTCACGCTTATACCGGGCTTCACGACGCGCCGTGGCACGACACAGGTCTCCGGGCGCGGCATTGGTATGGATGTCGTAAACCGCAGCATTGCCGATCTGCGCGGTACGATGGATATCGATTCATCGGCGAATGTGGGCAGCACCATTACGCTGCGTGTGCCGCTCACGATGATTTCCATGCACGTGCTGCTGATTCGCGTAGGCGAGCGCATTTTTGGAGTGCCCAGCAGCACCCTCGAGCAGGCGCTGTTTTCGGACGCCGGCCCGGTTGTACATGCGGACGGTGAGTGGATTTTTCGATACGCCGACACCGATTATCCGTTGAAAAACGTGAGCGAGCTGGTAGGTATGCCGGGTTCGGCAGTATCCACACTCGCCGAGCGTGTCGCGCCTCTGCTTCTGATTCGCACCGAAACCGGTCCAGTGGGCGCGGTCGTGGATGAGCTCGTCGATGGCCGCTTTCTGGTGGTCAAGAGGCTCGGCGATTTCGTGCCACGGGTACGCGGCGTCATTGGTGCGTCCATCCTTGCCGATGGCAGCATCGCGCCAGTGCTCGACGTACAGGAGTTGCTGCGCCAGCCCGTGATACCAATGGTGGCCATTGAGATCGCGGAGCCAGAAAAAATTATACACAATGCACCCAACGTGCTTGTCGTCGATGATTCCCTGAGCGCGCGCCGCACGCTTGCCCAGGTGATCTCGGACGCGGGATACGAGCCCCGCACGGCCGTCGATGGAGTGGACGCCATCGATGCAATAGAGGAACGCATGCCGGACTTGATCCTGCTGGACCTCGAAATGCCGCGTATGAACGGTCTCGAGCTCGCTGCACACCTGCGAGCCGACCAGGAAACTCACGACATCCCGATCGTCATGGTCACATCGCGTTCCACTGGCAAGCACCGCGAGCAGGCCCACGCCGCCGGGATAGACGCTTTCATCACCAAGCCTTATCAGGAAGACGAGTTGGCTGAGCAGATTCGTCTACTCATTTCATCCAGATGAACGCAGCGTCTCCAGTCGTAGGCAATGTCGTCTCGGGTTGGATCGCCTGCAACTTCGATGACATCACATTGTTGATCCCCACGGAAGATGCCGGTGCGCGTGTCGATGCCGACGAGCTGGTGCCGACCGCGGAGGGACTGGAACTGGGAATGTTGCGTTGGCAGGACGAGCTATGGCCCGCCTACCGTCTCGACCGAGAGCTCGTTCCGGTTGCGTGGCAGGCGAGCCCGACGACGGTCGTGTTACCCGTGTGCGCTAACGGACAGGCGCGCGGTATCGTATGCGATCAAGTCCGCAGCTTCGACCATCCTGTCGCGGTGAGTTTGTATCCGGTTCCCGGTTGCTTGCGCGAACGTCCGACCCCGGTCATTGCTCTCGGTCTATATGAGACCTTGCGCGTCGGGTTGGTGGTGCGCGGCGACAGTTTAATTCGCCACCTTGACGCTGCTCTGGGAGATCGTGCCCGGTGAGTGAGGTGAGCGCACAAGCCTGGCTACTGGACTTCTCCCGCAACCAAGTTGCCGCCGTCGGTTTGCACGAGCTTCTGGAAGTGCTCTCGAGACCAAAGCTTTATTATGTACCCATGGCGAGCGCACGCTGTCACCACGTGCTCGTATGGCGCGATGAGATATTGCCGGTGGTCGACTTTGGCGCTGGCCCTGCGAGGGAGTCTGACGATGAAGCGCCAAGCGGCGCGGTGACCGCCATCGCGGTTTATCAAACCGTACCCGGTGAACCTCTGCGCCATGGTGCGCTGCAACTGAAGGCCATGCCGAAGACCGTCACCGTCGCCGACAATATGGCCTGTGCACTGCCGGAGTCGCATTCGTCCCTGAGTGAGCTGGCCATCTCGTGCTTTTCCTATGAAAATCTCGCCATACCCGTCATCGATCTGACGCGTGTCTTCGAACGCGCGAAATAAAAGGGGGCGGAAAAAAGGGGATAGAAATAAATGGGGACAGATCTATTTTCCAGCGGGGGGCTTTGCCCCCCGCTGGAAAATAGATATGTCCCCATTTATTTCTATCGCCTTTTTTCCGCCCCCTTTTATTCTTATTTCAGATCGCCCCAACGCAATTGAATCGCGGTTACCCCGGCAACGGCGGCGGTCTCCGTGCGCAGTGTGCGCGGACCGAGGGAGACGCCGCGGAAGCCCGCCGCACAAGCAGCCTCACGTTCTTCGGTATCCAGACCGCCCTCGGGACCCACCAGGATTGTGACCAAGCCGCCGCCGTACTCCAGATCAGCAATACTGACGGATGAATTCGGATCCAGAATCAGATTCAATCCGTCGTGCTCGTATCCCTGCAACCACTCTTCCAACGCGACAACCGAACAGAGTTCAGGAATACTGTTACGTCCACATTGTTGACATGCATGAACGATAATTCCACGCCAGTGTGCGAGTCTGCGTTGCGCACGCTGCTCATCGAGGCGAACCACACCGCGCCGCGTCAGCAACGGCACGATACTCTTTACGCCCAACTCCACGGCTTTTTGAATGGCGTAATCCGTACGTTCACCCCGGCCTATGCCTTGGGCAAGCCGTACATGAACCGGTGACTCATTCTCCACATCCCGGTAGTCACCGGTGCGCACGGTCGAAGCCGCCCGGTGCACCTCTTCGATGGTTGCGGCGTACTCGCCACCCCTTCCGTCGAAGAGCGTCAAATCCGCCCCGGCCTTCAGACGCAGCACCCGCGACAGATGGCGGTGCTGATCTCCCGTGAGCGTGTAGTGCTCGCTGGCGCCCAGGAGCTGAGGGAGATAGATTCTCGGCGCGCGCTCAGCCACCCATCGTTATCCCGTTCAATGTGATCCGGTCTCCTCGAGATAGGGCCGCGCGGTGCCGCTGGGGACTCGGCGAGCCCGCAAATCAGGCCCCAGGGAGCCCGTCGGTCCGCCTATACTCAGAGCCCCCATCAAGAAGGTACACTATCGGGTTGTGGAGCCCGTGGAAACCCTGCAACTGCTGGTCATCGAATCGACGTCCAACGACGTCGAGGCGCTGCTCAATGCGCTACGCAACGACGGCGTTGCGGTCGAATCCCGGCACCTTTCCGACATGAAGCAACTCGAGGGCTTCCTCGACGAGGGACGGTGGGATCTGCTGCTCTGCGCGACCAACGTCGATGGCGTCGATATCGCCCGGGTCGTCGAAATGGCGAGCGCCGTGGGTCACGATATGCCCGTAGTCGTGATTCACGACCGGGATGTCGATGAAGCCCGCCAGGCAGTAGTCGACGCGCTCGCCGCCGGGGCCAAGGACGCGGTCCATAAGACCGACTCCGAGCACTTGAAACTCGTATTACGCCGCGAGTTCGAGAGTCTCGGCGCCCGCCGCGACGTCCACCGCTGGCGTAACGCATTGTCGGAGCGCGAGGAACGTTGGCGCGCTTTACTGCAGGCGTCGCGCGATCCTATCGCCTATGTTCACGACGGCACGCACGTACATGCCAATCCGACCTACCTCGACATGTTTGGTTTCGACAGTATCGACGAGTTGACTGGTTTGCCTGTATTGGATCTCGTCATCGCCGACGATCAAGGTCGTTTTAAGAATTTCATGCGGGCTCATATGAAAGGCGAGGGCGCGGGATCGAGTATCGAAGTCGCCGGACTGCGGTCCGACGGAAATCGTCTGGACATCAGAATGGAGTTGTCACCGGCGACATTCGACGGCGAACTCTGCTGGCAACTCGTCGTACGGGACCAATCAGAAAGCAACGAAATCCGAGCGCAACTGGAGTATTTGAGGAAGCACGATCCTCTCACCGGTCTCTACAATCGGCAGTACTTCATGTCGACCCTCGAAAAGGCCGTGGTTGGAGGCGCCGGCGCTGATTCGGGCAGGATGCTTCTCTACCTCGAACTGGATAATTTTAACGTGCTGAAGGAGACCATCGGAATCGGTGCGACCGATACGCTGATCGCCGAGGTTGCACGCGCATTGCTGGGAAGGGTTCCGGAGGGAGGTGTTCTTTCCCGTTTTGGTGACAGTGTTTTCACGCTGATGATGCAAGTGCCCCACATACGTGCCGCTTGGGATGTGGCCGAGGATTTGCGCACCGCCGTCGGTGAACGCATCGTCGATGTGTCCGGCAAGTCGGTGACCAGCACCTGCAGCATCGGAATCTGCCCGATGTTGAGTCGCGCACGCGCGCCGGAAACGGTGCTTGCCCACGCGCAGCAATCATGTCGGACCGCCAGAAAACAGGGTGGCAATCGAATCGAGATTCATTTTCCAGCGGGTTCGAAGCCGGCCACGGTCAAAACGAATGCCGAGTCACCCGGAAAATTCGTAGCGAAGGCACTCGCCGACGGCCAGTTATCCATGCTCTATCAACCCATCGTCAATCTCCACGAGGACAGTATGGAGGTTTACGATGTTTATCTTCGCGTTGCCGGTGAGAGCGGCAGGCCGCTCTCCGAGTCCTCCATATTCAGTGCCGAGGTCGATGCCGAAGTCGTCACCAAGCTGGATCAGTGGGTCATCGAACGGGTCATCGCATTGATGGCGAAGCGCCAGCGCGGCGGCCATGATACCCACTTCTTCGTCAAGCTTTCCGAGCAGGCCATCGTCGATGAAAGCATGTTGCTTTTCATCAGCAAGCAGCTGCGCGATGCGCAGGTCTCGGGAAAATGCCTCGTACTGAAGGTCAGTGAAGCGTCGGCGATGAGTCAGGTGAAGAATGTGAAGGCGTTCATCAAGGGATTGAAGCAGCTCGACTGCCACACTGCCCTCGAGCATTTCGGCACGGGCTTGACCTCCTTCAACACGTTGCGGCACGTTCCGGTGGATTTTCTCAAGATCGACGCGGGTCTCGTGCACACTCTGGCAACAGATCACGAGAGCCAATCGGCGGTACGTTCGATCGTGGAGATGGCGCGTTCTTTGAGAAAGCGTGTTGTCGCGGTCGGCGTCGAAGACGCCGCCACCCTTGCCACGCTCTGGGACATGGGCGTGCATTTCGCCCAAGGCGACGGGATTCAGGTCCCGAGCGAGTCTCTGGAGTGGGACTTCGCTGGCAGCGAAATCGGCTGATGCAGGAAATTAAATGGGGACAGAATTAAATGGGGACAGATCTATTTTCCAGTGGGGGGCGAAGCCCCCACTGGAAAATAGATCTGTCCCCATTTAATTCTGTCCCCATTTAATTTCCTGCTAGATAGAAAGCCCTTTTTCCAACAACTCCTGAATCAACTCGCTGCTATCGCCACCCCCGAAGCTGAGCCCTCCGGATGAGTAGGTAGTGCCGAAGCTCGTCGCCAGATTCACCACCTGACCCAGGCTGGCGAGAAACTGCTCGTCGCTGAGAGAGCCGAGGGGGTGTAGGTAGAGACTCCAGAGAACTCCCCGTGCGACGGAATACCGGGCATCCAACGCCGTGTCGAAGTTGGCTTGCAGCATGCGGAACATCATTTCCGGGTCGAGATCCTCCGCTCGCGCCACCGGCGAGATGATGCGCATGCGATCTGCATTCTCGTCGGTTATCACGGTGACAGCGCGCCCACCGACGGTGGCTCGCCAGAACCCCGGGCCTCCCTCGGCGTTCTCGTCCAAGCGCAGGATCAACACCCCCAGGCGCTCGTTGTTCATCGGCGATTGCGCGGCATGCGCGGACCCGAGCGTGAGCGATACGAGCATCACGGCGAAAGCCGGTCGAAACAGAAAGGAAAGCATCATTTGAACTACTCCAGCGGTAACTATCGTCTATATGACCTGTCACAAGGGGAATCTGTTCTGTACCGTCGGGATCCTTTTACTATAGTGGGATCGAGCCAGCCACGTCGGGCCGAAATCCGGCTTCTCAATGAGGAAACGCTATGAAGTCACCCGTATTTCTGACCGCCCTGATTCTGGCGGTTCAAGTCCCTGTCCATGCTCAAGCCTCCAAGCCACTCACGACCAATGTCGAGAGGTTCAGCTACGGAGTCGGTCTGCAGATCGGGCAACAACTGAAGAGGCAGGGGCTGTCCGGTATCGATCCGCGGGCGATTACCATGGCCATCGAAGACGTGCTCGCGGGGCGCGATTTGCGCGTGAGCATGGATGACATGCGGGTTGCCGCCACCGCCTATCAGAACGAGCTGAATTCCGAGAAACTCGCGGCAGCCGACAAGAACAAGGTCGCCGGGGACGAATTCCTCGCGGGCAACAGCGCCCGTGAGGGGATTGTCGTCCTCGACTCCGGGCTGCAGTACCGCGTCGTTGAGTCCGGGGCTGGCGAGTCGCCCACGGAAACCGATACCGTGGTGGTGCACTATCGCGGGCGGTTGCTGGATGGCACCGAGTTCGACAGCTCCTATGCCCGCGGCGAGCCCGCCGAGTTTGGCGTCGGCCAGGTAATCCCCGGCTGGCAGCAGGCCCTGCAGCTGATGCCCGTGGGCTCGAAGTGGGAAGTCTGGATACCGGCGTCGCTTGCCTATGGCACTGAGGGTACCGGCGGCATCGGGCCGAATGAGACGCTGCACTTCGATATCGAGCTGATTGAAATCAAGGGCTGATCCCGACCACCGTCATAGTCTGTCGAAAGCACTCCGATAGGCGAACAGCGCTGGAATTCCGCCCGTGTGCAGGAAGACTACGTTGTCATCGTCCTGAAATTGGCCATGGCGCACCAGGTCCACCACGCCCGCCATGGCTTTCCCCGTGTAAACGGGATCCAGTAGCAGGCCTTCAGTGCTTGCGGTCAGGGCTACGGCCTTGATCATGTCCCGTGTCGGCAGTCCATACCCCTGACCGACATAGTCGCCATTCGCACGCACGACCTCGCGGGGCAGGGCACGCTTGCAATCGAGCAGTTCGAGGATCTCGGCGCAAAGCGTTTCCACCGTCCTCTCTTGCTCATCGGCCGAACGGCTGACGCAAATTCCGAGTACCGAGATGTCCGACTCTTGAATGTGTAGTCCGGCTAGTAAGCCAGACTGAGTTCCGGCACTTCCGGTGGCGAGGACCAGATGATCGATGGTCAGGTTTCGTTCCTCCGCCTGCGCCACGAGCTCGAAGGCACAGTCCACGTAGCCCAGTGCCCCCAGTGCATTCGATCCCCCTACGGGGATGAGGTAGGGGACGCTACCCGTCTCACGCAGCTCATCCGCCACAGCTTCGGCCGCAACATCCAGGTCCGTGCCGTTCGGAAAATTATGCAGGTGCGCATCGAACATGCGATCCAGCAGAACATTGCCACTGCCCCGATAGTCGCGATCGGTATCTGCAGCAATTTCCTCCAGCAACAAGTGACAGCCCATGCCAAGCCTGGCAGCGGCCGCCGCGGTTTGACGTGCATTGTTCGATTGCACGGCACCTGGAGTGATGACGGTATCGGCGCCCTGCTCGCGGGCGGCGGCCATGAGGAACTCGAGCTTGCGCGTTTTGTTGCCGCCCCCGCCCAGGCCCGTGCAATCGTCACGCTTGACCCAGATGCTCGGCCCACCCAGCGCCTCGCTCAAACGCGGCAACGGCTCCAAGGGCGTCGGCAGATGAGCGAGCCGAATGCGGGGAAAATCGGCGAGAGGCAATTTGCAACTCCGCGCAGGTGAGAGCCGGTACCGGTTCTAACGTTCGAACTCTGGAAGCTCGCCGTCCATGAACCAGTTTTCAATCTTTGGATCCCACCACCAGACGGCCTGCTGATAAACGTCTTTCACAATCAGCGTGTCTTCGAAGTAGTAGTTGAACTTGACTGTCATGAGTGCTTCCGGATCGCCCTCGGATTTGGAGTCGATGGCGTGATCGTAATGGGTTACGTGCAGACCCTTGAGTTTCGAAAGATCGGGAGGCTCCACGGTGCCCTCCCGAGGACGGATAAAACTGGCGGCAGCGCCCAGATCACCCCAGCGTATCGCGTGGATGTAGGCGCGCACGGCTTCGTCGAGCTTCTTGGTCTGGTCCTTTTTCTCCAGATCGGCACAGCCGGTGAGCAGTCCCGCGATCAGCGGCAGGCAGGCGAAGAACGGGAGCAACCTCGCGATCATCTCAGGGCCTCCGGGCCGGGTCGAATGTCCCTTGACATACTAACAGCAAAACATGCCGACGCTTCGCCCATCGTCACGCTGCCGTCAATGCTCGCGGGTGGCGCTGAAGCTTACTTCCGGCCAGCGTTGGGAGGCCAGATTCAGGTTCACCAGCGTCGGCGCCAGATAGGCGAGCTTGCCGCCGCTGTCCAAAGCCAGGCGGTCGATGTTCTTGTTTCGGAACTTCTCCAACTCCTGGGCGTCTTCGCAGTCGACCCAGCGTGCGGTGGTCACGTCGACGACGTTGTAGCTGCTCTCGACGCCGTATTCGTGCTTGAGCCGATGGGCCACAACGTCGAACTGCAACATTCCGACAGCTCCCAGGATCACATCGTTGCCGAGTAGCGGTCGAAAGACCTGGGTCGCGCCTTCTTCACTCAACTGATCCAGACCCTTGTGGAGAGCCTTCATCCGAAGAGGATCGCGCAGCACGACGCGCCGGAAGAGCTCCGGTGCGAAGTTTGGGACACCGGTGAACTTGAGGGACTCACCTTCGGTAAAACAATCGCCGATTCGTATGGTGCCGTGGTTGTGCAAACCGAGAATGTCGCCGGGATAAGCGTACTCTGCATGCTCGCGATCACGCGCCATGAAGGTGATGGCATTGGCGATCTGCACGTTGCGTTGCGTACGGACCTGGAAAAGTTTCTTGCCCGGCTGGTACTTTCCGGAAGTCACGCGCAGGAACGCAATACGGTCGTGGTGCTGCGGGTCCATGTTCGCCTGAATCTTGAACACGAAGCCGGTGAACTTTTCCTCGTGGGGGTCGACCGTGCGCTCCTCGGCATTCCGCGGACAGGGTGCGAGCGCATGGGTGACGAAGGTCTCGAGAAGCTCCTGGACGCCGAAGTTATTGATGGCCGAGCCGAAGAAAACCGGCGTCAGCGTCGCTTGACGGTAACGCTCCGCATCGAAGGGATGGCTCGCGCCGCGCACCAGCTCCACCTCTTCACGGAGCTCCGCCGCCTGCTCGCCGAGCTGCTCGTCGAGTAACGGGTTGTCCAGCCCCTTCACTACCTCGCCGGATTGAATCTTGCCCCCGTGGCGGGCGGAGAAGAGATGCACGTTATCGTTGACCAGATGATAAACGCCCCGGAATCGCTGCCCACTGCCGATGGGCCAGGTGACCGGCGCGCACTGAATGTCGAGCACCGACTCGACTTCGTCCATGAGCTCCACGGGATCTCGACTCTCCCGGTCGAGCTTATTGATAAAGGTCATGATCGGCGTGGTGCGCATGCGGCACACATCCATGAGCTTGATGGTGCGTTCCTCGACGCCCTTGGCACCGTCGATGACCATCAAGGCCGAATCCACGGCCGTGAGCGTGCGATAGGTATCCTCGGAGAAATCCGCGTGCCCGGGGGTATCGAGCAGGTTCACCACATAGTCGCCATAGGGGAATTGCATCACCGATGAAGTCACCGAGATGCCGCGCTGTTTCTCGAGCTCCATCCAGTCCGAGGTGGCGTGGCGCGCGGCTTTGCGCCCCTTCACGGCTCCGGCGAGTTGGATCGCGCCGCCATAAAGCAGCAGCTTCTCCGTCAAAGTGGTCTTTCCGGCGTCCGGGTGGGAAATAATTGCGAAGGTTCGCCGCCGGTCGGATTCTCGGGCAATTTGTGCGTTCATAAGGGGCCGCGATTATACCCAAGCCTCGCGCCGAATCCAGCAGCCCCCACCTGCCGCCCTGTAGCTTGATTTTCCCGCCGCCGTCCCCGATATCCTCTGGACCCCTTACAATTCCAGCTTTTGCCACGACTCGAACCCATGCACGCAAGCAACGCCCTCTCCGTCACCGATCTCTTCAAGACCTACGCCAATGGTTTCCGGGCCCTGGCCGGCGTGAGCCTGGATGTGGGGCGGGGCGAGTTTTTCGCTCTGCTGGGTCCCAACGGCGCCGGCAAGTCCACGCTCATCGGCATCGTCTGCTCGCTGGTGAATGTAGACAGCGGACGGGTATCAGTGTTCGGCGAAGACCTTGCGAAACATCCTGGCCGGGTAAAATCCCGCATCGGGCTGGTTCCTCAGGAATTCAACTTCAACATGTGGGAGACGCCTTGGAATATCGTGCTCAATCAGGCCGGCTACTATGGAATCGATCGCGCCCACGCCAGGCCGAGGGTGGAGCATTATCTGCGCAAGCTCGGTCTGTGGGAGAAGCGCCTGGGGCCGTCCCGTGAGCTTTCCGGCGGCATGAAGCGCCGACTCATGATCGCGCGTGCGTTGATTCACGAGCCCGCGCTGCTGATTCTCGACGAGCCTACCGCGGGAGTGGACATCGAGCTGCGACGATCCATGTGGGAATTCCTGCGTGAGATTAACGCGGGAGGCACCACCATCATCCTCACCACCCACTACCTAGAGGAAGCCGAAAGCCTCTGCGAGCGCATCGCCATCATCGACCACGGCAAAATTGTCGAGGTGGCCAATAAAAAGGACCTGCTCAACAAGCTGCACCAGGAAACTTTTCTGCTGGATCTTTCTCGCCCCATCAACGATTCATGGCAATCGAGCTACACGGTGCGTGTCATTGATACCACGACGCTCGAAGTCGACGTCACCAGGGACCAGAGTATCAACGGAATGTTTGCGGAGCTCTCCCGCGAGGGCATCGAAGTGACCAGCATGCGCAACAAGGCGAATCGCCTGGAAGAGCTTTTCGTTCGGATAGTCGCCGGTGACGAGACGCAGGCCGGTGTGGATGCGAGCACCGGTCTCGAGGACGAAGGCGCCGGCCCGAGCGGAGAGGGAGTGCCGAGATGAGTACCGCCCGGCCAGGCTTAGTCGCCTTTAAGACCATTCTCGGCAAAGAGATCCGGCGCTTCCTGCGTATCTGGCAGCAGACCATTCTGCCTCCGGCCATTACGATGTCGTTGTACCTGGTTATCTTCGGCAATCTCATCGGCGCCCGGGTCGGCGAGATGGGCGGGTTTCCTTATATGGATTTCATTGCGCCCGGTGTCATCATGATGGCGGTGATTACCAACTCTTACTCGAACGTCGTGTCATCGTTCTTCGGCGCGCGTCATCAACGATACGTCGAGGAGATGCTGATTTCTCCGACGCCCCACGCGGTCATACTTCTTGGCTATATAGGGGGTGGCGTTGCGCGTGGACTTGCTGTTGGTCTCGTGGTAACCACGGTGGCGATGCTGCTGGCGGATCTGCGACTGCACAATCTGCTGGTAACGGCGTTGGTGGTATTCCTCACTTCGGTGCTGTTTTCATTGGCTGGGTTCATCAATGCTATATATGCTCGAAACTTCGACGACATCGCCATCGTTCCGACTTTTGTGCTGACACCGTTGATGTATCTTGGCGGCGTTTTCTACTCGATCCGCCTTTTACCCGAGCCATGGCAAACGCTTTCGCACTTCAATCCAATTCTCTATATGGTGAACGGATTCCGCTACGGTATTCTTGGTGTCAGCGACATACCTGTTTTCGGCGCGCTGGCGATGATCACGGTATTCGTCGTCGCATTGTTTTTGTTCAGCATGAGGCTACTGAACCGTGGCGTCGGAATCCGAACGTAGGTTGGGCTGAGCGAAGCGAAGCCCAACATGCAGGCGCCGAATGTTGGGCTTCGCAAGCTCAGCCCAACCTACAATCTGCGATCGGCGTCAGTTCAATTCCTGGCTCAGCATCGCGAGCTTGCGCCCCAGGCCCCAGCGATAGC
>CAXMNG010000008.1:0-3956 GCA_964194585.1 Salibacteraceae bacterium | reverse complement strand
GTAAGCCGTACAGCTGGTGACGATCAGGCGCTTACCGCCTGCCGTGGAAACCGTGAAGTGATTGGACCAGAAGTGCACGAGTCGTTCGCGAAACGGCGCTTCGGTTTCGATTCCCACCTGCATGCGCGCGCCCAGCTGCTGGAGCCGGGTCCTGGTCAGTGACTTCTTCAATTCGCGGCGCATGTCGGCCAGCGCGGTTTGCCGATTTCCGCCGCGTTTCTGGGTCTTCTCGAGGCTTCTTATTTGATAGAACTTCTGTAGAAGGCCGGCCAGAGACTCGTGGCTGGGTGCGACATTCGACAGCCATGGCTGTGACCGGGGGCCGGGGCTGAGCTGCTGATGTAACCAGCCGCGCGGGTCGGCGCCGATCCGGCGAAGCTCGTCCGGCCGTGGGCCGAGCCCGAAGCGGTTGCTGGCACGGAACGCCTGTCTGCTGCTCATGATCGTGATTACCGGGTGCCCCTGAGACTGGATAACGTCCGACGCGCCCATCGGTTGACAGGCGACCGGTTCGTCCGGGCGCCCGCGCGAAGCGCCTGCGGGGTGGAATCCCTTTCCTTTGGTGGCGGATTGGCCCCGCATCCAGGAGCTCCTCGGGCCACTCGGAGGACCCCCTGAGTCATCTCGTTCCTGTTGGCATTTCCAATCTCCCATGGGCGGATCCAGCGCGCTTTAGGACTTTATATTTCTTCTTCTGATGGGCATCACAGTTCATCGCAAGAGACCCGTGAAGGGGATCACAAAAACGCAATCCTCGCCTTGTTCGCCCTGACTCAGCGACCAAACTTGGATCCTGCGAGATACGAAAAACACCCGAATATTCCTTGCGAAAGAGAGGCTAAAGATTAGGAATTTTCAGTATCAAGAGTCTCGGCGCGCGATTTGTAATCAGAGCGTATCCGATGTCGAAAACGCTGAATTGAAACAACGTAGAACATAGTGGAGTAACACCGTCATGACCGCCGCCGCAATCCATGTTCGAGATGTTGAGCCCAGTGAACTCCTCGCCCAGCATGCTGGTTTGGTGAAGCGAAGCGCATCACGTCTTCGTGCCCGCTTACCCGCATCCGTGCAAACAGAAGACCTGATTCAGGCAGGTATGATCGTCTTGCTCGAAGCAGCAGCACGGTATGACGAAACGCAGGGCGCAAGCTTTGAAACCTACGCCGCCATTCGTGTGCGCGGCGCGATGCTCGACGAAGTACGCAACTCCGAGTGGGCGCCGCGTTCGGTACAGCGCAAAGCGCGCCAACTGTCCAAGGCCATGGACGCGGTCGCGGACAAGCATGAGCGCGAGGCCCGCGACACCGAGGTCGCAGAGCACCTCGGCATGTCCGTGAGCTCGCTGCGGGAACTGTTTCGGGAAGCTTCTGCCCGCAGGGTGGTCAGCCTGGAGGACATGGCGACCCAGGAAGAAGTCTTGACGGACCGCTCGGAAGGCTCTTTCGGCCAGCCTATGAACGCGTTGGAAAAAGACCGCTTTGACCGTGATCTCGAGGACAGCATCGATGATCTCCCCGAGCGCGAGCGCGAGGTCGTGCGTCTTTACCACGAGAAGGGGCTGACCCTGCGTGCCATCGGTTCGCTGATGTGTGTCAGCGAATCCCGAATCGCCCAGATGCACTCCCGTGCCCTCAAACGCCTCAAGGACCGAATGAGTCACTGGTCGGAGTCGTAAAGAGCCCGAGGTATCACGGGAATGAAACCAACGCCGCGCCCGCGGCGTTTTTTTTCGCCAGGCGCGAGTGCGACTAAACTGCCGCGACCGCCTCTATCTCCACGAGCAGGTCATCGTTCACCAGGCCACTCACGATCAGCAGCGTGTTGGGTGGGTAGTTGCCGCGCGGGTAGAAGTCTTCGTAGAGCGCATTGCGCACGCGTCTGTACTCGCTGAGATCCTCGCGGCGGGTCAGATAGGTCGTGTACTTCACGACACTGTCGAAGCCGGCGCCGGCTGATTCCAACGCCGCGCGCAGATTTGCATAGGTCTGGTGCAGCTGTGCTTCGAAGTCGCCGGCGCCGATGAGCTCGCCGGCGCCGCTTACGGAAACCTGGCCGGCAATGTGCAGATACTCGGTCGCCTTTACGCGCGCCACATGGCAGTAGAGCCCCAATGGCTTCGCGATGGTTTTCGGATTGTATGTCTGAATGTTGGCACTCATTTTATTCTCCTCCGTTGACGTAAGTATTCTCCCGGCGGTACGCGCGCACAACCCCTTCATGTGGGATGATGCGCGGGGTGTTGATATCTGCTCTCCAGGCGCTTTCCCGGCACGCGGCAACGGTGCTCGCCGTCGGCATATTCGCCGGCCTGGCTTTGCCGGACCTCGCTGGTTGGATGCGACCGTTATTGCCGTCGGCGGTCGCAGGCTTGTTGTTTCTGGCGTTGTTGCGCATCGACTGGCAGGAGCTCTCGCGGCACTTGTCACGGCCATTGGCGGCCGCGCTGTTTTGCGCGTGGTTCCTGATCGCCACACCGGTGCTCGTGTGGCTGGCGGTGGAACTCTTCGACGTCGACCGCGGACTTGGCACCGCGTTGATCCTCGCTGCCGCCTGCCCGCCCATCGTGTCCGGTCCGGCAATGGCACTGCTGTTGCGACTGGACGCGCCCTTGATGCTCGTCAGCGTAGTAATCGCGTCATTACTCGCGCCATTCACCGTCGTCGCGGTGTCGTCCTATCTGCTTGGCGTAAGCCTTCACATCGACGCGCTCGCGCTCTTCCTGCGACTTGCTTTCCTGATTGGCGGTTGTGTCCTGACGGCACTGTTGGTGAGGCGCCTCCTCGGGCAGGCGCGCCTCGCGCGTTGCAGGGATCCCTTCGACATCGCATCGGTAATGCTGTTGCTGGTCTTCGCCGTCGCGATCATGGACGGTGTCACGGAGCTGGTGGCGCAGGATCCATGGCGCGTGCTGCAATTCATCATCGCCGCGTTCGCCGCCAATATTCTCCTTCAGCTGCTCGGCACCGCAGTCGCGGCCACCATGGAACGCCGGTCGGCGTTCACGGTGGGATTCGCCAGCGGCAATCGCAACATGGGCCTGTTGCTCGCCGTGCTGCCGGCGGACTCGCCGCCGGACGTGCTGCTGTTCTTCGGGTTGGCGCAGCTTCCGATTTATATACTGCCGGCCGTGCTCGGGCCCGCCTACAGGCGGTGGCTGCCCTAACCTGGACCATTCATGAAGCTCGCGCCGGGCCTGTAGCAGTGCGCTTGACGGGTTGTGGCAGGCGCATAGACTGAAAAGAACGCAGGACAGCCATCGGCCGCCTCGTGCAGGAGGAACCCCCATGCATGCCCACAACGGCACCCTTTATCCTATGTTGGGCGTCGGCGCTTTCATGACCATGTTCTGGACTGGCATCGTCGTGGGTCACGAGCTGGGCCTGGGCTGCGCCTCGCTGCTCATCATGGGGCTCCTGAGCGGCTTCGTCGCCACCGTGGGAGTTTGCGAGCTGCAGCGGCGCGATGGCTTCGGATTGCCCGCCGAAGCCCGGGGACGCGTGCCCCAGCCCAACCGGCCGCGGGGCCGCCATGGCCAGCGGCAGCCGCCTGAAGGCGACCGGCCGGGCCTGGCAACTGTCGCAGGCGCTCGCCTGTCCGCGGCGCCGGCGGTCGCGCTTTGAGCAACAGCGGGAGCGGGGGCGCGTCCGGGCGGTCTGGCGCGCTCCTGATCCTGTGCCTGCTCGGCCTGCCTGCGGTGGGCGGGGGAGACAGCCCTGAGGGCGCCGTCGCAAAGATTCGATTCGAACCTGTCGGTCCTCGATGATTCCGGCCTGTACGAGCCCACTGACGGCCTGCGGGCCCTGGATTACGAGTTCTGCATCCCCGACCGGCCCGATACCGTGGCCCGCGTGCGCAGTATCGATGGGAGCGTGCGAATGCACAGGGCCCGGGGCCGTATCGGCTGCGCCGCAAGCGAGTTGCTGTGCATCGGCAATACCCACCAGCCCCGCTTC
>CAXMNG010000007.1:0-9473 GCA_964194585.1 Salibacteraceae bacterium | reverse complement strand
CGCACGTTCCGACCGGCTCCCCGTTAGCGACACGATTGCACAGAAATTTCTCACCAAAGGCCAAGCCGAGTTTCCTAACAGCAGTCAAACATGGATCACGCCACGCTCCAATGGGTGCAAGGTGATATCGAGGAGACGCTGACGCAGGCTCGTTCTGCGTTGGAGAAGTTCTCGGAAGATTTTCACTCCTCGCACTACGTCCAGAGTTGCGCCGACGCGCTGCACAGCGTGCACGGCGTGCTCGAGATGCTCGAGTACTACGGCGCGTGTCTGCTGTTGGAGGAAATGGAGAGTCTGTGTCGAATGCTGCTGCGTGTCGAGGCCGATGATGCCAAAGAAGAGATGTGCGAGCTCCTGCTGCGCAGCATTCTACAGCTCCGAGAGTACCTGAACTACCTGCGCGCCGGCCATCAGGACACGCCGACGATGTTCATGCCGCTTTTGAACGATCTCCGATCCGTGCGCGGCGAGCCCCTGCTCTCGGAGAACGCTCTGTTCGCGCCGGATCTGAATGTCGATCTTCCGATTCCGGGCAAGACCCATGATCTGGACGAGGACCAGTTGCGTGAAATCGCGCGTCGCCTGCGCGCCTATTACCAGAAGGGTTTGCTGGACTGGTATCAGGGCACGGTGGACGAAACAGGTCTCGCGCTCATGCAGGCCGTGGTGGTGCGCTGCGAAAAGCTCTGCAGTGGCACACCCAGCGTGCGCCTGTGGTGGATTGCCGCCGGCGTCATCGAGGCGCTGCGCGACGGCGGACTGGAAGCGAGTGTCTCTGTGCGCCGCCTGCTGGGGCTACTGGATCAGCAACTGAAAACCGTATCCAGCGACGGATCTGCGGCGTTGACGCGCGCAGCACCCGCGGATCTGGTCAAGAATCTGCTCTACTATCTGGCCCGATCGACTTCGACGACCGCGCGAGTGACGTCCATTCGAGTGGCCTATCGACTCGACGATTTGTTCGTCGGAGGCGAGGCGCTGGAGCGCGCCCAGCGCATTCTCTGTGGGCCCGATTTGGACTCGCTGAAGGTGGTCGCCGCAGGCATCAAGGAGGATTTGGCGAGCGTCAAGACGGCACTCGACAGTCACGTACGCCAAAGTGGATCGGACCCCGTCGATTTCGGGCCCGTGGCGGACAAGCTGCGCCGCGTCGCCGACACTCTCGGACTCCTCAATCTCGGTCGCAGTCGAAAGCTGGTGGCGTCCCACGTCGAGCAGTTGCGCGACTTCGCGGAGTCACGGGGCGCGCTGACCGATTCCGTGCTCATGGGCATCGCCAGGGATCTATTGCGCGTGGACTCTACACTGGACAGCATTGCGGAGCACGGGCTCGGCGCTGATGAGCAAGGGGCCGTAGAGACCATAACGGCCGCCCCCGGCGACACCGAGCTCAACAGCATCGAGTACCTGCGCTTGGTGACGGCAGTGGTAGGCGAATCCACCACCGAGCTCGCTGCCATCAAGCACATTATCGGCGAGTACCTGCGCGAGCCACGGGACGCCAACCTGATCCTCGAGATTTCCCGTCACGTGAGCGTCGTCGAGGGCAGCCTGCGTATGCTTTCCCTGGGGCGTGCAGCGGACCTGCTGCGCGATTGGGGGCGTTGCGCTTCTTCGCTGCTGTCCGGAAGGGAATTCGTGCCGCGGGCTGATGAGCTCGATGCGCTCGCCGATGCGCTGGTGGGCCTCGAGTACTATCTGGAATCGGTCGTCGGATTACAACCCAATGACCACGCGCTGCTGGAGTTCACCGAAGACTGCATACGCTCGTTGGAGCGTTCCGCCGACCAGGCCCGCGACGATGGTGTTGCCGGGAGCGCCGAGCCGGCGGCGGCGGCGCCAGTCCGGGCAGAAGCTGTAGAGCCGGAGGTCGACGACGATATCCTCCAGGTGTTCATCGATGAGGCCCGTGAGGTCATCCAGGTATTGAAGGATTGCCTCATCCGGTGGAATGCCGATCCGAGTGACCGCGACGCACTGATTACGGTGCGCCGCGCGTTTCACACCCTCAAGGGCAGCGGCCGCCTGGTGGGAGCCACGGACATCGGTGAGTACGCATGGGCGGTGGAAAATGTGCTCAACCGGGTCATCGAAGGCATTTGCCCGGTCACTCGCGGGATATTGGAGTTCGTTACCGAAGCCCTGGATCGTCTACCCGGCCTCATCGACGCGCTGAGTGCCCGCCAGCCCGGCAGTCTGGATGTGGAGGCATTCGCCGAACGCGCACGCGAGCTGCTCACCGGGCAACCCGGTGCGAACGTCCAGAACGACACGCAATTCGCCGTTGATGTCGAGCAGATGCCGGTATCGGCCGAGACACCCACCGGGTTCGGCGAGTCGGACGATACACGGCGCATCTTCATCGGCGAGGCGGAGCGAATTCTCGAGCTCAGCGAGGCCATCGTCGAACATTGGCGTGGATCCACCTACGACCCGCTTTTCATCACCGAGCTGCAGCGCGAGCTGCACACCCTGAAGGGTGGCGCGCGCACTGCCGGGCTCACGGCCGTGGGTGATCTCAGCCACGCCATGGAGTCGGTCTTGATGATGGTCGCCGAAGAGCACCTGCCGCCCTCCGACACGCTTCTCGACCTCATCGAAGATTGTCACGATCGTCTGGAAGGGCTCCTCGACTCGGCCCGGGACAAGCAGGAATCTGCTTCGGTAGAGGATTTGATCACGCGCATGGACGATCTTGTCTGCCCCGGCGTTTCCGGCGGCGAGGACGCGGCAACCGCCGCTGGCGAGGCATTGATAACATCCGGTCTTGCAGAGGTCACCCGTGGTGGTGGCGTGGCGGCGAGCCAGGCTTCGACGGTAGCCGGCGGTCGTCTGATGGCGCTCGACAAGGGCGAGCGCATTCAGGTCTCGTCGGCGTTCCTTGACAGTTTGTCCGATTATGCTGGTGAGCTCACGATTTCCCAGTCCCGCTTCGGTCAGCAGGTCGGATCCCTCAAGTACAACCTGGAGGAGATGGATCAGACCATCACACGGCTTCGCGATCAGCTGCGGCGCGTGGAGATCGAAACCGAAGCACAGGCCCAGTTTCGCAAGGATCAGGCCATCGAAACTGACTCGAGGAAGGAACTGGGCGCCTTGGAGCTGGAGCGGTTCTCGAAACTGCAACAGCTTTCCCGCTCTTTGCTGGAAAGTACGTCCGATTTGCGCAGTATCCGGGAAATTCTCGGCGGCATAGCGCGGGAATCCGACGACATACTGGCCGAGCAGGCGCGGGTCAGCAAAGATTTGCAGCAGGGGCTGATGCGCACACGGCTGTTGCCCTTCTCCGAGCAGGTGCAACGGTTTCGCCGACTGGTCCGGCGCACCATGACCGAGCTCGATAAGCGCGTCGAGCTGGAAATCGAAGGCCAGGAAATCCGTCTCGACCGAACCGTTCTCGAGCGCATCACTCCATCCCTGGAACACTTGTTGCGCAATGCCGTCGATCACGGAATCGAGTCGCCGAAAACACGCAAGCAACTGGGCAAACGCGAAATCGGGACAGTCAAAATTGTCGTATCCCGTTCCGGGCCCGAGGTCGTGATAGAGGTTTCAGATGATGGCAACGGTCTCGATCAAAGCGCTATCTACAAAATGGCGGTGCAAAAGAAGATCGTGGCCTCCGGTGCCAAGCTCACCGACGAGGAGCTGTTTCAGCTGGTCCTGGAACCGGGTTTCAGCACCGTGCAGGAGGTAACCCAGATCTCCGGACGTGGTGTCGGGCTCGACGTGGTCAATGCCGACATCAAGCAGTTCGGGGGAACGCTCGATATAGCGTCGCAACCGGGGCAGGGTTGCATGTTCACCATACGCCTGCCTTTCATGCTCGCCGTCAACCAGGCGTTACTGGTCGTGGTGGACGACGAGAACTTCGCGCTGCCGATCTCCAATGTTGCCGGCGTAGTGCGTGTCTCCTGGGAGAACCTGCGGCGCTTGGAGACCGAGCAGGCTCCGTCATTCGAATATGCCGGCTCTCGCTACCAGTTTGCCCATCTCGGTACCATGCTCGAGTTCGGCGAGCCGAACTACGACGAGTCCAATCAGCCGTATCCGGTGGTGCTGGTGCAGGCCGGTGAGCACCGCATGGCATTTCTGGTGGAGAATCTCACCGGCCGCCACGAAATCGTGGTCAAGCCTCTGGGCCCGCAGCTGTCCGGGATCCAGTGGTTGAGCGGCGCCACCGTTTTGGGCGACGGGCGCGTGGCGATGATCCTCGACGTACCCGCACTCATGCGCCGCGCCGCCTCTTTGCACGGCGTCGCGCGTGATCCGAGTACCTTTGGTCAAAAGGCGGTGTCGGCCGAGGATGCCGCGACTGTGATGGTGGTCGACGATTCCATCACTGTGCGCCAGGTAACTCAGCGGCTGTTGAATCGAAACGGTATCGATGTATTTACCGCCAAGGACGGCGTCGAGGCCCTTGCGTTGCTGAAACAACGGCGACCGGATCTGATGCTGCTCGATATCGAGATGCCGCGCATGGATGGATTTGAGCTGGCCGCGACCATTCGCAAGGACGACGATCTCAAGGATCTGCCGATCATCATGATCACGTCGCGTTCCGGTAAGAAACATAGCGATCACGCGGCCCGGATCGGCGTCAACCGCTACCTGGGCAAGCCCTATCATGAAGGCGAGTTGCTGGAGAACATCAACTCGCTGCTCGGGAGAACGTGAGTTGGAGCAGGATGGAAGCGTAGTCCGGTGCCTGGCACTACCCATTGCCGGCGAGCAGATCCTGGTTCCCAACGCCGTGGTAGCGGAAGTGGTCGCCGCGGACACTGTCTCCCCGCTCAGTGGCGATCCGGAGTGGTTGCTTGGCAGTCTCACCTGGCGGGGCTCGGTGCTGCCGCTCGTATGCATGGAGGCGGCGGTAGGTGGTATCAGGCTCGAGGCGGGAGCCCGCTCCAAGATCGTGATCCTGAAATCCCTGTCCGCGAGGGAGCCGCTCGAGAATTTCGCTGTTCTGGTGCAGGGCATCCCCCACCAGGTGCTCGCGACGGATCACACGGTGACATTGGAAACACCAATAAACGATGGGCGGCCATTCGTGGCGGCGGACGTGCAGGTGGAGGGCGAGCAGGCCTTCATTCCGAATCTGGACGCCGTTGAAAAGGCGCTCATGGATATCGTCGACCGGTGGCAGGTCACCGGTTAGACTATTCGGAGAAAAATGAACCGGACCGTTCGGGAGGAGAAAGAGTTCCTGTTGACCGTAATCGGAGCGAATCCGGCGTTGCGCACGATCGTGGTGAGCTTGTGCAAGCTCTATCGCTACCGCGACCGTAGCTATCGCGTCGTCGGACGGGACAACTACGAGATAGTGGACATCGTTATCATAGACGCGGACGACACCGATGCGCTCGTCGAGTGGTACGATGCCAACGACGTGGGAGGTGCTGGTCCGGGTAAGCCGGTCATACTGATCGGCGCCGAGTTCTCGGAACCGGTAGAAGTGGTCAACGGCCGGGAGTACCGGTTGAAGCGCACCCGTCTGTCGGCTCATTTGCTGAAGACGCTCTATGCCATAACGGTCAGGGAACTCAAATACGTTCCCGAGCTCGTGATTGGCGGCGATGACGAACCTGGAGCGCACGCGGTTGTCAGCAACCTGCTGGAAGGCTCCGGGCCGTCTGGCGAAGGAGTGAGTGGAAAGGCGCTGGTGATCGACGACAGTCTTTCGGTACGCACACAGATGGACCTGTGCCTGCGTCTCCATGATATGTCGGTCGATCTGGCGGAGGACGCCGAGACAGCGCTTGAGTTGATCGCGAAAGGTAACTACGACGTAATTTTTCTTGACGTTGTGTTACCGGAAATGGACGGTTACAAAGTTTGCAAGTTGATCAAGTCCAAAAAAACGACGCGGTCGACCCCGGTCGTCATGTTGACTGGGAAAACGTCACCGTTCAACAAGGTTCGAGGCGTGATGGCCGGTTGTGACCGCTATCTGACTAAGCCTGTGGTTGCAGAAGATTTGAAGACGGTTTTGCACGAGTACATTCCGGAGGCGCGGCTCCACTGACTGCCCCGACGGATTTGAGGAAAAGAAAAGAGCATGGCCATCAATAAGATACTCGTCGTCGACGACGTTGCCACCGATCGGATGCACCTGCGCGAGATATTGACCGATGCGGGCTACCAGGTCATCACCGCTGCCTCGGGAAAGGAGGCTCTCAATCTCGCCAGCAGCGACAAGCCTGATCTGATATTTCTGGACATCGTCATGGACGACATGGACGGTTACCAGGCCTGCAGGAAGCTGACGAGTGGTGAGACCACGAAACACATACCAGTGGTCATGGTCAGCGCAAACAAGCAAAAGGTCGATAAGCTCTGGGCTCAGAGGCAGGGTGCCCGCGCCTATGTCACGAAACCGTATACGAACGACGATATCACCGATCAGATACAAAAGTTTCGATAAGTGGCTGCAGAACTACTCAGTCCAACGGTAGCGCTGACGCGCTACTTCGTAACACCGGATCAGGAACACGGCCTGTCCGGGATGGCGGCCGGTACGGCGCAGGTTCAGCGTTACGGTTTCCGGATCGGAGCGTGCCGGTTTGTTCACGATGTTTCGCTCGACGTGGAGCTCATGGAGGTCCCACACTGCTACGATTTGCCAAACTCCAGCGTATGGTTTTGCGGGCTGGTGAATTTGCGCGGAAATCTCGTGCCCGCTCTCGATCTCAAGAGCCTGCTAGGTAGCGGCGGCTCGGCTGGTGGCAGGAAAATGCTTCTCGTGGTCGGCAGCGGTGAACGTGCTGCCGCCCTGGTCATCGACGGCACGCCGGATCACATCAGCATCGACGCAGGCGGTCGCGTCGAGCAGCCCCAACACGTCCCCGAGATCCTCCAGGATCACTTGCAGGGGGCGTATGAATATGCCGGTGAAACCTGGTACCAGGTGAACTATGAAGGCTTGTTCGAATCCTTGGCCCAGCGCACCGCTGAATAACAGAACAACCAGGTGGGGAGACTCGCGAGATGAATGTCCTTAAACGATGGGACTTGGGACTGGGACCGGGTGTTCGACTCGAGCGATTTCGAGGTGCGTGCCTGATGATTGTCATCGCCATGTTGGCGCCCGCCGCCGGTGCCCAGCAGGACATAGGCGAATCGGAGCTGGAAGATCTCCTGCGGGTGAAGAAACGTACGGTACAGCACATGGCGCTCAATCCGCTTCTCATCCGGGCAGTGAGGCAGCAGAATGCATCGGGCCTGACCCCGGATGAGATTGCCCGCCGGGACAAAGCCTGGCGCGCCACCAAGGGGGTGACGCCCTTCAAGCTTTCGCTGCAGACATCAGCCGCCGGCCGCTTTCTCAAGGCGCAGATCCAGAGGAGCACGTCGTTCAACGAGGCTTTTCTTACGGATAATCAGGGCGCTAATGTCGCCGCCTTTCCGGCCACCAGTGATTACTGGCAGGGCGACGAAGATAAGTGGAGCAACTCGTTCAATGGCGGCGACGGCCAGATTTCTGTAGGAGCGCTGGCACTCGACGAGAGCACCAATACGGTTGCCGCGCAGATTTCGGCTCCGGTGCTGGACCGGGGCAAGACCATCGGTGTTCTGGTAGTTGGCGTCACGATCAATTACCTGCAGGCGAAACGGCAATAACTTTCGAGGAAAGCACTATGATGAGGGGCCGACCGGATTGCCGTTCTCGATGGAAATATCGATGGCAGATTCGACACACGCTCGCGTGTGTTCTTTTCGCGGTCGCCTTCGTGCCGGGCCGGCCGGGATGGGCGCAGCAGGGTGTCACGGACCGTCTGATTCGCATCGGCGGGGTCATGGACCTGGAGGGGCGATCCCGCGGCCTCGGACTCGGGATGAAAGCCGGCATTCAAGCGGCCATCCGCGACCAGCGGGTCAAGGGTCGTCGTATCGAATTCGTGACCCTCAATGATTCGTATACGCCCACCAAGACTATCGAGGCCACCAACGCGCTGGTCACCCAGGGTGTTTTCGTCATGATCGGAAACGTCGGAACGCCCACTGCCAAGGTATCGCTGCCAATTCTCGCTCGGTCCAAAGTGCCGGCGATGGGGTTCTTCACAGGCGCAGGCATTTTGAGGCCCGGTGTGGGAGACATCGTCAACTACCGCGCCAGCTACGTTCAGGAGACAGCCGCGGTCATCCGGGCCGCCATCGATGCCGGTGTGAGTCCGGCACAGATCTGCGCCTACGTGCAGAACGATGCCTACGGAATGGCCGGCGTCATCGGTATCAAACGCGCTCTCGGCGCCCTGCCGGGGACGGAGATCGTGACCAAGACGCTGGACGTCATCTTGCAGCAGCAGGGCGAGAACCCGGCGCGCAACGGCCTGGGTCCCGTGGGTGTTTACCAGAGAAATACATTCACCTCGCGAAGCGGCTATCAGTCGCTCAAAAGCTGGGAGCAGTTCAGCAAAGCTCCGTGCAAGGTGGTCGTCACGGTTGGTACCTACAACGCCATTTCCAAGTTCGCAGCCTACTCGCGCTACAAAGGCCAGGATTGGATCATCAGTGCGGTGTCATTTACGGGCGCCGACAACTTCCATAAGGCACTGGCGGACGCGAACATCAATGACCGCGTCATCATGACCCAGGTGGTGCCTCCGCTGGATTCCAAACTCCCCATCGTCGGCGAAGCGCGCCAGAAGCTCGGCGAAAAATTCGGCTGGGTCAGCCTCGAAGGCTATATCGTGGGAAAATTGTGGCTCGATGCCATGGAGAAGGTTCAGGGCCGTATTACCAGGGCGAAATTTCTGGCCAACCTGCGCGGGCGTAAGTTTGATCTGGGCGGCCTCAGGCTTGACTACAGCAACGACAATCAGGGCTCGGACCTGGTGGTTTTGACCAATCTCACGCCGAATGGCTTCCAGCCGATGTCCTTGAGTGCATGGGATGCGCTGGTGCGCTGACGACAGTTTCAAGAAACTTTACAAGGTAGATACATGTGAACAAGCTATTCAGCAAATTCAGAATTGGACCTCGATTGATCTTCTTGATCACCGTTCAGGCGATCATCTTGTTGATCATTGGCTTTACGGCGCTCGCCGGATTGAACTTCGCATCGCGCTCTACGGATTTGTTGAACCGAAACGTCACCGAAGGCACGCGGCTCAGTTACCTGGCGGACACAATTCAGGGTGAGCTACTCGCTACCGTGCATCGCGTAAATACAGGCGCCCTGATCTGGGAAGAGGGGCGGCAGAATCTCGCCTTTGCCAACCAGCAGTTCGAAGAGGACTGGAGAACGTACACCGTTGCCCTGAGCCCTGATGAAGCGGAGTTCATCGAGGACGTGCTGGCACCGGGACTCGCTGGTGTGCGATCGTCCTTCGTCGAACTGGAGCGCTTGTTCAGAAGCGAGAATCGCACCAATCTCTCCCTTTTCGTCATCAATGATCTCGATGAGTTCGTGCAGCCCTTCCTGAACGCCTTGCTCGCGAGCTCCTCCGAGCGCCAACTTGCATCCGAGAAGA
>CAXMNG010000006.1:0-5049 GCA_964194585.1 Salibacteraceae bacterium | reverse complement strand
TTATCACCGGCGCACTCAAGACCTGTGCCGTAACTACGGTGTACTCTATATCTCGGACGAGGTAGTCACCGCATTCGGTCGCCTCGGCCATATGTTCGCATCGGAAGATGCATTCGATCTGGTCCCGGACTTCATCACCTTGGCCAAGGGTATCAGCTCAGGCTATGTGCCGCTTTCCGCGAGCATGATCTCGGACGCCGTGTACGACGTCATCAGCGTACCCCAGGCGAAAGGTGCGATGTTCACCCATGGATTCACCTACTCGGGACATCCGGTGAGTTGCACGGCGGGTCTCAAGAACATCGAGATTATGGAGCGCGAGGACATCTGCGGCCATGTGCGAAAGGTCGGTCCCTATCTCGAGGAGCGACTCGCCACGCTGTTGGATCTACCCATCGTCGGCGACGTGCGCGGCAGCAAATTCATGATGTGCATCGAAAACGTAGCGGACAAGAAGACCAAGGCGCTGTTGCCCGAAGAGGCTCACATCGGCGATCGGATCGCGCGACACGCCCAGGCGCGGGGGCTGCTGGTGCGGCCCATCGCTCATCTCAACGTGCTGTCACCGCCGTTGATACTCACAACGGAACAGATCGATTTCATGGTCGATGTCTTGAGAGAGAGTATCGTCGCCAGCACGGACGATATGATTCGCGAGGGATTGTGGAAGAGTTGAACCTTCCATGAGCAAGAAAAGGCGCGGCGACGCGTGGATGCCGGCACCTCAGTATGCCCGCACACTCGAGGGCCTGACGGTGAATCTGCTGGTTCGCGACATCTCGGTGGCACTGACCTTTCATCGCGAGGTGCTGAAAGCGGAGATCATCTATTCCGATCCGGACATGGCCGTGCTCCGCCACCAGGACGCCGAGTGGATGCTGCACGCAGACCACACCTACGACGCCCACCCGATTCACGCCGCCCTCGCCGAAACCTCTGTCCGCGGTTCAGGCGCGGAGCTGCGCCTCCACGGCCGGGACCCGGACGAAGCCGAGCGGCAGGCACGCCATCACGGCTTCGAAGTCATCGAATCCAGCAGGGACAAGGCCCATGGGCTGCGGGAAGTTTATCTACGCGACGCGGACGGCTACGTCTGGGTGCCGGACGTACCGGTGAAAGATGCCGGCTAGGAGCGTGTACGGCATCGGCGGCCCGGCGCGGTAGCGCTCAACGCGGCGCATCTCCGAGACGATACTCGGCCGTCGTCTCGTCCAGGCGCTCCTTGAGATCATCCGACAGGGTGACGGCTGGAGCGGCAATCGAATCATCCAGCTGCCCGGGCTTGCTTGCACCGATGATCGGTGCCGTGACCGCCGGATTGGCAAGCACCCAGGCGATGGCCATCTGCACCATGCCGAGACCCGCGGCGGCGGCAATCTCACGCAACGCTTCGACGCTCTTGAACTCGCGCTCCTGCCAGTAACGGTCCTGATAGTTCTTGGCCGCCGTGCCGAGCCGGAAGCGCGTGCCCTCGGTTGGCGGCGCCGCGTAGCTGTGTTTGCCGGTCAGCAACCCGCCTGCCAACGGGTTGTAGGGAATGACGGCGAGCCCCTCTTCGGCGCACATGGGAAACATTTCCCGTTCCATTTGCCGGAACAGCAAGCTGTAGCGCGGTTGCACGCTGACGAAACGCGCGAGTCCCAGCAGATCGCTGCGTCCATTGGCACGCGCGATCTTCCAGGCAGGGTGATTGGAGACACCGATGTAACGCACCTTGCCGGCGCGCACCAGGTCGTCCATGGCCGACAGGCTTTCGTCCATGGGCGTATCGGGGTCCGGGTGATGCAACTGAAGCAGGTCCACGTAGTCCGTCTGCAAGCGGACCAGGGAAGCATCCATGGCCTCCAGAATGTGCTTGCGCGAAAGGCCCGTGTTCCAGGGATTCGGGCCCATGCGTCCGTGACACTTGGTGGCGACGATAAAGTCTGCGCGCCTGCCCCGCAGCCATTTCCCGATGATCTCCTCGCTGCGCCCGGCTGTTTCCATGCTGCCGCCCAGGGGGTAGGCGTCGGCGGTATCGATGAAACTGATGCCTCCCGCGGCAGCGCGATCGAGGATGGCGAAAGACGTCCTCTCGTCACACTGCAATCCGAAAGTCATCGTGCCCAGGCAGAGCCGCGAGACCTTCAGGCCGGTGGTACCGAATCGTACTGTGTCCACGCCGAATATCCCCTAGTCGAAAGGATGGCGCGAGATGATAGTCTCGCGGCGATCCGGTCCCGTGGAGACGATATCCACGGGCGCGCCTACCAGCTCCTGCAACCGCTCGAGGTATCGGCGCGCCGCCACCGGCAGGGCCTCGATCGACTCGAGCCCGACGGTGCTCGTCGCCCACCCGGGAAGCTCCTCGTAAACGGGTTCACAGCGCGCAAGCGCGTCGCTGTCCACGGGCGGAGCGTCCAGCTCCTTTCCATCCAGACGGTAACCGACGCATAGCTTAATGCGCGCCAGCTTGTCGAGAACATCGAGCTTGGTGATACACAATCCGGACACGCTGTTTACCTGAACCGCCCGGCGCAGCGCCACCACGTCGATCCAGCCACAGCGCCGGGGCCGGCCGGTGGTGGCACCGAACTCGTTGCCGCTCTCGCCCAGATGCGCGCCGACGTCGTCGAAAAGCTCCGTAGGAAACGGCCCCGAGCCCACCCGGGTCGTGTATGCCTTGACGATTCCGAGCACGTAGTCGATGTCCCGCGGGCCCAGTCCCAGTCCGGTGGCGGCGCCACCGGCGGTGGTGTTCGACGAGGTGACATAGGGAAAGGTGCCTTGATCGATGTCCAGAAGCGCCCCCTGAGCACCCTCGAGCAACAATCCCTGTCCGCGCCGGCGAGCGTCGGCGAGGACTTCCGGCACGTCGTCCACCAGCGGCCGTATGCGTTCGCCGGCTGCCAGAGCATCGTCGCGTACTTCGTCGAGCGCCAGAGTCTCGGTCTTGAAGTAGTGCTTCAACGTGAAGTTGTGGTAGTCGAGCACCTCTTCGAGCTTGGTCACGAATCGCTCGGCGTCCAGTAGATCGGCGAGGCGCAGCGCGCGACGCGACACCTTGTCTTCGTAGGCGGGCCCGATGCCGCGCCCGGTGGTGCCGATGGGCGCATTTCCGCGGGCACGCTCGCGGGCGGCATCCAGTGCCACATGATAGGGCAGTATCAATGGACACGCCTCGCTCACCCGCAGCCGTTCTGCAGCCAGCACACCGCGGGCCGCCAGCATGTCCATCTCATCGAGCAGCGCCACCGGCGACAACACAACCCCATGTCCGATGACGCAGGTGACGTTTTCGCGCAAGATCCCCGATGGGATCAGATGCAGCACGGTCTTTTCACCATCCACGACGAGAGTGTGGCCCGCGTTGTGTCCGCCCTGGAAGCGCGCCACGACGCCCGCGCGATCCGTCAGCAAATCCACCACCTTGCCCTTGCCTTCGTCTCCCCACTGCAAGCCGATGATGACGACGCATCTGCTCATGGTGACGCTCCGGGGCTCATTCGTCGATCTCCGTTATCTGCCACTGACCATCGCGTTTGCGCAAGGCGCGATGGCCGCGTGGGCCCGCCTTGCACTTCTCACCTGGCAGTTCGTATACCACGCGCTTACCCTCGCCACGTAGGGCGTTCACGAGCGCGACCAGGTCCGGCTCCGACGACCAGGGTGCGCGTATCACCGTCACATGGGCTTCCTCACCGGAAGGGCGCGCCAGAGACATCAGGCTCTTGAGATCGGTGCTGAATCCCGTCGCCGGGCGTGCGTGGCCGAAAGCCCTGCCGATTTCGTCGTAGCGACCGCCGCGCGCCACTTCCTGTCCGTGCCCGGGCACCAGAGCCGAGAAAACCACCCCGGTGTGATACCGGTAGCCACGCAGCTCGGCAAGATCCACGTGCAGCGGGGTGCCGGGGAAGCGCGCCATCACGACCTCGACGGTCTGTTCCAGCCGATCCACGGCCGCGAGAACTTCCCTGTCGGCCGCGGCCAGCGCGCGGCGCGCTTCCGTGAGCACCGACTCGTCGCCGTTGAGCTCCGCCAGTGCCAGGATCATCCGGGCGATGCCGGCGTCCACCGAGGCCGTGCCCAGAAGCTCTGCGATTTCACCCCGGGCCTTGCGCTGCAGCGCATCGTGCAATGCCGATTCCTGATTGCCATCGATGCCGGCCTGTTTGGCGAGTGCGCGAAAAACGCCCACGTGGCCGAGATCCACATGCACCTTGTCGACACCGGCAATCGCGAGAGTCTCGAGCATCAGACTCAGGATTTCACAGTCGCTTTCGAATCCGGCATGGCCATAGAGCTCGGCACCGACCTGCACCGGTGAGCGCGTGCGCGTGAAACCATCGGGCAGAGCATGCAACACAGTTCCCAGATAGCAGAGCCGCGCGCAAGCCTCGTCGCGAAGGTGGTGCGCGTCGATGCGCGCCACCTGAGGCGTCATGTCGGCCCGGATCCCCATCAGCCTGCCGGTCAGCTGGTCGGTGAGCTTGAAGGTCTCGAGATCCAGATCGCTTCCCGTGCCTACCAGAAGCGAATCCAGGAATTCGATGAACGGCGGAATGACCAGCTGGTAACCCCAGCTCGCGTAGAGGTCCAGCACGCGGCGTCGGAGCCTCTCGAGATGGCCTGCCTCGGGGGGCAGGACCTCGTCGATCCCTTCGGGAAGTAACCAGCGATCCGAAATCATGAGTTGACGGCGTAGAGCAACAGGCAACCGAGCACCATGGCGGACAACCCGGCAAAGCGCAGCGTATTGTCGCTCAGCTCGGAAATCATCGCGAGCGTTCTACGTAAACCCTCGGGACTCAAAAACGGCATGATCCCTTCGAGGATGAGGAGCAACGCGAGGGCGACAAGAAAATCGTGCCACATTTGAAAAGGCGATCCGGGCGAATCGGGTCATGCTATGCAGTGCGGCGCCCACGGCCGCCATGGAATCAAAAGCAGCATCCTCCCGTCCCGAGGATGGGTGCCCCCCTACTCTTCTGCGTCCGAGCTCTTGAAGTACTTGAAGCACTGCGTGTTCGGTTCCAGCAACAAGACATCCGAAGGACTGTTGAAGGTCTT
>CAXMNG010000005.1:0-6397 GCA_964194585.1 Salibacteraceae bacterium | reverse complement strand
ACCGGAGAGATCGCGATGCTCGGTGACGGCGCGAATGGCCGATTGAATGTCCATGGTCTCCCCCCGATGTCGTCAGGCGACGCGCGCCGGTCCGCGCCGCTGGTTCAGCTCCGGCGTGAGAAAGTTGTTCAGCAGACGGTGTCCGTGGCGGGTCAGTATCGCTTCTGGATGAAATTGTACGCCCGTGACGCTCAGACGCGTGTGCTGTATGCCCATTATCTCATCCGCCAGGCCGTCTTCCGAGCATGCCCGGGCGGTGACGGCCAGGCAATCCGGAAGCGAGTCTTCGGCGACGATTAGCGAATGATACCGAGTCGCCTCGAAGGGCGAGGGCAGGTCGCGGAAGACACTCTCTCCCCGGTGTCGAATCATGGATGTCTTGCCGTGCATGGTGGTGTGCGCATGCACAATACGCCCGCCGAAGGCCTGCGCGATGCATTGATGACCCAGGCACACGCCGAGTATGGGGATGTTGTTCGCGAATCGCTCCACCACCGCGAGCGAGATACCGGCTTCGTCGGGCGTGCAGGGCCCCGGTGAAATGACGATGCGTTGCGGCGCCATGTCGGCAATGTCCGCGACGGTGATGCAATCGTTTCGATACACCGCCACCCTTTCGCCCAGCTCGCCCAGGTACTGCACCAGGTTGTAGGTGAACGAGTCGTAATTGTCGATCATCAAGAGCATGGCGTTCAGCGCGCGGCGCTCGCCTGTCCGGGGAGCACAAAGAGTTTCGGCAGCTCTGCCAGTGAATCGACGACGGCGTCAGGATTGCTGGAGCGAATGTCGTCGCCATGATTGTATCCGTAGCTTACGCATATGATACCGAACCCGGCGGCCCTCGCCGCTTTCACGTCGTTCGCGGAATCGCCGATGAGAACGGCATCCTCGGGCGCCAGGGAAAAATGCTGCGTGGCGTGAAGAAGCGGCATGGGGTCGGGCTTTCTGCGCGGCAGGGTGTCGCCACTGATCACGAGAGAGAAGTACTCATCCAGTTCCAGCTCCGCGAGCAGCTTGGTCGTAAATGCGCTGGCCTTGTTGGTCACGCATGCGAGCTCGACACCGGCCGTCTGGAGAAAGTCCAACCCCGCCGGTACGCCGTCGTATATACGGCTACGGTGGCTGGTATTCCGCGCGTACAATTCCGTGAATATCGGCAACGCTCGCGCGAAGCTTCCCTCATCGACCTCCCGGTCGCGATCCCCGGCCAGCGCGCGCCGCACCAGCGCCTCGATGCCGTTGCCGATCCACTCGCGGACGCGCGCTTGCCCCACGGTCGGTAGATTGAGCTCTGTCAGCATCCGGTCGACACAAAAGGCGATGTCGGGGAGCGTGTCCACCAGAGTGCCGTCCAGGTCGACGAGCGCCAGCTCAGGAATGGCAATACGCGTTCTCATGCTTCCCGGCCACGGCCGATAGCGTCGCGCATGGCATCGATTGTGGCGCGATAGTCCACGGCTCCGAAGATGGCGGATCCGGCGACAAAGGTGTCGGCACCCGCGGCGGCGATTTCGGCGATGTTGTCCACCTTCACGCCGCCGTCGATCTCCAGGCGGATGTCGCGCCCGCTGGCATCGATCAATTTTCGTACTGCGCGCAGTTTCTCCAACGCCCCGGGAATAAAGCTCTGGCCGCCGAATCCAGGATTGACGGACATGATGAGCACCATGTCGATCTTGTCCATGACGTGGGTGAGAGCGTCCAGCGGCGTGGCGGGATTGAAGACCAGGCCCGACTTACAGCCGCGGTCGCGCACCAGCTGCAGGGAGCGGTCCAGGTGCTCCGTGGCTTCCGGGTGGAAGGTAATATAGCTGGCACCCGCCTCCGCGAAGTCCAGGATGATGCGATCCACCGGCTTCACCATGAGATGCACATCGATGGGTGCGACGATGCCGTGTGCACGCAGCGCCGAGCACACCACCGGGCCGATACTGAGGTTCGGGACGTAGTGATTGTCCATGACGTCGAAATGGACCATGTCGGCTCCGGCATTCAGAACGTCGTCGATCTCTTCGCCGAGACGGGCAAAGTCCGCGGCCAGAATGGAAGGGGCAATCAGTGGGTCGTGCATGGCGGGTATCTCTGGCACCGAGAGGGACTGAACTTTAACCCAAGGTTCCGACCTTGTTCATTCTTTTCGGTCTAGGTCCCGCGCGCTTCGCGGATGCGGTCGTAGGCGACCTTGATTTCCTGGGTCTTCTCGGTGGCCACGCGTGTCATCTCCTCGGGCAGGCCGCGAGCCACCAGCTTGTCGGGGTGGTGCTCGCTCATCAAACGCCGGTAGGCGTGCTTGACTTCCTGGTCCGTGCACTGGGGGGTGCTGTTGAGAATCGCGTAGGCATCCTCCAGTGACGGCGACGCGGACCCGGTGTCCGCCGACGCCCCCTGGTGGCGCCAGTAGTTGAGGCCGGCCTGCACCATCGCTTCCATCTGTTCCAGTTGCAGCTCAGAGAAGCCGAGGCGCCGTGCCACGCTGCCGAGAATGCGCCTTTCATTGGTGTCGACGCCGCCGTCGGCATAGGCGGCATGCAGCTGGATTTCCATGAACATGCGATGCAGATTGCGATTGTTGCGGCACTCGCGCCGGAACTGATCGATGACTTCGTCCAGGGGGAAGGTTGTCTCCTTGCCTTCGGTGAACAAGTGCTGGGCCAGTCGTTTCAGCGATGTCGACAACTGCATCTGTTCCATGACCGAGTTGGCGACGCGGATCTCGTTGGCGCTGACCTGGCCGTCGGCCTTGGCGATATGACCCATGACCGAGAAGGTGGCGGTGAAAAAAGCCGTCTGGGTGCGTTCGCGGGCGTCGGCATCTCCGCTGATCCCTGCCGGATCGTCCAGGCTGGCGATGCCCTGGTCGAAGCCGTGGCCGACAGCGGCGCCGATCAGGGCGCCCAGGGGACCGCCGAGCACGAAGCCGACGCCGCCGCCCAATAGTTTTCCCCACCAGCTCATGAGTGGCGGATTCTCTCCTTCGCCTGGTTTTCGGCGCTACCGAATTTCGCACATAATAGCGAACTCCTGGAGCCTGGTGTCGCCATGTCTGCGGATGCCCGACGACCGGAGACGCCGCCGCGGATTCCGCGACCAGGGGTGATGCATGTCGGATCGACGATTGCAGGTCTTTTACTCGGTAGCCAGGCATTTGAGCTTCACCAAGGCCGCCGAGGCGTTGCATATGACTCAGCCGGCCGTGACCTTCCAGGTGCGTCAGCTGGAGGAGCAATTCAATACGCGGCTCTTCGATCGCACCCACAACCGCATCAACCTCACCGAGGCCGGCGATCGGGTCTATCACTACGCCAAGCAGATATTCGAGCTCTATTCGCGCATGGAGGGCGAAGTTCGCGAGCTCACCGGCGAGATATCGGGGGTGGTGGTTCTCGGCGCCAGCACGACCATCGCCGAATACATGCTGCCCTCGCTGCTGGGCGCGTTCAAACGCAAATTCCCCGACGTTGTCATCCGCCTGCGGGTTTCCAATACCGACGGTATCGTCACCATGGTGGAGGAAAACGAGATCGATCTCGGCGTCGTCGAAGCACCGGTATCCAACAAGAGCCTGGTGGTGGAGATCTGCCGCGTCGACACGCTGGTGGCGGTATTGCCGCCGGAGCACGAGCTGGCGGGGAGGGCGAGCCTGCCGGTGGCGGACGTGCTCAAGTACCCGTTCATCACCCGCGAGGAGGGTTCCGGCACCCGTGAAGTGACATTCGACTATCTGCGCGGGGCCGGGCTCGAGCCGGCCAATCTGAACCTGGTCATGGAGCTCGGCAGCCCGGAATCCATCAAAGGGGCCATCGAGGCCGACATGGGGATCTCCATCCTCTCACGCAGCACCATCGGCAAAGAGCTGCAGCTCCGGACCCTGACCTGCGTGGAGCTGGACCCGCCCCTGGAGCGCCCGTTCTCCTTCGTCCATCAGAAGCAGAAGTTTCGCGTGCGTGCCATCGAGGAGCTCCTCGACTTCATCCGTGCCTACTGCCGTGATGCGGACGCTTGAGGAAGCCACGCGGCCCGTGCCGGGTGCATTCGGCGGCCCCTGCCCTGGGCTTATGCACATGCCCGCCAGCCCCCAGGAGCCTCTGGTGGGCCTCGGGCCCGGCCCCTCATCAAGCCGGGGGATGGTTGCAAGCTATTGAATGTCATGGGTTAATTGTGATTGCGCCAGGACTTTTCCGATACACCCTGAAGCCTGGGACCAGGTGGGTGGTGCCAGCGTGGCAAAGCATCCACAGTTTTATCCACAGGCAATGAGAATTTGCTTCGTATTTTCCATCCGGACAAGGGCTTAGTGACAGAAGCTGCTGTAGCGCGTGAATCTGAGCACCTAACCGGGAGCCCTCGGGGCGGTACAGCTGGCAAGACACGGCCAGGAAAGGATATCCTAACCGGCTCGGTCGAAATCGTGGCGACAAGCGTCAGCTGAGGGCCGCAGCCGGGCATTCGATTGCGATGCACGCCCCCGGGGCAGGGCGGCACAGGACACGAGGAGACATTCGATGAGCGACGCAAGTGGGGGCGCATCCGGCGCCGGGGGCAACGGTGCCGGCGGCGGCGTGCAGGAGAGATTTCGCGATGCCATGGCCCGTCATCAGGGCGGCGAGCTGGACCAGGCCCAGGGATTGTACGAAAGCATTCTGCGAGATCAGCCCGGCCACGCCGATGCCGCGCACATGCTCGGCCTGGTGGCACACCAGCAGGGCCGCAACGAGGACGCCAAGCGGCTCATCGCCGACGCGGTCAAGATCGACGACCAGAACGCCTTCTATCACAACAACCTGGGCGAGGTAATGCGCGTACTCGGTGAGACGGAGGGCGCCGCGAGCTGCTACCGGGCGGCAATCGCGTTGCAACCCGGCAACTCCCAGACCCACAACAATCTCGGCCTGGTACTGTTTCAATCGGATCAGGCGGATGTGGCCGTGGAGGAATTCAATGCCGCACTTGCTATCGAGCCGGACGCCGCGGGCATACACAACAACCTCGGGGTCGTGCTGGAAGCCATGGGGCGCCTGGAAGACGCCATCCCCTGTTTTCGTCGATCCCTCGAGCTCGCGCCCGAGCAGGCCGAAGTGAACAACAACCTCGGAGCAGCCCTGCTTGTCCAGGGTGAATTCGAGGAGGCCGAGCGGCATTTGCTGGCCGCCGCCGAAATCGACGCAAGCGTGGCCAATGTGCCCTTCAACCTGTCGCGGCTGTATCTGGAACAGGGGAAGCTGGACGCGGCCATGAGCGCCGCGCGCAAGGCCATCGAGATCAATCCAGGCTATCCGGACTATTACATCGTGCTGGGCGCGATACAACGGGCCATGGGAGATCTGGATGAGTCGTTGAATTCTCTGCACGGTGCTGTTGCCATGGATCCTGCCCACGCCATGGCACTCAACGACCTGGGCGTCTGTCTGCTGGTCCTGGGTCGCTTCGACGAAGCCCGGTTGAGCTTCCGCCGTGCTCTGGATGCCGAGCCGAGGCTCGCCATCGCCCATGAGAATCTCGCCAGGGCCGGGCGCTTCGGCGACGCAGATCGAAAGCAAATCGAATTGGTGGAAACGCTCGCATCGGCTGCGAACCAGACCGAGAAGAGTCAAATTCACTTGCATTTCGCTCTCGGCAAGATGCTCGACGACATCGGCGAGTACGAGCGTGCCTTCCAGCACTTCCAAAGCGGCAACGCCCTGGAGCACAAGCGCATGCGCTTCGATGCGGATGCCGGACGTTCTTTCGTCGAGCGCAGCCGCGCGACCTTCGACGCGGCGTTCGTGGAGGAGAAGAGCACGCTCGGAAACCCCAGCCACATGCCGATCTTCGTTGTTGGCATGCTGCGATCGGGCACCACGCTGGTGGAACAGATCCTCGCAAGCCATCCGTTGATTTACGCGGGCGGCGAGCTCGAGTACTTCCGGAGCCTGGCCAGGCAACTACCCGAACGGCTGGGCGACGGGCAACCTTATCCCGATTGTCTGAAGACGCTGGACGCCGAAACGATCGACGCCGTCTCCGCCGATTACATCGAGCGGCTGCGCAAACAAATGGGCGAGGCGAAACGGTTTACCGACAAGAACCCGCTCAACTTCGAGCATCTCGGACTCATCTTGCTGATGTTCCCCAACGCCCGCGTTATTCACTGCCGTCGGGACGCAATGGATCTTTGTTTGTCCGTTTACTTCCAGCACTTCTCCCAGCGCCACGATTTCGCCTACAGCTTCGCCGACATTGCCGAATACCACCGGCAATACGAGCAGCTCATGGCGCACTGGCACAGTGTGTTCCCCGGACGTATTCACGACGTCCAGTATGAGACTCTGGTGGCGGACCTCGAGACGGTGAGCCGCGACGTGTTCGAGTACCTGGATCTCGAGTGGGATGAGAACTGCCTCGAGTTTCATCGCACCGT
>CAXMNG010000004.1:0-2863 GCA_964194585.1 Salibacteraceae bacterium | reverse complement strand
CGACGGTCCGATGGTCGGCAGCCAGTTGCCGGCGTAGGGCTCGCCGCGGCGGCCCAGATGGGTGATCTGACACATGATCGCCGTGCCCTGGGCATGGATGCGCTCGGAGAACTCCTGGAGATAGGGAATGATCCCATCGTCCCCCACATAGAGTTGTTGGAAGACCGACGGCGAATCCGGTGCGACGTTCGAGGATCCGCCGAACATCGTCAATGCGATACCACCCTTCGCTTTTTCCTCGTGATAGCGCTGGTAGCGTTCCTTTGGCAAGCCGCCTTCCTCGAGGCCGCAGGCATGGCTGGTGCTCATGAAGCGGTTCTTGAACGTCACGTGCCGTATCGAAAAGGGTTGGAAGAGCGGGTCCAGGACGGATCCGTTCGCTGCATCAGGTGACATTGGCGAATTCTTTATCTGCGTTCCAGATTGGTTCAGGGGTTGTCATCATTCTTCTACCGGTCCGAGTGGCGGGAGGCAAGCCGCCGTGGGTGCTCAGCGCTTCGGCGGCGCCCGCTGGTCGAGGAGCGCGTCGATCATTTCCATCAGAATGTCGACATCGCCAGCTGTCGGCTGCAAATCCACATGGGCGAGACCGTCGATGATGAACAGATCCGCGTGGCCGGCGGGGACGGACTCTGCGAGCGCGACGCTCTCGGTGTAGGGAATGATGTTGTCACTGCGCCCGTGAAGGAGCAGCAGGTGCCCGCGCAGGCCGTTCATCGATTGCTCGGCGGGATTCAGCGCCGTGATTTCCGCTCGCAGCGGCGCCGGCAGGCGGGCGAGCAAAGCCGGCACCCGCTCGGGCGTCGTGTTGGTGAGCAGCTCGAGCAGAGCCGCACCGCCGGGGCTCAAGCTTGCCGGCGCCGGCACATCCGACTCACCCGCATTCGCGTAGATGGCACGCCGTGCCACGGCCTGAATGGCCAGGCGATCGGAAGTATCGGGGAGCTTCTCACTAACGCCGAGGGCGAATATCCACTTGCCCTTGTCGTAGGGCGTGGGCGTGTCTCTGTCGTCGCGGTGGGCGCTGGTGGTGTAGTAAGCGATCAGCCGCCGCAGATCCTGATAGCCGCCGACGGCGACAATGAAATCCACCCGCTCCGCCACTCTTGCGTCCAGCGCCGCAACCAGCGCCGGTCCCACCGCAAAGCTGAAAGCGCCGATGCCCATGGGAAGTCGCGCTTGCATCTCCGGCACCACCTCCAGTGCCTGGACGGCCGCCACCAGCACCTCCACGTCCTCGCTGCCCATGCGGTAGGCGCGAAAACCGGGAACATCGGGGATCAGCACCATGAAGTCCACCCGTGCCAGGGTGCGGGCGAGGGCCACCAGCCGCGGATCATTTCTGCCGGCAACGGCGAGGCCGGGCACCAGAACGATGCCTGCGCGCACGCTGCCGGCCGGCAGGTAGAGATCGCCGCGCAGCCGCCGCCCCTCGACGCTCGTGTGCAGCGCCCGAAAGCCCGGCTCGGGCGTGCGTTTCCGCAAGCGGCTGTCGCTGGTGACCAGATCTTCCAGCACCAGGCCCGCCTCGCTGTCGCCCAGGCGCAGCTGCAGGCAGCCGCCAGTGAGGGCCATGATGATGGCGATGGTCAGCAGCGCCGAGTACCGCTTAATCCCGCGCGCTCCCCGATTTCGGTCAGACAAGGTCAACATGCAGAAGGGCCCCCTGTTGGCCCTGCCAGAGTATGATCGTGGCTGATCCCGATACAGGGGTCCATCGCAAAATGCGTCGATGCCATGTCCAGCCAGGAGAGTCCATGAGCAACAACGACAACCTCAGCCCCGAGACACTGCTTGCTCAGGCAATGCACTACCTCGAGCCCGTCAATGGCGGCATCGTGCCGGGCGTTCAGATGGCGACCACCTACGCCAGGGACCAGGACTACGAGCTGCGTGCCCCCGGTATTTCCTATGGCCGCGACAAGAACCCCACCTATCTCGTTGCCGAGCAGGTGGTGGCGGAGCTCGAGGGGGGCGCCGGCGCACTGTTGTTTTCGTCGGGCCTGGCGGCCGCAGCGGCGCTGTTTCACACGCTCAAGCCCGGTGACCATGTGGTTGCGCCGGTGATCATGTACCACGGACTGAGGGATTGGCTGATTCAGTTCTGTGAAAACTGGAAGGTCGACATCGACTATTTCGACGCCACCGTGGACGGCGCGCTCGCATCGACGATCAAGCCGGATCGCACGCGTATCGTCTGGATTGAAACGCCCGCCAACCCCACCTGGGATATCACCGACATCGCCGCTGCCGCGGATCTCGCTCACGCCGCCGGCGCGCGTCTGGCGGTGGACTCCACGGTGGCCACACCGCTTCTTACACGGCCGCTCGCGCTCGGCGCCGATTTCGTCTTTCATTCGGCGACCAAGTATCTCAACGGCCACAGTGACGTCATCGCCGGGGTTCTGGTGGCGAAGGAAGACGATGATCAATGGCACGCGGTACGCTTTCAGCGCACCTTCGGTGGCGCCATTCTCGGCCCCATGGAGGCGTGGCTGCTGCTGCGGGGCATGCGCACCATGCATCTGCGCGTGCAGCGCTCCTCGGAAAGCGCCATGATCATTGCCCGTGAACTCGAAGGACACGGGCGCATCTCGCGGGTGCTGTATCCCGGTCTAGCGAGCCATCCCGGACACGCCATCGCCACGCGTCAGATGCAGGGCGGTTTCAGCGGCCTGCTGTCGGTCCTGGTGGACGGAGACGCCGCAGCCACCCGTGCGGTTGCTGCGCGCACCCGGGTCTTCGTGCCGGCCACGTCCCTGGGAGGTGTCGAGAGCCTCATCGAACATCGTGCCACGGTCGAGGGCCCCAACAGCCCGGTCGCGCCGAATCTGCTTCGTATTTCGGTGGGTATCGAGAACGT
>CAXMNG010000003.1:0-2471 GCA_964194585.1 Salibacteraceae bacterium | reverse complement strand
GCATAGCCTCCCGACGATACATAGCCGATGGCCTCGCCGTCCTTCATGATGGCCTCGTCGTTGGAGACGTCGATGTCGTCGGTGTCCACCACCATCGTAACGAGATTTCTCTTCGGGCCAGCCTTGGATTCGGCGAGCGCCGCCTGCTTGCCAATGAATTCCTTGTCCCAGCGGATGAAGGCATCGAGACCGCTCTCGGCGGCGGTGAAATCGGGACGATAATCGAGGGTCCAGACACCCCACGCTTTCTCCAGGCGCAGGCTCATCAACGCCCGGGCCCCGTACCAGCGCAAGCCGAGGTCGGCGCCCGCTTCCTCGATGGCTTCGGCGAGCTTCAGCTGATACGTGGGCGCCACATAGATTTCGTATCCCAGCTCGCCGGAAAAGGAGATGCGGGCAAGAATGGCGGGCACGTCGCCGACAAAGGTCTTGCGGATGTCCCGAAACTTCAGCGCTTGCGCGGAAACATCGTCACGGGTGATCCGCGCGAGGAGTGCGCGCGACTGCGGACCGGAAATGGCGATGCCGTGCAGACGGCTCGACAAGTTTTCATAGCGCAGCCCCGATTCCGGCAGGCGCGCATCGAACCAGCGGCGATGGGCTTGCTGCATGGCGCCGGATCCCAGCACCAGGAAGTGATCGTCGGCGAGGCAGGCAACGCTGAGATCGCCATAGAGCTTGCCCTTCGGCGTCAGCATGGGCGTCAGCGAGATGCGCCCCGGTTTCGGCAACCGGCCCGCGAGCACCTGATCGAGAAAGGCCCGGGCGCCCTCGCCCTTGAATTCGTGCTTGGCGAAGTTGGCGATCTCGATGGCGCCCACCGCTTCTCGCACGGCCTTTACCTCCCGGCCCACATAGGCGTGGGCGCGGGAGCGGTGGAAGGTCGGATCCTCGTGGGCGTCGTCAGGACCGTCCGCGAACCACAGGACGTTTTCGAGACCGAAGCTCTGTCCCCACACCGCCCCCTTGGCCGTCAACCGATCGTAGAGCGCGGTGGTTTCCTGGCGGCGCCCCTTGGGCAGCGTCTCATTGGGGAAGGTCATCACGAAACGGCGCTCGTAGTTTTCCGATGACTTGATGGTTCCCCAGTCCGGTGTCGCGAAGCTACCGAAGCGGGCAATGTCCATTGCCCAGACGTCGATGGAGGGTTCGCCGTCGATCATCCACTCCGCCATGCACATGCCTACGCCACCGCCCTGGCAGAATCCCGCCATGACGCCGACCGCCACCCAGTAGTTACGCATGCCCGGCACCGGACCGATCATTGGATTGCCGTCGGGGCCGAAAGTGAAGGGACCGTTGACGATGTTCTTGATTCCCGCGCGCTCCAGCGCGGGAATGCGCTCGAACCCGATGGCCAGGCGATCCTCGATGTGCTCGAGCTTCGGCTCCAGGAGCTCGTGACCGAAGTCCTGGGGCGTACCACCCAGGGACCAGGGCGTCGCACGGGGCTCGTAGGTGCCAAGCAGTAAGCCGTCGCGCTCCTGGCGGAAGTACATGTTGCCTTCGTAGTCGATTCCGGCGGGCAGGCGTTCGTTGCCGCGCTCTGCGATCTCGGGGATCGTGTCCGTAATCAGATAATGGTGCTCCATGGGCTGAACCGGCAAATGCAACCCTGCGAGCTGCGCCACCTCGCGCGCCCACAGGCCACCGGCATTGACGATCATCTCGGAGTTGATGGTGCCCTCGGGTGTCACCACATCCCAGCTGCCGTCCGCGCGCTGATTGGTTTCCAGCACCGGTGTGTTGGTGTGGTAGTTACCGCCGTGCACGCGCGCGGACTTCGCGTAAGCGTAGGTGACACCCGATGGATCGATGTCACCGTCCAGGGGATCCCACAGCGCGGCGATGTAGTGGGACGGATCGATCAACGGATGCCGGCGGGCGGCTTCCTCCACCGAGATGAACTCCTGGTCGAGACCCATGTAGCGCGCCTTCGATCGCTCACGCTTCAGATAGTCGTACCAGTCCTGGTTGGATGCCAGATAAAAGCCTCCCGTCGCGTGCATGCCCACCGACTGTCCTGATGTCTCCTCGATCTCCTTGTACAGATTGATGGTATAGCCCTGGAGCCTGGAGATATTGGGATCGGAGCTGATTGTGTGAATCTGCCCGGCGGCGTGCCAGCTCGACCCGGAAGTAAGCTCGGAGCGTTCGAGCAGCACCACGTCCTTCCAGCCGAACTTCGCCAGGTGAAACAGAACCGAACAGCCGACCACGCCGCCGCCGATGATGACCGTGTTGGCTGTGTCGATAGTCATCGCCTGTGCTAATCCAGAGATACTATTCCAATGCTAGGAACGCTGGCAAGAAAACTACGCTGGCGGAAGTCTGAGTCCTTGGAAACAATTACAAGTTGTTGCTGAATCGCGTAATTCCATACAGTTTCATCGTCTGCCGCCTGCAGCTCCGCACCTCTCACGTGGACGGACTCAGGATAAAGGTCAGCTAACAAGTTGACCAACCGCGGA
>CAXMNG010000002.1:0-2814 GCA_964194585.1 Salibacteraceae bacterium | reverse complement strand
TAACCGGCCCATCCGGGTCCTCCAAAGCCGCTTTTTCACGCGGCCACTTTCTCAAGGCACTGTTTTTCCTGGACTTGGAGAAAGCTGGCACGGCCATTGCTTTGCACTTTCGGAAACCGGCGCGACGACGTCGGGCGCCTGGCGGGTAACGATCGGGTGCGTCGAGGAGGACAAAAATCGTATCAAGAGTTTCAGGGGTCGGAGTGGATGGTTCGCGGGTCATAGATTCGGTGGCAGCCCTTGCCCTCGATTCCGTTCGCTCCGCCCCTACCTCATCGATGCTTCCAGAGCCGTCCGCCCAAGCCGGTGACCCGCCTGTCGATCCAGGGACAGTTGCGCATTCCGGTTGACCGATTGGACAAATCATAGGGATCTCATAGTCATGTCAACACCAGCCGTATTACTGGGTACCGTGTCGCTCGATCGCCAGGGCGCGCTACCGCTTCATCGTCAGCTCTTCGACGCCCTGCGCCAGGCCATACTCGCGGGTCGGCTGCGACCCGGCACGCGCCTGCCGTCCACACGAGTCATGGCGTCGGATCTCGGTGTTGCACGAAATACCGTCATGGCGGCCTTCGAGCAACTGGTGGCCGAAGGTTATCTGCAGGCACGAGTGGGCTCTGGCACGACGGTGACCTCTATTGCCCCCGACATGCTGTTGAATATTGCCGCCGTTCCCAGCGACGACGCGGCGGTGGGACCCACGGAGCTGTCGCTGTCGACCCGCGGCAGGGCAATCGCGGGTACCGTTCGCAGCATTGCGAACCCCGGTCGATGCGCTTTCCAACCGGGGCTTCCGGCCTTCGACGAGTTCCCGTTCAGTACCTGGTCGCGATTATTGGTGCGCCACAGCCGTAAGCCCGCGCCGGATATGCTGGGTTACGATCAGAACGGCGGACACCCGGGGTTGAGAAACGCTATCTCCGAGTATCTGGGCGCGGCGCGCGGTGTCAACTGCTCGCCGGACCAGGTAATCGTCGTCGGCGGTGCCCAGTCGGGCCTCGACCTGGTGACACGCATGCTGCTCGATCCAGGCGATACCGCCTGGATGGAGGAACCGGGTTACCCCGGTGCCCGGGCCGCGTTGCTGGGCGCAGGCGCGCGCCTGCATCCGGTACCGGTGGACGACGACGGACTGGATGTGGCCGCCGGTGAGCGCGCGGCACCCCGCGCCCGTCTCGCCTATGTGACGCCGTCCTACCAGTTCCCCCTGGGAACCATCATGAGTCTGGAACGTCGCCTGCGGTTGCTGGAGTGGGCTCAGCGCGCGAACTCGTGGGTTGTCGAGGATGATTATGACAGCGAGTACCGCTACCGCGGCCGGCCCTTGTCCGCCTTGCAGGGTCTGGATACGGCCGAACGCGTCATCTACGTTGGTACATTCTCCAAGACCATGTTCCCGGCTCTGCGACTCGCCTACCTGGTCGTGCCCCGCGGCCTGGTCCCGGTGTTCCGCCGGGCGCTCCGCCACTCCGGCCATGATGCGCCTCTGACGATACAGGCGGCAGCCGCCGACTTCATCGGCGAAGGGCACTACGCATCGCACCTGCGGCGCATGCGTGCGTTATATGCGGATCGACTGCAGCGTTTCAGCACCTTGTTGATCGAGCAGATGGGTCATGTGCTGGAGCTCGGTCCAGTGAACGCCGGAATGCAACTGGCAGCCTACCTGCCCCAGTCCATCGACGACAGGGAAATCGCGCGACGCGCCGAGGAAGCCGGCATCAACCTCTCGGCGCTGTCCACCTACTATCTGCGGGAGTGCCCGCAACCCGGGCTACTGCTCGGCTACGCCGGCGTGCCGGAGGCCGAGATGCGCGAAGGCGTGGAGATCCTGCGACGGTTGCTGCCGGTGGAGGAAGCCCGCCGAGCCGTATTCTAGAATATCCGCCTACCGGGGCGGGCCACGAGGGCCCGCCCGCCTATCCCTCCCTCCGACTGCGGAGGGGCTGGCGCGCCTTTCATCTCACTGCCACACTAGCGGGCGCTCATACCCAGGTTTTTAAGGGGACAGACCCCTTTTTACCGGCGGTATTCTCGTATCTGTGCAACGAACCAGTGGGAAAAGGGGTCTGTCCCCTCAAAAACAAGCCCAGGCAGTGATATTCAGCGAAGAGCAATGCATGGTTCGCGACATGGCGCGGGATTTCGCTGCCACGCGCCTGACGCCCAACGCGGCCCGCTGGGATCAGGAAGCCCGTGTTCCGCGCGACGTGATTGCGGAAATGGGACGCTTGGGACTGCTCGGCATGACGGTACCGGAGCAATGGGGAGGAGCCGGTACGGACTTCGTCTCGTACGTGCTTGCGGTGGAGGAGATCGCGGCCGGAGACGGCGGCGTCTCCACCATCATGAACGTCAACAACACCCCCGTTTGCGCCGCGATTCAAAGCTTCGGCTCCGATACCCAGAAAGACCGCTTTTTGAAGCCCCTCGCCCGGGGGCAAATGCTCGGCGCATTCTGTCTCACCGAACCACAAGCCGGTTCGGATGCATCGAATCTGCGCACGCGGGCCGAGGGCAGCGGCAACAAGTTCGTGCTCAACGGCACCAAGCAGTTTGTCACCTCGGGCTCCATCGCCGACGTGGCGATGGTGTTCGCAGTCACCGACACCCAAGCCGGCAAGCACGGCATCAGCGCCTTTCTGGTGCCGACGAGCTCGGACGGTTATCGCGTAGCCAGTGTCGAGAAGAAGCTTGGTCAGCGCAGCTCAGATACCTGTCAGATCGTGCTGGAAGACATGGAGGTTACGCCGGATCTGATGCTCGGCGAAGAAGGCCGAGGCTATAAAATCGCGCTCGCGAATCTCGAAT
>CAXMNG010000001.1:0-9705 GCA_964194585.1 Salibacteraceae bacterium | reverse complement strand
GCGAGTCGCTGAAGCTCTTCGTTCTGGATTTTCGCCTGCTCCTGGCTGTTCTTTAGCTTGTCCATCATGTCGACGAGTACGGAATTTGCCTGTTGCAAGGCTGTCTCGTCGTTGAACGTGGCCATGGCGCCGCGCATTTTCTTACTGCCATCCATGATCGGCGAGCTGTTGATGGAGAAATCCCGTTTCTCGCCGGCTTCCGTCGTCAGTGACAACAGACAGTCGGTCTGAGTTTTGCCTTCCTTCACGGCTTTTGCCCAGGGAAGATTCTTCTCCTTCACTCTCTTCGCCTTCGCGTCGTTGGCATGCCAGGTCATTTTCGACAGCGGCTGTCCCAGCAAGCTGTCCACGTCCTTACCGATCTTCGAGGCGAAGGCCACATTCGCCAGCACGATGCTGTGCTTTTGATCCACCATAACGACTCCTTCGGCCAGCAAATCCAGAGCCGAGCGTACACGGTCGGGAATCACTGCTTTCGGATCCAGGTGTTTCAAGCTCGTCTTCATGAAAAACAGGTAACCCGCGAAGCCCGCGAGAGCGAGAAACACCAGGAATCGCACCAGGGGATCTCCCAGCAGCCCCGAGAAATCCATGGCCGTCTTCGCGAAGCTCACTTCGACGGTACCCCATTGATCGTCCCCGGAGAAAATCGGTACCTGCGCGTGAGTCGGCGTGGAATTATTGCCGCCCGGTGATTCCCAGAATTGCGCATGATCGCCAGCCGCGGCCAGGGTCTCACCATCGATGTCGACCAGGGCTGTCGACATCACGTCCGCGTTGCCCACCACCAGAGATTCCATGGACTTGCGGATGGTGCCGATTTGACCTGCCTCCGCGAGCTCGGAGAATTGGACGGCGAGAGTTTCGCAAATTTTCTTGCGTTGATCCAGAAGCGCGCGACGTTCGTCGCTCGTCAATCCAAGCACCATGTCGCCGACGAGGACCATGCACAACGTCAGGGCCACAAGACCAAGACTCATCCTCACGAAGGGATTGATGCTGAGCTTCTTGAACTTGAACCCTTTGAGTTTCAGCTTTTTCACCGTACTAACTCGCGTGTATTACTCTTTGCTCGCGGTATAAATTGGATCCAGCAGGCGCTGAACGCGTTTTTCCTGCCAGTCATCGTCTTCCTGTCCATCCTCGTCGGTCTCCTTTCGAATTTCCACCGCCACCGGAGAGGGGGGTCGGGATCCGGCGTCGAACCACCACCGCTGATGGGGTCCCTCGATCGGCAGCCCCGATCAGGTCATTAAGTTGTATCGTCACAATCGCGGTACCACTCAACCCAGAAAAGTAACGCCATTCCTAGACTTGCCACGCGCCATATCAGAAGCCCCGCGGACCCGTCCGGTGGACCGGCACTCGCCCCTTATATCGTTCTGTAACGGCAAGAACCGAAGGTTACGCCCGATCTGGCGGGTCTCGATTGTGTGGCTCGTCGCAAATCGTGGAGAAATGGCGGGGGCGCGGCCCCTTGCGCCATTACGGAGAGCGTCGTCAGTCGAGGAAAGTCAGGCTGCAACGAAGGCCGCCGGGGATGTAGTTGCCGGGATTGGGCAGCTCCAGGCGCACGCCGAAGGTACCGCTGGCGGCGTCCACCACCTTGTCGACGATGCTGACCTCGGCGATGTACTTGCGCTTCCTGGCAAGCTCCGGTGTCACCTCGGCGCGCATGCCGGTGGAGATGGTGCCGAATCTGCCCACCGGCACGATCACCTCCACGCGCAGGGGATCGAGCTGGGCGATGCGCAGAATGGGCTTGTCCTCGACGAACTCTCCAGGCGATTTCAGGCGCTCGACGACCACGCCGGAAACGGGGCTGCGCACGGTGCGAAGCGCCAACGTCGCCTGGGCGCGTTCGAGCTCCAGTTCCGCCATGCGCTTGTTCTGCTCCGCATTACGCAGCTCGGTGGCCGCGAGAATCGCATCGGTCTTGGCTTCGTCAAGAACATGGAAAGGTACGGCCTTTTTGTTGAAGAGCTTCTGGGTACGCTGCTGCTTGCGTTTGGCGAAGGCGAGACTGGCGCGCTTGGATACGATCTCCCCGTCGAATCCTGCCCGTTGCTTGGACAGTTCCACCTGTGCCTGTTCGACGTCGGACTGCAGCGTCGCTACCACCTGATCTTCTTCGACGGGATCGCTGCGATCCACCTCGATGCTGCCGATGATTCCCGAAACCGAGCTGCTGAGCTCCACCACCTCGGTGGGTTGGATGACACAATCGAAGGTCGCATCACTATTGGCGCCGGCTTCGCTGGCCACTGTCGCCAGAACGCCGGCGATTGCGCCCGCGAATGCGCTCACGCGTGTGCGTTTGTACTCAGCAGTCATTGCTCGATTCACTCCATTACTCCGGCGCACCCGTAAACGCGAGCAGCTTGCCACGCTGCTCGTCCACCTTGAGCAGCTCGCGCCGCACGCGGCGATGGTAGCGCTCCAGCATCCGCTGGGGCAGTGCGATCAGCACACTGGCCACCCATCGGGGCACCGGGCGATTCTTGCGACCGATAGCCGACAGCAGACTCTTCACGCCATCGCCGAAATACAGACCCACGAGCTCGTCCTCCAGGGACAGAATAGCTTCGTAGCTGCCCGGATCACCCTGGCGGGCGCAGCGGCCCGCGAGCTGGCGATCGATGCGGCGGGCGATGTGGCGCTCACTGGATATAACGTGCAATCCGCCGAGTTCTTTAACGCCGGGCCCGAGCTTGATGTCGGTGCCACGCCCGGCCATGTTGGTGGCCACCGTGATGCGGCCCTTCTCGCCGGCGCTGGCGACGATCTCCGCCTCCTGCTCGTCCTGGTGGGCGTTGAGCACCTGGTGCTTCAGCTTGACCCTTTTCAGGAGCCGGCTTAAGCGCTCTGAATCCTCCACCGTGCCGGTGCCCACCAGCACCGGCCGGCCGCGCTGGTGCGCGGCCCGAATGCGCTTGACGATGGCGGTCCATTTCTGCACGGCGCGCCGGTAGGTGCGATCCGGGCGCTGGATGCGAATCATGGGACGATCGGTCGGTACCGCGACGACACCAAGTCCGTACACGGACCATAGCTCGCCGCGCACCTCATCCAGGGTTCCGCTCATGCCACCCAGCCTCAGGTAACGGCGAAAGAACCGTTGGTAGCTGATGCGCGCAAGGGTCTCGCGATTGCTGGTGAGTTCGACATTTTCCTTGCATTCGATCATCTGGTGCAGACCGCGTTCCCAGGCACGGTCGGCCATCACCCGGCCCGTATGCTCGTCGATGATCTGAATCTTGTCGTCGCGCACCAGATAGTGCTTGTCGCGAATGAAAAGTTGCTGGGCGCTGAGAGCCTGGCTCACCAGTTCCCGACGGCGCCGCTTACCGCTCCACAGTCCGCCAAGGGGCTCTGCGATTTCTCCCAGGCGCTGCTCGCCTCGATCGAGAAGCTCGAGCTGGCGTTCGCGGGGATGGAGCAGGAAGTCGGTGCCCGCACGCAGCTGGCCGGCCAGAAACAATGCCTGCCGGCACACCTTTACCTGCTCTTCACTCTGACCCTGGGCGGACAGGATAAGGGGCGTGCGTGCTTCGTCGATGAGCACACTGTCGGCTTCGTCGACGATGGCGTAGTACAGACCGCGAAGAAGCAGCCTGTCTATCCGCGGCTGGTCCGTGTGCAGGGATTCCAGCGCGAGCTTGAGGCCGGGATCGCCCGACCCGAGCGCGAGCTTGTCCTTCAAGTAATCGAAGACCAGCTGCTTGTTGCTGCAGTAGGTGATGTCGCACGCGTAGGCCTTGCGCCTGGCGTCCGGATCCATGTCCTCGGTGATGATCCCGACCGTGAGTCCCAGCGCGCGGTAGACCGGACCCATCTCTTCCGCGTCACGGGTAACCAGGTAGTCGTTCACCGATACCACGTGCACGGGAATACCGGTCAGGGCCGCAGTGCACGCAGGCAGGGTCGCCGTCAGGGTCTTCCCTTCTCCCGTGCGCATTTCAGCCATCATCCCTTCCATCATGATCCAGCCGCCTACGAGCTGAACGTCGAAGTGGCGCATGCCCACCTCGCGACCCGCCACCTCGCGCACAATTGCAAAGGCACGCGCAATGGCGGCCTGCGTAAGACCGTCGTTGTTCAGATGCCGCCTGGCATTTTCCATGTGGTCGGCGAGGCGATTCTTGCCAGCGTCGGCGAGGGTGTCCGAATGACTGTTCACCTGGCGCAGGAAACGACGCCACGACCCGCGCCTGGCCGCCGGTGGCGGCCGAATCCCCCGGAGCCAGCCCTTCAACGCCCGCTCGAAACGATTGTCGCCGAAAGGCGGGCGCTGTGGATAGCTCCCGAGCTTGACCCCGGGTCGCAGATGCCGCTGATCTTTCATGGTCAGATGGTGAACTGACGCAGGAACAGCTGGCGGAGACTGCGGTACCACTGTTGCGCTAATGGCTCGGTACCGTGGTCGAAGCGCACAAAAACGCGCCCGCCTGCGTTGCCGATCTCGGTATCCGGCGGCAAGCTCAAATCAAATTGGAATATCGGGTCCAGGGTGCGCGTTCCCTGCTGGTCCTGGGGATCCACCTGGAATGTTCCACCGCCGACAGATCCCAACGCGGCGCTCGGTAATCGATCGCTGGCCGCCGGCACCTCGCGCAGAATCGTCGCCGGCAGCATTGTCGCCACATCGTCGGCAAGACGCACCGTCACACTCCTGGTGTCGCGCCGCACCAACCCGACATCGGCCTGGGGCACGACGACACGCGCCGTAATGTCTTTGAAATCCACCACGTATGCGATGGGCTCACCGTGACGTACGAAACGCCCCGGCAGATCCTGCGCCTGGGGAACGACGAGGGTCCCGTCGCTGGTGCTGCGCACGACCAGATCGTCGATGCGCTCCCGCGCGCGGACGAGGGATGCTCCCACCGTTTTCAGCTCGTCCTTGATCTTCTGTGCTTCGACGCGATCCTCGTACTGACTGGCGTCGTACTCCACCTTGAGCTCTTTGCGCTGCGCTTCCAGGACCTTTAAGTGTGCATCCAGCAACGGATCTTCGAGCGCGAATACGGGGTCGCCGCGTTTCACCTGACTGTCGGCCGCCACCAGCAAGCGTAAGATGAAGCCGTCGGTGCCGGCACGTACGTGCGCCTGCTCGGGTAACCAGAGCACACCTTCGGCGCGCGTCCAGTGAGGTGCGGGCGCCAGAAACAATCCACCCACGACGGATACCACCAGAGTCGTGATGACGAAAATCGCGCGAACCCGTGTGCGGCGCACGGCAGGATTGAAAAGCAGATAAGCGATCGCCTTGCCGGTTGGCATGAGTAGTTGCTGAAAGACGACCCAACCGCCCAGCACAACGGCCAGGGCGAATGCCTTGAGAGCGATCAACGTGATGATCGCCACCATGATGAACTGGCGATAGAAGAACGCGCTGATGCCGTAGAAGAAAAACCAGCGCTCTTCACCCGGCGCGTTGGCCGGCGATTGACCGCCGCGCACGCCACACAGGTAACGCTGGGAAAGATAGGCGATGTACTTGTTCGAGCGGGAACCAAGATTGGGAACGTCGATGGCGTCTGCAAACATATAGTAGCCGTCGAATCGCAGCAATGGATTGCCGTTGAACAACAACGTGGAGATGCCGCCGATCAACATGATATTCAATGCGATATCGCGCACGATACCTGGCTCTACCTGCAACCACAGGAACATGGCAATCGCCGCCAGGCCCAGCTCCACTATCATGCCGGCAGCACTCACGGAAATGCGGCGGCGCTTCTCAGGAAAGGACGCTGACGCGGTCGCATCCACGTACGGCACCGGCATGAACACCAGGAACATGATCCCCATTTCGTGAACCTCGCCTCCCCATACTTTGGTGGCGAAGCCGTGTCCAAGCTCGTGCAGCCCTTTGACGATGGGGTAGACGGCAACGAGCAACAGGAGATTCATGGGCGAAAGAGCCTGCGACGCCGCGTGCACGCTAAGCTCTTTCCAATGGGTAGTGGCGAGAACGACGCCGGTAGCAACGATTCCCACCCAGATCAGGAAACCGAACCAACCGAAGAACGGCCGCACGAACGGCAGCCATGTTTCCAGGAAGTGATCGGGATCGAGAAGCGGGATGCGCACGGCGAGTGGATTCATCAGCCGCTTCTTCCACTTCTGGCGCTGCTCCTTCTGATAGCGGTTGAAAAGCTCCTCGGTGTCCGGCGGCACGTCGCACTGGAGCACGTCGGCGGCGTGCAGCTGGCCCATCAGTTGAATGGCTTCGTCCTGAGTAGGGGCATCGTCGCCGAGACGCGAAGTGGTTGCGTCCCATGCATCCTTCACTTTCTGGTCACCGTCAAAGCGAGCGATGAAATGGTATGCCGCCGGGGTGAAGCGATGATGGCGCCCGGTAGCCCGGTCATCGAGCACGTACCAGAGCTGACCGCGATAGTGATGGCGCCGGAACTTGGCGTGACTGCGTATCTTCGGCGTCAGCTCCGCAACCCGGTACCAATGCGGACTGAACAGCGAGTCACTCATGGCCACCAGGCCCAGATCCACAGACGCAGCCAGTCGACGATTCGGTGCGTCCAGATCCAGATGAGCCTGCGTTCACCGACCTCGACCTTGCCGACACCCTGCATACCCGGGCGCAGGTGCTGCGGCGGACTGGCAAGCGACGCTTCGACCTTGAAGAAGTTGCTACCGTTTTCCGGTGTCGAGACCGGTGTGATTTTGTTGACGATTATTTCCAAGCGCTCGTTCGGCGCCGCGGCCAGCGCGAGAGTGCCGGTCTGTCCGATGGCCACATCGGAGAAATCACGTTCATCGACTTCCAGCACCACGCGATAGTTGTTGAGCGGAGCGATCTTGTAGAGCACCTGACCCCGCTCCACGGGCGACCCGAGCGTTCGGGTGAGATCGCCGCTGACAATCACGCCATCGAAGGGCGCCAGTATCTGTGTGCGCGCGAGCTGCTCGTCCAAGAGCGCGATCTGGGCGTCCGACTGTTCCATACGCGCCCGCAGGATGCTGACCTGGGCACGCTCGAACTTTGCGAGCGCTTCCCGATACTCCTTTTTTAGCTGCTCGCGCTGGCTGGTCCACTTGACGCGCTCGAGCTCCAGATCCTTGCTGTCCAGCGTTGCCAGCTCCTGGCCCTTCTTGACCAAATCGCCGGGACGCACTGCGGCGGTGGCGACATAACCATCCTCCGGCGCCACCGCCACCCGTTCGACGATTCCTTCCAGCGCCGCGGTGGCCGCCACGCGGTGCTGACCGGTGGCGATGGAAAGAAAGGTCACCAGACCCACCAGCAGCAGAACGCTCGCCTTGAGCACCAGATGGCCCTTTCCGAACAAGCGGCCGCAGTGATGGGACAGGGAGTCCAGCGCCTTGGTGGCAAACCAGCGATCGTCGCGCCGTTTGACCTCGAGGATCGGGCCAACCAGGGCGGAGGCCTGCTCGCAAAGTTTCACGATCTCCGGTTCCAGCGGCTCGTGACCGGGACGCTCGAAGGTGATCGCCCCGTAGATCTCGTGGTCCATGCTCAGGGGAACCGTGCACACGGCGCGCGCGCCGTGCAGGCGCGCGAGCTCGCCGTGGGAGCGAGAGACATCCAGATCCGTCTTCGACGCGGCCGGATAAACGATAGTGCGTTCCTGGTCCAGCGCCTCGTCCATGGCAGCGCCGATCTGCCGGAACAAACTCTGGCGGCCCTCGAAGCGGGCGCTGTGGGAAAGTGCCTTGACCTTGATGTGCTTGCCGTGGATGAAGCCGAGGCTCACGCGTTCGAGCTTCAGGCGTGTCGCGAGCTCCGTGACGACGGCGGTCGCCGCCGCCTGGAAGCGATCCTGCTCCACGGCGGTGCTGACCAGCTCCAGCACCATGCCCAGATTGTCGCCACCGGCGGCCTTGCTCTGCTGCTGGGCCTGTCCCTGCTGGTCGCACATGGCCTGAAACCAGGCCGCCCCCCACTGCAGCATCTGCAGGACGGACTTCTGGCGAACATTGGGCTGACGCTCCACCTCGATGGCGGCGACCCCGAGCAACTTGCCGTCGATGACTATCGGGTAGGCAATAGCATCCTTGTCCGGATGTTCATCGGGGTTTGACGATTTTAATTCTGCAACCACGCCCTTGCGCTTGCTGATGGCGGCCTTGGCGGTCTTCGACAGCGCTACCGATGGATCGGAGCCCTCGGGCCAGCAGGCGGTGGGCCGATACGGCCCCTGGTCGGGCAGCCCCAAGGCGATGACGCCGTGGCAGGTGCCCGTGATCAGGGTGCACTGCCACGCGAGCCAGTTCTGGGCGACGCTCTGCAACATCGGTGCAAGTTCCACCGCGTCCGACTCTGCCACGCTTTGGGGTTCTCTGCTCATCACTGTGATTGTGACCGACTCCCGGCTGATACATCCTGTTCCCATTCCGGGATTGCGACACAGTCGACGCTTCTACCGCAGACAGGCCAAAACCGGCCCGTCACGGGGCACCCCCGTGGGCTGGCGCAGGTGGGAGTTCGGTTCCTACGCTCATGAAGTGTTATCGGCTGTGGAGTGATTTCTCTTTAGATAATTAGCGGCCGGCGAGAGGTGTTCAGAAGGCGTAAGCGGGGGCAATCTGAGAAGCCCGTCGCAGAGGCGCTTGATTGGTGATTGGGGACATTCCTCAATACGCACGTTACAACCCAAAAGGGTATTATCGGGCTCGCCGGTGACGGATCCGCGCGCGATTCAAGGAGAAGCCGACATGAACCTTCGCTACTTCCTCATCCTGCCACTCCTATTGCCGACCGTCGGCCAGCCGGACGCGACGCTCAAGTACACGAGCGAAGCGTTCCCCGACGGCGAGACCATCATCCAGGTCAAGGATGGCGATGTGCTGATGGGGGACAGAAACTCGAAAATGCTGTTCAAGGATGGCAAGCCGGAGATCGTCATCATCGATCATCGGTCCAGGACTTACATGGTCATGGACGAGGAAACGGCGAAGCGCATGGAGCAGAAGATGGGCGCAGCGCAACAGCAGATGAGTGCCGCGATGGAGCAGATGCAGCAGCAGATGGAAAACATGAGCGACGAGCAGAAGGCGCAGATGCAGCAGATGATGGGCAGCTACATGCAGCCCGGCGCGGCGCGCAAACCCGTGAAAACCACCGTCCAGCGGCAAGGCGAAGACACGGTTGCCGGTGTTACCTGTACCAAGCTGATGGTTCTGGTGAACGGCAAGCCGTCCGGCGACGTGTGCGTGGCACGGGCCGGAGTGCTGGGTTTGGACACGGCGGATTACCTCTCCATGGTCAACGCCACGGACGCCGTGAGAAAGATCATGGAGCGGGTGAGCGGGAAAAACGACAACGATGCCGTATCCATGAATCTGCGCGCCATGAAGGGTATCCCGGTTCGCATGCGCGACCTCGTCGACGGCGACATCAGCACCCTGGCGTCCCGCTCCAGCGCGAAGCTGGATGCGGGCATTTTTCAGGTGCCGGACGGATACCGGAAGCGGGATATTCTGCAGTAGCCGTCAGCCGTTCCCGCGAATGTGACCGGCGCCCGGATTCACCGGCATCTCCCTGTATCGCCCTGGCCTGCCCCCCCGAGGACTAACGAATCCGGACCTTCAGCCGATATAACTATGGATACTATTCAGACGCGAGTTGGACTGCTTCCATGGCAAAAATCGATCCGGATGAGACACAGACCATGTTCCGGCCGGTTCATAAGGATCGTCGAGCCCTGCCAAGAGTCA